>CALWZZ010000028.1 GCA_944386145.1 uncultured Clostridia bacterium | reverse complement strand
TTATTTGGTGGATTAAATACAATGCAGATGAAAGCAAAATATGGTGTAAAAGAAAATAGACCTTTAGCAGATTTTTTACCGACATTAACAATTGCAGCAAAAAATCTAGCCACAGAAATGACGAATTACAATGTGACTGAAAAAGATATGTATGGTGAAGAAAGTATAACTGATGAGCATGTGGATAATAATTTGAGTGTGAGAAATATGTTAAATAAAAGAGGTATACAACCTGAAAATTTGAAACCAGCAGAAGATTTAAAGAAATTAGAGAGAAGAGTTAAATCAGAGAATAAAAAGATAGCAAATAACAACAAATTGCCAAAAGATAAATAGAAAATACATATTAAGGAGAAATTTAAATGAGAACAGATATTATCAATTATTTGGAAAAAGAAATATATAAAAGAGCAAGTGTCACTTCTAATAAATTTGGAATAGGATGTTATTATCATATAGAAGCAGTTGTAAAAAATGCACAGATATTAGCTCAGGAATTTGGGGCAGATGAGGAAATTGTAATCATCGCAGCATGGCTACATGATATTGCCTCTATAACAGATTATAGTTTATATGAAATGCATCATATACATGGAGCCAATATCGCTGAAAATATTTTAAAACAGTTTAATTATGAAGAAGAAAAGATAAATAAAGTTAAAGAATGTATATTAAATCACAGAGGTAGTGTAAATAATGCAAAATTAACCATAGAAGAAAAGTGTGTAGCTGATGCAGATGCAATATCTCATTTTGATAGCATACCAAGTTTACTGTATCTAGCATATGTCAATAAACATATGAGTATAGAAGAGGGAAGAAACTTTGTAGTAGAAAAATTAAAAAGAAGTTATAATAAGTTGTCAGAACCAAGTAAAGAATTTTATAATGATAAGTATAATAATGCAATGGAATTATTATAAAATGAATATACAGATGTTTTAGCATACTAAATAAAAAGAGTTTGCTAAAAAGAACACAGCTGTGTTCTTTTTAGCATTTATATTTCAATCTTAGGCTCATACTTTTCAAGCCACATATTTACTTGGCACAAATAAGCCATAAGTTGAGGCCCAGTCATCAACTGACCAAACCAAGGTCTAGAAAAACTAGAACCATTTGTATTCAATATTTCTAAAATATAATCTCTATTTAACAAATCATTAATTGGTGCATTTGGATTTTGCATAATATTTGTTAGCATATCTTTTACTTTAGCTAAATACGTAGGATTATGTGTCTTAGGATAAGGAGATTTTTTTCTATCGACAATTTCAGCAGGTAAGAAATCTCTGCAAATATAGCGAAGTAATCCTTTTTCTCTTCCATTTAAAGCCTTCATTTCCCAAGGAATATTCCATACATATTGGGCTAATCGGTAATCACAGAAAGGAACACGAAGTTCAAATCCATTATACATAGCCATTCTATCAGAACGGTCTAACAATGTCTGCATAAACCAGTTTAGGGTTAGATATGAAATTTTTCGTTTTTCAGCTGTTTCTTTAGAATCTGTATCTAAAATTTCAACCTCTTCTAAGCTTTCATTATAACGATAATCAATATATTCTTTTAAATGTACTTTTTTGCTTAAAACTGGATTTAATAATGTTTGTCTCTCACTAATGGCGATTGACCAAGGAAATGTACCACTGTTTAAAGCATCTTCTCTAAAGAACCATGGATATCCGCCCAAAATTTCATCTGCACATTCGCCTGTTAGAGCAACTGTTTGCTCTGGTTTTACATTCTTACAGAATAATAACAAGGAAGAATCAATGTCAGCCATACCAGGCATATCTCTGGCAATCATACTATCATATAAATAGGAAGCAAGTTCTGGCGTGTCGATTACAATGTTATGATGTTTTGTGTGCAAGTTTTTACACATTAATTCAATATAATAGTTATCGGAATTTGGCTGAAAATCGCTTTTAACAAAATTTTTGTCATTATCCACATAATCAATAGAATAGGTATCTAAAGGTGGCAATTTTTCTTTTTCGTAAAAATCTGCTGCAAATTTTGTAATAATACTAGAATCTAATCCTCCAGATAGAAACGTACATAAAGGTACATCGGAAACCAATTGACGTTCAATTACGTCTTTTAGTAAAAAGCGAACCTTTTCACAAGTTTGTGCTAAAGTATCTTTATGTTCTTCGGAATGTAATTTCCAATAACGTTTGATTTTTAAACCATATTCATTAAATACAGCAAAATGAGCAGGTTTTAATTCATATATATTTTTAAAAATAGTTGTGCCAGGTGTATGACTAGGACCAATTCCTAATAATTCAGAAATTCCTTGACTATCTAAAATCTTTTCAATTCCAGGATATTCAAATATTGCTTTTATTTCAGAACCAAAAACAAGGGTATCTTGATATATAGAATAAAACAAAGGCTTTACACCAAAATGGTCTCTTGCCATAAAAAGTTCATTTGTTTTTGTATTCCAAATGACAAATGCAAAAATACCATTTAAATGATGAATAATCTCTTTTCCAAAATGGATATAGCCTTTTAAAATGACTTCTGTATCACAATGTCCTTTAAATGTGAAACCATTTTCCAATAAAATGTCTCGAAGTTCTTTTGTATTATAGATTTGCCCATTATAGCAAATGATGTAATCCCCATAAGAAGTATGTTCTATCATTGGTTGTTTTCCACCTTCTGGGTCAATAACGATTAATCGTTTATGTGCCAAACACGCCTTGTCAGAAATAAAGTAGCCATCTTCATCAGGTCCTCTTTTGGCTAATGTATTGTTCATATTTTCTAAAATCGTTTTAGAATTTTCTTTTAATTTTTGTTTGATATTAACGAATCCAGTAAATCCACACATGTATTTTATACCTCCAATCTATATATGATATGCAAAAAAACAAATAAAATTTATTGATTTTAAAAAAAATTTATAGTAGACTAAACATAGGAAAAAGATTGAAGAAGAATTGTAATTTTAACTATGGAAAATTTTATTGCTTTCATATATTAGGAAAGTCATACTGACTTCCTAATATATAAAAATACATTGTACACAATTTTTCTAACGAAAAATTGGCACAGAACAAATTTACGAAAAACCAAAGAGAAAATATAAAATTAGTAAAAATGTTAAGGCTTTCCGATTTGTTCTAGTATAGGAAAAACTCGATTTTTCCTATACTAGAACGTCGCTTCGCTCTAATGATTGCACACAAATTTTACTGGCGTAAAATTTGGCGCCGAACAATAACGCGGGCTTTAAAATGTTATAAACAGATAAAATGTTTTAAAAAGCCCGCTATTGTTCAAACGAATTTTCATCTAGAAAGGGATGTAGTTAAAGATGAAACAAAAAACTTTATTAAAAAATGTTGTGAAACATTTTATATTAATCACAAAGCATAGATGGGTGGTTTTTAAATTGTGTTGTAAAGTAAGATTACCATGGAGAGGGCTTGTACATGATTTATCAAAATATTCTCCAACAGAGTTTTTAGAAAGTATTCATTATTATGAAGGAAATCGTTCTCCCATTGTTGGTGCAAAACAAGACAAAGGCTATTCAGAAGCATGGTTACATCATAAGGGAAGAAATAAACATCATAGTGAATATTGGGTAGATAGAAATGCACCAGAACCAACACCAATTATGCCATATAAGTATGTTGCAGAAATGTTATGTGATAAATTATCTGCTGGAATTGTGTACCAAGGAAAGAATTGGAACAAGGGGTATCAATTAGAATACTGGAAAAAAGAAAGAGAAAAAATGTTAATGAATGAAAAACTCAAAGATATGCTAACTGATTTTTTTACACAAGTAAGTATAGATGGAATTGACAAGGTTTTGACAAAGAAAAATGTACAAGATTTATATAAAAAATATTGTGGCAATAGTTGACAAAAAATGAAAATACTTGTATAATCTTATAGTGACTAAAAAATATCGATAAAATTACAATAGATATATACATATATCTTAAGCAAGGAGGGATTTAGATGGCACAACCAAAAAGAAGATGGTCTAAAGCAAGAACACATGCTAAAAGATCAACATGGAAAAAGGAACAACCAGCATATACAACTTGTCCACATTGTCATGAACCAGTAATGCCACATAGAGTTTGCAAAAACTGTGGATATTATGATGGAAAAGAAGTAATTGCTAAAAAAGAAAATGAAGATGCATAATTAAAGGGGAAAGTAGTGCTTTTTTGAAGTACTATTTTTTGCTATATAGGAAATATCCTATAATATTGTACAGAAAAAATGCTATGCAATTTTTCGTATCTACTACAAGGAGGTGTATGATGCCAAAGTCTACATTTTATAACTTAAATAATGAAAAAAGAGAAAAAATTGAAAAAGCTTTAAAAAATGAATTTACTAGAAATACATTTGAAAAAGCATCAATTAGTAACATTATTGAAGAGGCACAGATACCTAGAGGAAGTTTTTATCAATATTTTGAAGATAAAGAAGATGCTTTAAAATACATTATTGAAAATTTTTTGAATGATGAAAAAAAACAAATTGAAAGATTATTAATACAAAATGAGGGCAACATATTTTCAACAACTTTAGATTTATATTCTTATTTTGTAGATAAAAATTACAATGAAAGTGAAATAAAATTATTTCAAAATATTATTAATAAATTGAGAAATGAAAATGTAAATATATTTAAAGATATAAAACAATTTAAAGATTTAAGAGATATAGATAAAACGAATTGTTATATCAATACAAATATGCTAAATATCGAAAATGAGAAGGATATAGAATATATGCTAAGAATTATTACTTGTATTTTGAGAGCAGAAATTATTGATGTTATGCATAAAAAGGTATCAAAAGAAAAACGGAAAAGAGGAATTAACCAGACAAATAGAACTCTTAAAAAGAGGAATGACAAAATAATACAAAATTTTCAAAAAAATATGTACATTTTATTTTTTTTATGATATGATTTCAATGAACAAAATACAAAAGAAAGAGAGGAGATACAAATGTTTGAAAAATTTTTAAAAAGAACAAACTGGACAGACATTGTCATATCTTTATTATTTGTCATATTAGGAATTTTACTAATAATGAAACCAACTGAAATGATATCTGTGATATCTATTCTTTTAGGAGCAATCTTATTTATAATAGGGTTTTTGAAATTAGTAGATTATTTTACATCAAAGGATAAAGAAGATTACTTATTAACATTTGCACTAGTAGCAGTTGTATTAGGTGTAATTGTTCTATTTTGTTCAGATGTAATCACAGGCATTTTCAGAGTATTACTAGGAATATGGATCATTGCATCAGGTATAAAAAATTTCCAAACATCTTTAGTATGGAAAGATACAAAATCAGGACTTTGGACAGTTACAGTTTTATGTTCTTTATTAATGATAATTGCTGGAATTGTTATTTTAGTAAGTACAACTTTAGCATTTAGAATTGTAGGAATTGTTATTCTTATCTATGCAATCCTAGATATCATTGCTAGAACAATATTTATCAAAAAAGTTCAAGATTATTTAGATAAATAATAAAAACAAAATGAATGCAGATTATTAGACAAGAGTTTAATAATCTGTTTTTTTTGTTGAATAGGAAAAATACTTTTTCCTACTCAACAAAAAATAACATTGTACAGAAAAATTGCATAGCAATTTTTCGCGTCGACAAATCTTTACGCTTCTTTGAGAACTTAAATATATATAGTTAAGTTAGAAAAGTAGAAAAAAATTCTCGCGAAGAGAGATTTGTTAGTCTTGACAAATACCCTATGGGGGTATATAATCTTTTTGAAAAACAATAGTTGAAAATAATTTATAAGATGAAAATGTCTTCTTTTTCAACTAAATTTATGTTTTAGAAAGGATATGATGGAGCAAATGGATAATCAATGTTGTACTTCTAAGAAGAAAACGTATCGAGATGAAGAAGAAAAAAAGCAGTTAACAAAACGATTAAACATTATCGAAGGGCAAATTAGAGGTATTAAACAAATGATAGAAGATGACCGATATTGTGATGATGTCTTAACACAGATGTTGGCTGTAAATAAGGCATTAGAAAGTCTGGAAAATGTTATATTGGAAAAACATTTAGAAAGATGTATTGCAAAACAAATTAAAGAAGGAAATACAGAAGTGACAGAAGAAATTATGAATTTATTTAAAAAAATGAGATAAAAATAAATATAAAAGATAAACTTAATCTAATGTGATAAGTTTGAAAATAAATACAATTTTGTAAAATATAAACTGATTGGAAGTAAGAAAGGAATGTGTGATAATTATGAAAAATATAGAAATGAAAATTGAAGGAATGCATTGTGAAGGATGTTCAAAAAGATTAACAAAGGTATTAAGCAATATAGAAGGTGTAAATGCAGTAGAGGTTAGTTTAGAGAATAAGTTAGCCAAAATAGAATATGATGAGAAAATTGCCAAAGTAGAAGACTTTAAAGAAGCCATTGAGGACGCAGGCTTTGAGGTAGTCTAATTTGCAATTGCTAGAGAGAAGCATTATTTTTGTTGAATAGGAAAAATTATTTTTTTCTATTCAACAAAAAAACAACGTTGTACAGAAAAATCTTTACGCTTCTTCGAGAACTTAAATATATAGTTAAATTAGAAAAGTTCTCGCGAAGCGAGATTTGTCATATAGGAGGAATATATCATGAAAAAAGTATTATTGAAAATTGATGGAATGACTTGTAGTGCATGTTCTAACGGTCTAGAAAAATACTTGAATAAACAAGAAGGCATTAAACAAGCCTCTGTCAATCTTGTCATGAATAATGCTAGTATTGAATATGATGAAAAAATATTAGATATTCCACAAATTGAAAAATTTGTAGAAAAGGCAGGTTTTGAAAGTTTAGGAATTGACAGATTAGAAAAGGAAAAAAAGAAAGCTTCAAACGAGAAATATAAACTAATTGCACTAACAATACTAGCTATTTTAATCTTATATATTTCTATGGGGCAAATGGTAGGGTTACCGATTTTTGATATCTTAAATATGCACCATAATCCAATATATTTTGCAGTTGTGCAATTTGTGTTATCTATGATTGCCATCATTTTAGGAAGAGATATTCTTAAAAATGGATATAAAAATTTAGTACACAAAACACCAAACATGGATACTTTAGTAGGCTTAGGGGTTATTAGTAGTTTATTATATAGTTTATATAATACATATCTAATCTTTGCAGGAGATACAGAAGCTGTCCATCATTTATATTATGAATCTATCGTTATTATCCTCTTCTTTATAAAAATTGGAAAATATGTAGAAGGAAGAAATAAAGACAAAACCAAAGAAGCAATACAAGATTTGATGATGATTACACCAAACCTAGCAACAATTGAAAAAGATGGAAAACAAAAGCAAGTAACATTAGATGAAATCCAAAAAGGAGACATTGTTATTTGCAAACCAGGAGAAAAAATAGCAGTAGATGGAGAAATATTAGATGGGACAACACATATAGATGAATCATTTATAACAGGAGAAAGTGTACCAGTAAAGAAAACGGTAAATGATAAGGTTATAGCAGGTAGTATTAACTATGATGGGGTTATCAAATATAAAGCAGAAAAAATCGGAAAAGAATCCACTGTTTCTGAAATTGTTAGAATGGTAGTAGAAGCAACAAATACCAAAGCACCTATTGCTAAAATTGCTGATACCATTAGTGGATATTTTGTACCAGCAATTATAATAATTGCTGTGCTTGCAAGCATTGTATGGGCTATTTTAGGAAAAGACATTGGTTTCATCATCAATATCTTTATAACCGTATTAGTTGTAGCATGCCCATGTAGTTTGGGATTGGCTACACCACTTGCTATTGTGATGGCATCAGGTTTAGCTAGTAGAAATGGAATATTGGTAAAATCAAGTGAAAGTTTAGAAAATGCACATAAAATCAAGACCATTGTGTTTGATAAAACAGGAACATTAACAAAAGGACACTTAAGTATATCCAAAATATTTAATTATTCTGACTTAAAAGAAGAAGATATCATAGAAGCAGTTGCCAATATAGAAAACCATTCTGAACACCCAATTGCACAAGGCATTGTAAAATATGCAGAAGAAAAACATATACAAATGGATTCTAAGGAAGTAACGGATTTTAAGAATATTTCTGGATATGGAATAGAAGCAAACTATGATAAAGCAAATTATCTTATTGGAAATAAAAAATTGATGTTAGAAAACAATATTGATATTAATAAAACGATAAAAGAAAATCAAATGAATGATGACGAAACGTTAGAAAATGATGGAAATAGCATTTTATTTGTAGCAAAAGAACATATGCTAATTGCTTTAATTGGTGTAAAAGACATTATCAAAGAAAATGCAAAAGAAGTTGTTGATAAACTAAAAAAACAAAATATCCAAACAGTTATGCTAACAGGAGATAATGAAAAAACAGCAAAAGCAATTGGAAAAAGCATTGGGATAGAAACCGTAATTGCAGGTGTTGTACCAAAACAAAAAGCAGAAGAAATCACAAAACTAAAAGAAAATGGATTGGTAATGATGTGTGGAGATGGTATTAATGATAGTATCAGTTTGGTAAAGGCAGATATTGGGGTTTCTGTTGGAAGTGGTACAGATATTGCTATGGATAGTAGTGATGTTGTTTTAATGAAAGATAATTTAGACAAAATTAATGATTTAATAAAGATTAGCAAAAAAACAATGCGTATCATTAAACAAAACTTATTCTGGGCATTTTTCTATAATATTTGTATGATTCCAATTGCAGCAGGAATTTTAATACCATTAGGAATAACTATGAACCCTATGTTTGCAGCATTTAGCATGACAATTAGTAGTGTTACAGTTACCTTAAATAGTTTAAGACTAAAAAACATATAATAGTTATAGGACAAAGTGATTTAAGATAAGACCTCTTCTAAAAGAGGTCTTAAAACGTCAATAAACGAAATAACGAAAACATTTAATAGAAATTAAATGTAGTAATAGTATATGTATATTTAAAAAAATTATACAATAAAAATTTCGAATTTAATAAAAAATCAAAAACGTATTGCCAAATATGAATTAAATTGGTAATATATATGTATATTTGAGAAGAGGGGGAATTTTTATATGAAAAAAGCAATTATTGGTGTAATAATAGCAATTATACTTGTTGCTGCCATAGGAATTGGAATTTTAGTCGTTAAAGATTTCAAACAAGAGGACATTTTAAGACAAGAAATGTTAGAATTTGAGAATTTAACACGTGCAGAAAACATTGACTTAGACCAAATTGACCAAAGAATACGTGAATTAAAAACAACAGGAGATTATGGTGTTCTAGAAAAAGCCATGAAAGATTATTTAGCAGATGTGGTAAATGTATCTGTTGATATTGCGAATATTTTAAATGATGAAAGAATTGTAAATGCATTAACACCAGAAAATTATCAAGAAGATGGACCAGATTTTGTACAAACAAAACAATTTTTAGAGGAATCAAAAACAAATTTAGAGCAATATAAAAATGAAGTATTGCAATTATTAACAAATGAAGGAGCTATGTCATATATAGAAAATAAAAATCTAGATGATTATTATGTTGATTTATATAAAGAGATTGCCTTATCAGAAGATACAGCTCTAGATGAAGATAATGCAGAAATAGAAGCTTCATTAGATGAAGCAACAAGAATACTAGATATTGAATCACAAGTTATCAATTTACTTTCAGAAAATCAAAATAGTTGGGAGATTGATGGAGATACAATCGTGTTCAATAATGCAACATTACAAAATCAATATAATGATTTAGTAGGGCAAATTTAGAAACAAAATATTTCAATTTAGCAAAAATCAAATGTTACAATTTACTGTTAAAAATTTATCTGATTAGCCGAAAGAGTTGTAGAATCCTATTTTTTGAGATTATAGGATACTGCAACTTTTTTACATTATAGGAAATTGCATTTCTTATATAATAAAAAAGTTGCTTGCAACAAGTATTGATTATGCTAATACTTTTTGATAATATAGGGAATAATAAGTAAAAAACGAAAGGAAGGAAAATGATGACAGAAAAAGAAAAAAGAGATAAAGGAGAATTATACAATTTGGCAAATGATAAAGAAATGGCTTTAGAAGTGAGAAAATGCAAATTATTGTGTTATGAATATAATCATATTTCTCCAGACGAAATAGAAAAGAGAAAAGAATTTCTAAAGAAAATACTAGGAAGTACAGGAGAGAATTTGCAAGTAGAATCTAACTTTTATTGTGATTATGGATATAATACGCATGTAGGAGAAAATTTCTATGTAAATCATAATTGTGTCATATTAGATGTGGCAAAGGTAGAATTTGGAGACAATGTCTTTATTGGACCAAACTGTGGATTTTACACAGCTGGACATCCGTTAGATGTAGAAACAAGAAATCAAGGATTAGAATTTGGAAAGCCAATTAAAGTTGGAAACAATGTATGGATTGGTGGAAATGTTGTGGTATTGCCAGGCGTAACAATTGGAGATAATGTAACCATTGGTGCTGGCAGTGTTGTAACGAAAGATATTCCATCAAACACAGTAGCACATGGCAATCCTTGTAGAGTTATAAAACAAATATAAGAGAAAAATTTATTTTTTTCTCTTTTTTTCTTGACAATATTTATACCTAGATATACAATGTATAAAAATACATAGATTATCTAGGTATAAAGGGGGTGAAAATATGAAAATAGATAAAGAATTATTAAAGGGAAGTACAACTATGTTAATTTTAAACTTATTGAAACAAGAAGATATGTATGGATATCAAATGATTAAAAAATTAAAAGAAACATCAGAAAATGTTTTTGAACTAAAGGAAGGAACTTTGTATCCTATATTACATACTTTGGAGGAAAAAGGATATATCACATCATATTGGGATGAATCAACTAGCAAAAAGAGAAAATATTATTCTATAACCAAAAAGGGAAAAGATGTCTTAAAAGAAAAAGAAACAGAATGGAAGATTTTCAGCAATGGTGTAAATAAAGTATTAGGGGGTGTTTCATTTGCAAATTAAAGACTTTTTGGATAAAGTATGCAATGAAATTAAATACAAACCAATTAGAAAAGAAATTGGTCAAGAGTTAGAAAATCATATAGAAGAAGCAAAAGAAGAATTTATGAAAAAAGGAGAAAGTGAAGAAGTGGCTATTGATAAAGCCATTCAGGAAATGGGAGATGCCCAAAACTTAGGAAAACAATTAAATAAAATTCATAAGCCAAAATTAGATTATAAATTATTAATATTATTAGTAATTTTGTTATGTTTTACATTTTTAGTTGCATGCATAAAAACAAGTGCACATCTATTTTCAATAGGGGAGATACCATTTTTTGTTAAAACAATCATATTTCTAATAATAGGTTTTGTATTAGGAACAGTAATATATTTTATGGACTATACGAAAATTGCGAAATATTCAAACTATATATATGTACTTGCTTCTGTATTAATTATTTATGCAGTAACGTTTAGCAATTACCAAGTAAATGGTATCCCTCATATAAATATAGGAAACATATTTACAGTTTCGGTTAATACGGTATCTATGCCATTATTTTTAATTGCTTTTATAGGATTTATGCAGGATTTTGGAAAGCATAAATTAGAAATCGGTATCGCGAATATCAAAACAATAACAATAGATAAAAATTTGATAAAAATCATTATCCTAAGTGTATTTTCTCTAATGTTATTAATGACCATTCCATCAATGACATCTGCATTTGTCTTAGGAATATCTTATTTTATTATTGCTAACATTTATATAACTAAAAAGAGTAAGAATAAAGTTTTAAATATGTTAAAATTATGGACAGTGCCATGCATTTTGGGAATAATCGTTATCACAATATGCATTTTAGAACCATATAGATTAGATAGAATCATGTTATCATTTTATCCAGAACTTGACCCAGCAGGAGGTGGCTGGACTGGTATTAATAAAGAAATAATTATCAATTCTGCAAATCTATTTGGCGAAGCAGATGATATGAGTAATACAATAGAATTATTCGATGAAGGAACGTCAGAGGCATTTATCAGTATTTTAGCACATTGTGGTTGGGTAGTTGCCAGTTTGCTTGTTATAACGATTATCTTAATTTCTGTAAAACTTATTATAAATTCTATCAAAGTTAAAGATAGCTATGGCAAAATGTTAATCATTGGAATTTCTTGCTTATTTATTCTACAAAGTGTATTTAATGTTTTGATGAACTTAAATTTATGGATTGAAGCAAGTTTTGAATTACCTTTTGTTTCTTATGGCGGAACAGGATTAATTATAAATATGATGTGTTTGGCTCTGGTTTTATCGGTATATAGAAGAAAAGATATTTTGATAAATACGAAAAATACTGAAGATACAGAAGAAAAGAAAAAAGTTTTTTCGATAAAAATTACTTAAAATAACATATTTTTTATACATGTGTAACCTTTTAATTAAATCTGGTAATATAAAAATGGAAAATAATGTTGTTGCAGAGAACTATAAATCCATGTTAAAATACAGGTAGATAAAAGTAAAAGGGAAAATAATGGTATGAAAGAAATAAAAGGAAATGAAATTAAAAATATAATAAATACAAGTATATGTATATTGCTATGCATATTAATTGTTTTGGCTTTAGCCATTACATACAAATATGTTACATATCAAAAAGAAGTACAAGCCTCATTAGAAGTCAGTGCAAATGTAGAAGAGTTATATAATACAACAAATACAGAAGAAACAGACAAAAAAGAAGAGGAAAATAAAAAAGAAAAAGATATAGATAGCAATACTTCTGATTGGGAATTAGTATTAGTAAACAGAGACCATAAAATTCCAGAAGGATATTCTGTAGAGTTGGAAGAAGTTGAAACAACTCACAAAATAGATAAAAGAGTTGCGGAATCTTTAAAACAAATGTTAAGTGATGCAAGAGAAGAAGGCTTATCGCCTATTATCTGTTCAAGTTATAGAACAAGGGAAAAACAGACACAATTATATAACAATAAAGTAAAAGAATATAAAAGATTTGGATATAGTTCTGATGAAGCAGAAAATTTAGCTTCTTACTGGGTGGCAATTCCTGGAACAGGAGAACATGAAACAGGATTAGCAGTAGATATTGTTTCTAAAAAATATCAAATATTAGATGAAAAACAAGAAGAAACAGATGTACAAAAATGGTTAATGGAAAATTCATATAAATACGGATTTACTTTACGATATCCGACAGATAAAAAAGAGATTACCATGATAAATTATGAACCATGGCATTATAGATATGTAGGGATAGATAATGCAACATATATGAAGGAACATGATATGTGCTTAGAAGAATATATTGACTATTTAAAACAATTTGAAGAAGAGGAATATAAGGAACTTGTTTAATTTTTTATATATGATAAAAGGTACAGTAAAATATATTATTGTACTTTTTTTGTTGTAATTTGAAAGTTCTTATGGTAAAATTTCTTTGAAGTCTAAAAAAGGAAAGAGGAAAGAAGTGTATAAAATTATTTTTATTGATATAGACGGAACGTTAAGAAATGATAAGAAAGAAATAACTAATAGAACAAAAGAAGCTATACAGCAAATTGTTGAAAAAGGTATACAAGTTGTAATTTGTTCAGGAAGACGTAGAAAATATACAGAAGAGGTAAGTAAAGAAGCATTGGCAAGTAAATGTGTTATTGTATGTAATGGTGGAGAAATATATGATTATGAGAAAAAAGAGGTCATATACCAAAACAAATTAGAAAATGAAATGATGATAACATTATATCACATGGCTGAAAAATACGATGTACAATTGGCTATTAATGCTGAAGGAGATAGAATTGTAAAAGACCCGACAAATATTCCATCAAACATCGTGTTACAGGAGCCAATAGAGAAGTTTGTTAAGAAGAATGCTATAACACAATGTATTTTCTCAAGTACAAATTTAGAGAAAATAAAAAAGATTAAAGAAGAGGTAAATTTGCTAGAAAATGTAGAAATTGCAAACTCATCTAAATGTTTAGTAGACAGTAGACTTCCACAAGAACAACCATTTTTCTTAGATATTGCTTCTAAAGGTACAAGTAAGGGAAATGCGATAAAAAAGCTATGTGAGCATTTAAAAATAGATTTAGAAGACACTGTTGCAATAGGGGATAGTTATAATGATTTAACAATGTTTGAAGTGGTTGGACATCGTGTAGTTATGGGAAATGCACCAGAAGATATAAAGGAAGTTGCTGATGAGGTTACTGATACGAATAATAATGATGGTGTGGCTAAATTTTTAGAAAAATTAAATAAAGAGATATTATAATAAATAAGCAATTAGAAATAATGAAAACAAAGGATTTAATTGTATAGTCGAAAGTGGGAAAGTATTATAGGTGCTTTCCTGCTTTTCATATATTATAAAAAGTATGTATATCATAGGTATTAATATACCAATTTATAACAAAAATGGAAAATATTTCTTAGAGGTAAAACACAAACAAATGTTTACAAAGAACAGGATTGGTGCTATAATAATTTTAAATTATTTAATGGAGCGTGAAGATAATGCAAAAATATTATCTATGTATAGACTTAAAAACCTTTTATGCCTCTGTAGAATGTGTAGAAAGAGGATTAGACCCTTTTAATACAAATTTAGTAGTAGCAGATGAGAGCAGAGGAAAAGGAACAATTTGTTTAGCAATATCTCCAAAAATGAAAATGCTTGGTGTAAAAAATAGATGCAGAATATTTGAAATTCCGCCAACCATAAAATATATTGTTGCCATGCCAAGAATGAAAAAATATATAGAATATTCAGCCAATATATATGCGATTTACTTAAAATATTTTTCAAAAGAAGATATACATGTATATTCAATAGATGAAGCATTTATGGATGTAACAAAATATTTAAAATTATATAAAGTAACCCCTATGGAACTTGCTAAAAGAATTATAAAAGACATATTTAAAACATATGGTATAACAGCAACAGCAGGTATTGGAACAAATATGTATTTAGCAAAAATTGCATTAGATATAACAGCAAAACATAGTGCAACTAATATTGGATATTTAGATGAAGAAAAATATAAAAAAGAATTATGGCACCATAAATCGCTATCAGACTTTTGGCAAATCAGAAAAGGTATCGAAAAAAGATTAAACAAAAAGAGAATTTTTGATATGTATGATATTGCACATACAGACCCTAAAAAATTATATAAGGAATTTGGTGTAAATGCAGAATATTTAATTGACCATTCTTGGGGAAGAGAAAGCTGTACAATTGCAGATATAAAAGCATATAAACCTAAAACAAATTCCATTTCAAACAGTCAAGTATTATTTGAAGATTATTCTTTTGAAAAGACAAGATTAGTTTTAAAGGAAATGGTAGAGTTGGGAAGTTTAAGACTGATAGAAGATAACCTAGTAACTGATACAGTAGGCTTGTATATAGGTTATTCTAAAGATATCATAAAAGCAACAGGTGGAACAAGAAAAATAATAAACTTTACAAATGTATACTCAGAACTTTTAAAAGTATTTTTGGATATATATGACAAGACTACAAATAGAAATGTGGCAATTAGGAGAATAGGTGTGCATTTTGCAAATGTAGTAGAAACAGAAAATGTGCAATTAAGTTTGTTTACAAATCAAGAAAAAATAGATAAAGAACGAAAGCTAGAACTTGCAATGTGTAGTATAAAACATAAAATGGGGAAAAATACAATTATTAGAGGAATGGACTTAGAAGAGGGCGCAACAACAATGGTTAGAAATCAATTGATAGGAGGTCATAATGGTGGTAAATAGAGTGGCAAGGGCAAAACAATTTCTTCCCTTTGATGCCTTAAAAGGATTACAAGAAGCTCTAAGAGAAAAGGAAATAGAATATGAAGATAAAAAAGAATTATCAGAAGAAACACTAACAGAATTAAACAATAAATTTAACCAAATCGAAAGGGGAAGTTATGTAAAAATAAAATATTACAAAAATGGAAGGTATAGTGTGTTAGAAGGAATTGTAACCAATATTAATTGTGTAAAAAAGAAAATCCAAATTGATGGGGTTAATACGATAAATATTTGCGATATTGCTAATATTTTTATATTCAATAAAAATTTTACTGTAAAGAATGATTGAACAATAAAAAATGTTAAATAAAAAATAAATTTTTATTTAAATATAGGTTTTTTATAAAAACTATGTTATAATATTATCATAATTAAATAAAAAATCGGTATAAGGAGGAGATTAAAATTAGTGATTTTGATAAAGTAGAATATTGGAAAGAACTAGCAGAATATGATTTAGATACAGCAAAAGCAATGTTAAAAAGTAAAAGATATTTATATGTTGGTTTTATGTATAATTAAGTAATTGAAAAAATATTTAAAGCATATTTTAAGAACAGCCTCCATATACACATAAATTAATAAGATTGGCAGAAGAAAGTAATCTATATAAATTAATGAGTGAAAAACAAAAAGATTTTTTGGATGTTATTTCACTCTTAATATTGAAGCAAGATATCCAACTTAAAAACAAGAGATATTTGAATCTCTGAATAAAGATAAATGTAAAGATATTATTAAGGAAACGGAGGAACTAGTAAAATGGATAAGGAAAAAGTTAGAAGATTAGTTGAAGAATATGCA
>CALWZZ010000027.1 GCA_944386145.1 uncultured Clostridia bacterium | reverse complement strand
TATATTTAAAACCATTGCATATGTTAAATAAAAATTCCAAACCTTTACCATTTCCATCGTTTTATCTTCTATATTAGAAAAATCTAACAAATACTTTCTTAAGTCTTTCCATTCATCAATTTCCTCGACTCCTATTTTATTTAATATACATTGTGGACTTGCAAACATTAAACACCCAAGTCCATATATAGCTAAGGCCTGTCCTATACATGGAATTGCTGGAAGAAGTCCTAATATAATGAAAAGTAGATATATAAATCTTGCATATCCGGTACTTTTTATTTTATAAAATATTTTTAACGGAAATGATAATAATACCAATCCTTGCCATTCAATAAATAATTCATATGGCTGTTCTTCATATATATTATTAGATAAAGCATTGTGAATGTTATCCATTGTAACTTCTTTTCCATCACCATATTTATCTATTAACCATTCTAATAAAAACTTTTCATATTTTAATAAATGCTCTGTTGATTTTTCTGTTTTTATTAATCTAATGTTTCTATCTTTAAATATATTCTCTTTGTTTTCTATTTCTTTCCCCTGTGCTTTTATATCCAAAAAACCTTTATCTATTAAATCCACTATTGTAGATGCTAACGAAATTTCATCTATCAATCCATCATTTAATAATAACCTAACATGTGCAGGTTTTAAATTACTTGGTAAGTCTCTTTGATATATATTTATATTTACTGGTTTTCCTTCTAATTTTTTATATAATAACATACTTTTTATAATAACTGCTAAAATTGTACATAAATACATTACAATAAGTGGTATAAAGAATTCTTGTCTTTGTGCTATACCAATAATTATAAAGAATATAGACATGATTAACCAAACGATAACATTTTGTATATTAAATTTTCCTGATATGTTAATTCTATTTTTTTTCTTATTTTTGCTTTTCGTTTCTATATTCCCCAAAAAGCATTTATAATAATTCATAATTGCTATCATATAATCCATTTTTATTTTTCATGATATATTTAACTATGTAAATATATCATTTGCTCCTTTCTATACTGCTATTGAAACGATAATCCTATGAAATATATTATCATAAATTTATGATAATCGCAATTTTTTATATAAACTTATTATTATTCCATTTTGTTTTGCTCTTTTTAGTATATAACCATAATATAAAAAATAGCAACTCTCAATTTCTTGAAAGTCGCTATTTTGCTTGGCTGGGCTGGCTAGATTCGAACTAGCGCATGCCAGAGTCAAAGTCTGGTGCCTTACCGCTTGGCTACAGCCCAATATATATGGGGTGGAAGATGGGACTCGAACCCACGGTCTCCAGTGCCACAAACTGGCGCGTTAACCAACTACGCTACATCCACCATAGTTTACGTGCACCTTTTGATTAGCACATTTCTTATTTTAACCTATTTTACCCCATTTTGTCAACTGTTTTATAAATTTTATTTAAATTTTTTCTTAAAGCAAAATTTTCATTGCCAATACAACATATTTTTTATAAATTTTGGTTATCGTTCAGTAACAAATTTTACTACTATCAGTATTGACAAAAAATCAATTATTATTCAACTGTTGTAAAAGTACTTGGATCTATTCCATATTGTTGATATAACCATGTTGTATAATCAAATGGTGTTAATGTTTCAGGTAAACCGTAGTCAATTCCATTTGTTTCTACTCTGATTGATGTAATCACTGGTGGATTTACTGGCGTACTTACTTCTGTATTTCCTGTTGTGTCTGCATCATCAGCTGCTTTTACTTCTACTTCTTCTATTTGGTGTACAATATCCATTCCTTCTGTTACTTTTCCAAATGATGTGTATTGTCCATTTAAGCTTGTATTTTCTGCAGTCATAATAAAGAATTGTGAGCTTCCTGAATTATATGATTCTTCTGTTAATGATGATGAATAACTGGTGTAATCTGATCTTGCCATTGCTACAACACCTTCTTCAAATTGTAGCTTATTATCTACACCATTTGCTATAAATTCTCCTTTTATTGTATATTCTGTATCATCTCCATCATCTCTTAAGTCACTTGTTGTTGCTAATCCTGTTCCATCTCCATTTTTATCTCCACCTTGTATCATAAAGTCTTTTACAATTCTGTGAAATGTTAGTCCATCATAAAATCCTCTATTTGCTAAAGCTATAAAGTTTGCTACTGTTTCTGGTGCATATTCTGGATATAATTCAAATTTAATTGTTCCAAAATTTTCTACTTCCATAGTTGCTACAGGTCTTGTAACTTCCATAGTTGCATTTCTATAATATCCATAACTAATACCCCCAATCAATACAATTAATATGATTAAAGCAATTATCCATATAACATTTTTAATTTTTTCCATTTTCTTCACTTTTCCTTTCCTTTTTATTTTTTTAAGTTCTAGCCCAAAGACGTATAAGATTTGTTGTGCGAAAAATTGTAAAACAATTTTTCTGTACAATTTTTGATTTTTTACGTTATAAAAAAATGTAATTTCCTATAATATAAAAAAGTCTGTTCCTTTCATTTCAAAATTGAACGATTTGACACATCCCCCAACATTCAAATTCAGATAATGTTATCAAAAACAAATTGTTCTTGCATTCTTTTTAGCGATTGTTTAATGGTTCTGGCTCTTACCTCTCCAATACCGTCTACTTCATCTAAGCTTTCTATATCTGCTGCCAATATATGTTGAAACGATTTAAAACTATCTACTAAGTTTTCTACAATGTTTGTTGGCATTCTTGGAACTTTGCTTAATATTCGATATCCTTTAGGATATACTGCCACTTCATCATAATTATCAAAATTTTCATACCCTAATAATTTTGCAATTGATGATTCTTTTAAGATTTCTTCATATTCTAAATCTTTTAATTCTTCTAAGATATCTTCTGGCTCTGTTTTCTTTCTTACCATGTAATCTTTGATAATAAGACTTTCTTCTTTTTCTAGTCCACCAATTAATTCGTCTAATTGCATTTTTACTAGTCTACCATCATCGCCTAATTCATAAATCTGCCTTTGGATTTCTTCTACAATTCGCATAACCATTTCTGCTCTTTGAATAGCAAGTACAACATTTTGCAATGTTACTATATCATTAAATTCATATTCATTCAAGATGTTTAATTTATTATCAAATACTTTTTTATATTTTTCCAGTGTTTGAATTGCTTGATTTGCTTTATTTAGCACAACATCTGTGTCTTCTAAAACATATCTATCATTTCCTTTGAAAACTGTGATAATATTCCTTCTTTGCGAAATGCTAATGACCAATTCTCCTGTTTGCTTTGCCGTTCTTTCTGCTGTTCTATGCCTTGTTCCTGTTTCTGATGTTTGAATTTCATGTTCTGGGATTAGTTGTGCATTTGCATACAATATTTTTTTCATATCGCCACTTAATACAATTGCCCCATCCATTTTGGCTAATTCATACAATTTTGATGATGTATAGTCTTCATTAATAATAAATCCACCATCAACAATTTCTTTGATGACTTCGTTATTGTCTGTTATTAACAATAACGCCCCCGTTTTTGCTCTTAATATATTTTCTAATCCATCTCTAATTGGTGTTCCTGGAGCTATTAATTTTAAAACTGATGTGATATTATCTTCTTTTAGTTTTTTCAAAATTAATCTCCTTTCTTTTCGTTATTTGGTCAAATATTTTGTTTCTAAATTATTTTAATCCAATTTTCTTCATTGCTTCATTAATATTGCTGACACCTATTATATCTAATTTATATTTTTCTTTCAAGTCTTTTTTGTTAGATTCTGGAATTATGCAACTCTTAAATCCCAATTTTTCGGCTTCTTTCAACCTTTTATCAATTAAATTAATTCTTCTTACTTCTCCAGTTAGTCCAACTTCTCCAATAATGACCATGTCTTTTGGAATTGGTACATTTTTAAAACTAGATGCTACTGCCATAATCATACCTAAATCAATAG
Source organism: uncultured Clostridia bacterium (assembly GCA_944386145.1). Classification (GTDB taxonomy): domain Bacteria; phylum Bacillota; class Clostridia; order TANB77; family CAG-508; genus CAG-269. Next base: position 12,917 of record CALWZZ010000027.1, on the reverse strand, counting down.
ATGGTTCATTTACTTTAATACCACCTACTAAGTTCAAATAGATATCTTGACTTCCTAACATCATTCCTGCTCTTTTTTCTAAAACTGCAATTAATAGTGCAAGTCTATTGTAATCTGTTCCATTGGCTGTCCTTTTAGGAAATCCAAAAATACTTTGTGTTGTTAATGCTTGTAATTCAATTAAAATTGCCCTTGTTCCTTCAATACTAGACACAATACATGAGCCTGCGGGATTATCTTCTCTTTCTGAAATTAAGATATCAGAAGGATTGGTTATTTCACACATACCTTCTTCATTCATTTCAAACATACCAATTTCATTTGTTGAGCCAAATCTATTTTTCACACCTCTTAATACTCGATAAGAAAAATATCTTTCACCTTCTAAATATAATACAGTGTCTACCATATGTTCTAAAACTCTTGGTCCTGCGATGTTTCCTTCTTTTGTTACATGACCAATAATGATAGTTGTGATGGCTCTAGATTTACAAACTCTCATCACTTGTGAAGTAATTTCTCTTACCTGGCTAACACTTCCAGCAGCAGCAGAAATTTCTTCTGAATACATCGTTTGAATAGAATCTATAATCACAAGTTTTGGGTTAATTTCCAAAATTGCTTGATTGACAACATCAATATCTGTTTCCCCTAAAAATAGGATATCATCATTATTAATACCTAATCTATCTGCTCTCATCTTAATTTGTTCTGCTGACTCTTCTCCAGAAACATATAAGACTTTACCTTCGCCTTTTACCTTATCACAAATTTGCAAAATCAACGTAGACTTTCCAATTCCAGGTTCTCCTCCTAACAATACAAGCGAACCTTTTACAAGTCCACCACCTAAAACTCTATCTAATTCTCCAAAACCTGTTGAAGTTCTTAACGTTTCTTTTGCTTCATATGAATTTAATTTTTGTGGTTTATTTTCACTTTTCGCTAAATCTTTATGACTGCCACCTTTTGTTTCCACTACCTTTTGCTCATAAAAGGTATTCCAGCTATTGCAGGCAGGACATTTTCCTAGCCATTTACTAGATTCATTTCCACATTCACTACATACAAAAATTGTTTTACTCTTTGCCATGTCCAATTGGGGACGTTTCTTTTTGAGACATTTTTATGTAACCTTCCCCTTCTTTACTCCTTTCTTTTCTACTGATTTTTTGTCCAATTGGGGACGTTTCTTTTTGAGACATTTTTATGTAACCTTTATCCGTTTTTTATCTTGATTCTTGTTTTTTTGCATATTTTACATTTTTAGCTATTCATGATCCTTTCTAGCATTTTTTTATTCATTCCTAAAACTCGTGCTAATTGGACTTTCGATGTTCCTTGTATATCTTTTAATAAGCTTATTTTTTTATTTCGTGTTTCTCTGTCATACATATAAATATCTGATATTTCTCTTAATTCTAATAGCTTTTGAATCTTCTCTTTTACCTGTTCATCTGTTAATTTTGATATTCCTTCATATTCTATTTCTTCATTAATTTCATTTGACATATACTGATGAAATAAAATAAAATTTTCTGTCGCCTCCAGCTTTGTTTGACCAAACATCGATAAAATTAATTCTGAACTTATTATTTTTTCACTATTTATAAACTCTTTATAACTACTCCATTTATAATCTTCTATACTAGAAATTCCAGCTTTCAAAGGATTTTGATGTATGTATCTACACAATCTATATAAATATTCTTGACTTTCAACATTTTTACTTAAAAATCTATTTTGAAATAAATGTCCATTTTTTCTATATTTTTTTGCAAAGTAGCTTGAATATGATATTTCAATACTTTGCATAATTTTTGAAAGTTGATTATTTTTATCATAAATAACTAAATGCACATGATTTGTCATCAAACAATATGTATACAATTCATATTGATATTTTTCCTTTGTAATACTTATTATTTTTAAAAATTTCCTATAATCTTGTTCTTCAAAAAAAATATCTTGTCTATCATTTCCTCGTAAAATGATATGATATACTTTTGTTATACTAAATTTTCTTGCTACACGGGGCAATTGTCATCTCTCCTTACATTTTTAATTTAACGAAAATGTTTATTCGTTTTATATACTTTTGCCCCTAATAACAAAAAAAGTATAGCACATTTTCTTTTGCTTTGCTATACTTTTAAAAAATAAATTTTATTTTTTATGTGAATCTTATTTAGGATTGCCTTTATCCGTTTTTGTTGACATAAAAATGTCTCAAACAGAAACGTCCCCAATTGGACATTATACATTTGTTTTCTTTTTTCCGAAACTAACTTCTTGGAACAAGAAATCATGCACTTTTTCCCATGTAATTTCTTGGTGTAAAAATTCGTTTATTTCATCTTCCACTTTTTGTTGATATGGGGTTAATTCTACTTTTATTTCTTTATTCCAATCAATTTCTTGGAACCAGAATGCTTTGAATTTTGACCAGAATCCTTGTTTTACAAGTGATGTTTTTTTGTTTCCGGCTAATTGTTGTCCGTTATTTACATTATTATTATTATTTTCGTTTCCATTTTCATTTCCAAATTTTACTCCACCAAATACATTATTTTCTTCTCTGATATCTGCCATTTATTTTTCCTCCTTTGTAGGTTTATACACTTTACTATATTATTTATACTATATATTTGCTTATTTATCAAGACTTTTTTGGTTCTTTTTTATTAAATATTCATTACAAACATATTACATTTTTGTTACATTTTACCAATAACTCTATTCTTTATCTCTTTAATTTTCAGAAAAATACTATTTTTTATGAAGTAAAAACAGTTATATATTCTTTCTCTGCACCTATACATTTTAATTTTACTATCTTATTTTCCATATTTTCGTCTGTTTTGTAATGTGCCAATATGTAGTTTTTGGTATGCCCTTGCCACACACCATTTTTTTCTTCTTCAAATAGGACTTCTACTTCTTTTCCAATATATGCTTCATTATATGCTTTTTCATTTTGATTAGACAATTCGATTAATCTTCTGCTTCGTTCTTCTTTTTTGTTTCCATCTATTTGATTTGGCATAACAGCTGCCTTTGTTCCCTTTCTTGGAGAATATTTGAATACATGCATTTTATAAAATTTGATATCTTTTAAAAACGTATATGTTTTTTCAAATCCTTCTTCGCTTTCTCCTGGAAATCCTACTATAATATCTGTTGTTAAAATTGCGTCTTCAAATGTTTTTCTTAATAAATTCGTTATCTCTTTAAATTGTTCTATTGTATATCTTCTATTCATTCTTTTTAAGGTCTCATCACATCCACTTTGTAATGATAAATGAAATTGATGACATACTTTGGACAATTTTTCTAATCTTTTTACAAATTCTTCTGTTATTAACAATGGTTCTATAGAACCTAATCGAATTCTTTCAATTCCTTCTATGGTATTGATTTCTTCTAATAAATCAATTAGTCGATATTCTTGTTTAAAGTCTTTGCCATAAGAAGCAATATGAATTCCTGTAATAACGACTTCTTTTATCCCTTCTTTAGCAATTTTTGTAATTTCAGATAAAATATTTTTTGGTTGTCTACTTCTTACTCTTCCTCTTGCATAAGGAATGATACAGTATGAACAAAAACGGTCACAGCCATCTTGGATTTTGATAACAGCTCTTGTTTTTTCTGTAAATGTAATATCTCCAAATTCTACAAATTCTTTTTGTCCGCATAACATCTTCTGCTTGTGTTTCAGGAATTTTACTATCTATATATTTTTCTACATGTTCTACTATTGTTTTTTTCTCATTATTTCCTAATACTAAATCAATTTCATCTATTTTTTCTAATTCTTCTTTGGCTACTTGTGCATAACAGCCACAGGCAACAACTATGGCATTTGCATTTAATTCTTTTACTCTTCTTAACATTTGCCTAGATTTTCTGTCTGACATATTGGTTACTGTACAAGTATTCACAATATAAATGTCTGCTTTTTCTGTATGTTCAACTATTTTGTAACCTTTTTCTATAAATTGCTGTGTCATGGCATTTGTCTCATATTGATTTACTTTACAGCCCAATGTTATAAATGCTACTGTTTTCATTATTTAATTCCTTGCTTTCCCTTCTAACACATCTAAATTATCCAAAGCCTTTCCTGTTCCTAAAGCCACACATGATACCGTATCTTGTGCAATCATGACATTAATGCCTGTTTTTTCTTGCAATAGTTTGTCCAATCCATCTACTAGGCAACCTCCACCTGTCATATAAATTCCTCTGTCACTAATATCTGCTGAAAGTTCAGGTGGTGTTCTTTCTAATACAGAATGAACAGCGTCTACAATCATCATAGCTGGTTCTATTAAAGCTTCTAGCATTTCACTTGAATGAACAGTTAATGTTTTAGGAAGTCCTGTAACTAAGTCTCTTCCTCGTATATCCATTTCTGTATCTTGGATTTTTGGATAAACACAACCAATATTGACTTTTAAATCCTCAGCTGTTCTTTCTCCTATCATAATATTGTGTTTTTTCTTAATATATTTCACAATATATTCGTCAAATTTATCTCCTGCAACTTTTAAAGAAGTATTAACGACAGAACCACCTAGTGAAATAACGGCAATATCAGTTGTTCCTCCTCCGATATCAACTACCATATTTCCACATGGTTTTGATATATCTATTCCAGCTCCAATAGCTGCTGCAATTGGTTCTTCAATTAAATACACTTTTCTAGCCCCTGCCTGTGTAGCTGCGTCAATAACTGCTTTTTTCTCTACCTCTGTAACTTGTGAAGGTATACAAATCATAATTCGTGGTGCAAAAATAAATTTTCCACAAACTTTATTTATGAAATGTTTTAGCATTTTCTCTGTAACGGTGTAATCTGAAATAACACCATCTCTTAATGGTCTTGTTGCGACAATATTGCCTGGTGTTCTTCCTAGCATTCTTCTAGCTTCTTGTCCTACTGCTAAAACTTCCCCTGTTATATTGTCAACAGCTACCACAGAAGGTTCTCTTAATACAATTCCCTTTCCTTTTACATATACGATAACTGTTGCTGTTCCTAAATCTATTCCTACATCTTGTCCAAAACCAAATTTAAACATTTGCATATCTTCCCTTCTTTTATTTTTTGTTACAATTTCGTTACAATTATATTACAATATGATTATTTTTTCAACCGTTTTTTAAAAAAAGATTTCTCACTCTAGCATTTTGTTAATTGTTACTCGTTCTATGTATGTTACATGGTAAGTATTCATTAAATAATTTGATTACGAATGTGATTGGAGATGTTTTAGAATTTGTTATAATTCACATTTAAATATATTCTTTTATGATATCATATACTTTATGTGTTGGCAGACCAAGTGCAGTTGTATAGTTTCCTTCTATCTTTTCTACATGCACACAAAATTCATTTTGAATACCATATGCACCTGCCTTGTCCATAGCATTTCCTGTATCTAGCCATTTTTCAATTTCTTCATCTGTCATATCTTTTAAATATACATTTACTGTATCATAGGTTTTATATTCTTTTAGTATCCCATTCTCTTCTATTAAAATGCTTAATCCTGTTATAATTTTATGAACTTTCTCCCCTGTAATTAATTCTTTTATCATCTCTTTTGCATGGTTTCTATCTTTTGGTTTTCCATATATCTTTCCATTTTTTGTAACAATTGTATCTGAACCAATAATAATTCTATCGCCATTTGTTCTGTCATACACATTTTTTGCCTTGGTATAGGCAATTTCTGTTACCTGTTCTTCTACTGATAATGTATTATTAAACATTTCCTCTTGATTACTTACCATAACTTCAAATTTTGGAACAATTAGTGCTAATAATTCTTTTCTCCTTGGGGATTGTGAGGCTAATATAATTCTCATGTATTTTCCTTCTTTCTTTTCTATTTTCTTATATTTTTATTTCAATATTTCAAATTATATAATTTTCTAAAACTATGTTATCTCCTAATTTTATAATAAACCTATTTTTTATTAAAGTGTCCCCAAAAGAAACGTCCCACTATAGACACCAAAATGAGCAATATCATTATCAGTACAATTGCAATTTTCCATGCATTAAGATTTGGAATTTTATGTACAACTTTTCCTACAACCATATTGATTGTAATTGGCTCATCTTGTGTGTTATTGGCATCTCCTTTCGTAATTAGCTGTCCCTCTTCTTTTGAAATCAATCTATGGGTAATTAATTGCCCATTTTTCTCATATACAATAATATCATTTTCAGCAACTTCATCTGTTAATTTAACAATAACACCATCGCCGATTTCTATTGTTCCAGACATACTTCCTGTTACGACTTCAAGAAGGGTATATCCCAATATATTTGTATATGGTTTTCCAGATACTCTGCTTTGAACCACAGAATATATCACTATCATTATCACAATTACAATGACAATTGTTAAAAATATATTTAAAAATTTTTTTACCATCTATTCTCCTTTTTCAATTTTTCTGTATAATTTGAATTAACATAAAAATGTCTCAAAAAGAAACGTCCCCAATTGGACATTATCCATATAGTTCATTGTAAACACGATAATCTCTTAAGATTTTTCTTACATAATTATTGGTTTCTTTATATGGTATATTTTCGATATCTGAGCCGTCTGCTTGTATAACTTGCTTCTCAATCCAGTTATTGACTGTTCCAATCCCTGCATTATATGCCGCAAGAGCAATTTCCATATTGCCATATTGTGTTAATAGTATTGATAGATATTTTGTTCCTATATTAATATTATTATCTATATCTAACAATTCTTCTGTAATATTTTCTGTATCAACATCTATCTTATTTTGATTTGCAACATCAATTGCAGTTTCTTCTACAATTTGCATTAATCCTATAGCTTCCCTGTTAGAAACTGCATTGCTGTCAAAATTGCTCTCTGCTTTTATGACAGCATAAATTAAATTTTCTTCTACGTTATATTCTTCTGCATATGTGGATACTATTTCACTATATGTTTTGGGGTACATTATTTTCAATAATTTATCTTTAAACAGAATAATGAGTATGGTTACTACAAGTATCATAATAACCATGCCTATTATGATTTTATATTTGCTTTTTAACAAAATTTTCTCTCCTTTTTGATTTTATGTTTCGCTTCACAGTCAAAAATTCTTTAACTAAACTTAAAATTTCCCACTCATTATTATTTACAATCATACCAATTATTGGCTTCTGAAATTTCTGCTACTAGTGGTATTTTTAACTGTATAGCTGATTCCATTTCCTTTTTCATAATGTCTTTTATTTCTTCTTTTTCGTTTTCAGGTGCCTCTATCATCATTTCATCATGCACTTGTAAAACGATTTCTGCTTTTAATCCCCTTTTCTTTATTTCCTTATTAACATTTATCATAGCTATTTTCATAATATCTGCTGCTGTTCCTTGAATTGGTGTATTCATAGCCACTCTATTTCCAAATTGTCTTACCATATAGTTTTTTGAATTCAATTCTGGTACATATCTTCTTCTGTGGAATAATGTTTCCACATATCCTTTTTCTTTTGTCTTTTCAATAATATTCTCCATAAATGCTTTTATTCCTGCATATTCTGTTAAATATTCATCAATGTATTGTTTCGCTTTTTTTCTTGAAATACCTAGTTGTTCTGCTAGTCCAAAGTCACTAATTCCATAGACAATTCCAAAGTTAACAGCTTTTGCATTGCTTCTTTGTTCTTTGGTAACTTCGTCAATTGGTGTTTTAAATACTTTTGAAGCTGCTTGTTTATGAATATCTTCATTATTTTTGAAAGCTTCTATCATATGCTTGTCCTCTGAAATATGTGCCAATACTCTTAATTCAATTTGAGAATAATCGGCGTCAATGTAGACTTTTCCTTCTGCTGGCTTAAATACTTTTCTTACACGTTTTCCAAGTTCAAATCTTGTTGGAATATTTTGCAAATTTGGTTCTGTTGAACTAATTCTTCCCGTTGCTGTTATGGTTTGATGGAAGAATGAATGAATTCTTTTTGTCTTTGGATTAATATATGGTTTTAAGCCTTCTACATAAGTAGAGTTTAATTTCATTAATTGTCTATATTCTAATATTTTCCCGATAATTGGGTCTTCTCTTTTTAATTTTTCTAAAACATCTACATCTGTAGAATATCCATTTTTAGTCTTTTTAATAACTGGTAATTGCATTTTTTCAAAAAGGATTTCTCCCAATTGTTTTGTAGAATTAATGTTAAATTCTTCTCCTGCCATTTCATGTATTTCTTTTGTCAATACTTCGATTTGGGCTGTTAATTCTTCTCCAAAAGCTGTTAGTTCTTTTTCATCTACATACATACCATTCCATTGCATACTAGACAATACCTCTACTGTTGGCATATCAATATTAGTATATAGTTCAAAACTGTTTGTTTCTTTTAATTTTTCTATGACAATATTATTGATTTTTTCAATGATATAGGCATACAATGTATATTTTTCAGATGTTTTTTGTATATCTTCTGCTTTTGTTTCTTCAAATAACGTCATTTGTTTTTGATTATCCTCTTCTGTACCTGTATATTCATCCAAATCCAATTCTAAATATTGCATAGCCAAACTTTTTAAATCTAATTTATTATTGGTAGGATTTAAAATATAGGCACCTATGGATATATCATTTTCAATTCCGTCTAGTGTAATTCCTACTTGTTTTAGTAAAATATACACTTTTGTTAAGTTGATACTTGTCTTTTTGATTTCTGGATTTTCAAATACATCTTTGAATGTATCTATTTCATTTTCTTGTAACTTTAAATAATATGCTTCTTTTTTATCTTTTTGATATACACTCATTCCAGTAATAGTTTCTTTGATGATGTTTTCTGGATTTTCATTTTTTTCTGTCTGTAAATAAAATATCATGTATTTGTCAGTATTAATTTGTTCAATAACGTCTTCGATGGATTTTTGGACAGTTGTATAGTCTATTGTATATTTTGCTTCTTCTTCACTATTTTTTTCGCCAGCTAAATGGAAACGTTCAATATATCTATTAAAATTCAATTCTTTAAACAATTGTAAAACCTTTTGTTTGTCCCATTCTTCTACCTTAAATTGTTCCAAAGTATCTTCGATTGGTACTTCTAAATTAATGGTTCCCAATGTTTTTGATAATTCTGCTAATTCTTTATTATCTTTTATTTTTTCTCTTTGTTTTCCTTTTAAATCATCTTCATTCTTTTCTATTTTGTCATATAAATTTTCGATAGAACCATATTTTTGAATTAATGATAATGCTGTTTTTTCACCAATTCCTGGAACCCCTGGAATATTATCAGAACTATCGCCTTGTAATCCTTTAACTTCAATTAATTGCTTTGGCTCTATTCCATAAGTTTCTATAATTTTATTTCTATCAAATAAATCGGTTTCTGTTTTTCCACCTTTTGTCCTAGGAATTCTAATTGTTACATTATCTGTTGCCAATTGAAAAGTATCTCTATCTCCAGATAATATTGTCACATGAAGTCCTTGTTTTTCTCCATATCTAGAAAGTGTGCCTAATACATCATCTGCTTCATAGCCTTCTTTTTCTACAATATCAATATTCATTGCCCTTAATATTTCTTTAATCAATGGCATTTGTTCTGCAAGTTCGTCTGGCATTCCTTTTCTGTTAGCTTTATAGCCTTCATATAATTTATGTCTGGCAGTTGGAGCTTTTAAGTCAAATGCTACTGCCATATATTTTGGATTTGTATCTTCGATTAGTTTAAATAAAATAGCTAAAAAACCATATACGGCATTTGTATATTTTCCGTCTTTGGTGGTTAGCATTTTGCTTCCCATAATTCCATAAAATGCTCGATTCATGATACTGTTTCCATCTACTAAAACAAAATTATCCATCTTTTTTTCTCCTTTAAGTTTTTATTTTTTTGATTTTAAAAGTTGTGTAACTTTTAAAACATATATACCAATCTACTTATTAACTTCTTTATTATTGATTATTTTTTGAGCTACTTCATATCCCATTTTTATTGCATAATTTATACCTCTATCTTCTGGATATATTTGAGCCATATTGGCCATGTATATTCCCTTCTCCTCTAATTGTACATCCAATACTTTATTTGAGTAATTTGTAGTAATTATCGGTTGTGCATATTCTTCTTCAAAACACTGTACTTGCAATATATCTTCTTTTTCTAAATGATTATTCATTTTTTTCAAATCTTTATAGTAAACATCAAAAAGTTGCTCAGCATCCAATTGATACAATTTATCACTTTTGTCCATATAATTAGATATATATATTATATGTGTTCCATTATATTTTTCACTATTTATCATATTTGTGTGTTCAATAATCCCTCCAAAAGGAATTTGTGTATCCCCTATATTTATCCAATAAAAAGGGGTTAATTGCTTTTTGGAATACATCAATAAAGTTTTTGCAGAAGTATATTTTAAGGCTTTCATTTTTCTACTTTCTTCATCTGTTAGTACTTCTTTCAAAATTTTTCTAGAAATATCATATGAAACTGTACTAATCACAAAATCATATTTCTCTTCATTACTATCTGTTTTTACAATATATTTTTCTCCTTCTTTAAGAACTTGTGTCACATTTGTATGCATTTTAAATTTACAATTATTTTCTACTAAAAACGTTTCTATTTTTTTGGTTAATACTTCAAAGCTTCCATCTAAATATCCCAATTTTTCTCCATTTGCTGTTGATGATGAACTTCTTAAATTTATTTTTCCCCATAACCATGCCATTGAAACTTCATTTTTTTGATTTCCAAATTTCGTTATTAGCAATGGCTCCCAAATTTTTTCATAAACTGCTTCTCCACAATTTTTCTTAATCCATTCTTCTGCTGTAATTTTTTCTAGTTTTTTATAATTTTTTATTAATTTTATTTTTATAATACTTATTCCAAATTTAATTTTTTCAATAAATGTTAATGGCTTATATTTTAATAATGATATTGGTGTTCCAAATTCATATAGTCCTTTACCTTTTGAATAGTATGCCATTTTGGTTTCATTCCATTGCATTTTATCTGTTAAATTAAATTCCCCTAATAATTCCATTACATACTTGTCACTTCTAAATATGTGTCTATAGTGTTTTTCTATTTTTGTATTGTTGTATTTTATGCATTTTGCCATACCACCGAACTTCATTGGATTTTTCATATATCGTAACATCAAATCCATTTTCAATTAATTTTTTTGCACTACTTAGTCCTGTATATCCTGCACCTATTACTGCAACCTTTTTCATTATATGTTTCCCTTCTTATACAATAAATTTATCTTTTTACATAGATTATTTTGCCTTTAGTCGTATAATTTTGATTCAATATTGCTTTTATTTTTCGTTCAAAATTCGTAAGATCTTGTCGTCCTTCTTCATTTAGCTTAGATATAGTATTAACTATAACATTTGGTAAATCCTTTTTTATTTCTTCTACTACTTCTTTAGCAAATTCTTCATTTTCATTGGCAATAGGGGTTTGATATAAATATTTACCCTTATATTCTCTGTCTGCTATTAAATATATAGTTGCATTATTACCTAATACCAATACATTGTCATCTTTTTTTGTTAATGCTTGCACCTCTTTTGAAATTTTCTCATATACATAATTAGAATGGCGACAATTTTGCATGTTATATATTGATATTAATAGATACACTATTAAAGATATTTCTACTAATGTTATTTTTGTTGCCTTATTAATTTTTATATATTTCAAACATATTGTTATTGGAATTATAAATGTTGGTAATATAGATATAAAATAGTGTAAATATTTTCTTTGTGGCATAATTGTTAAATAACATGAAAATATGAAATATATAAAACTCACAATGATCAATTCATTTTCTACTTTAGTTAGCTTTTTTCTTATATTTATTAGTATCACTATATAACATGCTAGTATTAGAAGCAGTATATATTTAGTAGAATTTAAATAATAACATATAACATCAAAAAGATTTTCGTCTTTACTATTTGCATATTTTAAGTTGAATAATAAATATGTATTAATAAAATCTGTAACAATTCCATTTTTTATAAAATATACTATTGTTGGTAAAAATACTATTATTACTCCCAAAATACTAAATCCTATAATCTGGCATAAATGTTTTATTTGTTTTTCTTTTAATAATTTAATAAATATGTATATATAATATACTACCCACAGTGTTGCTATATTGGGTCTTAATAGTAAAACTATACCAAAACATATTCCTGTACATAAACTTTCTTTTTTATTAAATCTTTTTATATCAAGTGTAAATTTAGTAAATTGATATAATGCTATCAAAATGAATGGCAAAGATATACTTTCTGTACATGGATTTTCCTCACAAAGTCCTAGCATAAAACACATACATATGATAGTTATAATCAATGATTTTTCTCTATTTTTCAATATTAAATTTGAAATCTTATATATCATAAATGCATTTACGATATTACATAAAAAATCTATAAACCATATTCCTAAAGTTTCTCCTAATGTATATCCAACATAATAGATAAAATATAGTATTGGTCCTTTATGATCAAAGAAATCTCTATACATTAATTCTCCTTGAGCCATTTCCTTTGCTATACTTATCCACACCGATACATCTGTTGCAATATATTCTGTTTTATTTATTGGTGAAACACTACTTTCTAGTGAAATCAGAAATGCAAGTATAATTAGTATGATATATATTACTAGCGTTTTGTAATTCTTTTTTAGCCATTTTTTTATCATTTTTGATTTTTATCCCCTTTATTTTTCTTCTTTTGATTGCTTCTAATTTTTTTCTAAATTTATTTTTATCTTCCTTCATCTTCCATTTGTGAACTTTTAATAGTTTCTATATACTTGCCATCTTGAGTATAAAAGCTACAACTTCCTA
>CALWZZ010000026.1 GCA_944386145.1 uncultured Clostridia bacterium | reverse complement strand
TGTATTGATATTGGTTTGTTTTTCGATTTGACTTCTTAGTTTTTCTAATGGATGTCCTGATATGTAAATTCCTAGCATTTCCTTTTCTGCTGATAACATTTCCTTTTCTGACATTTCTTCATGCTCTTCAAATACATATTTCTTTTCGTTCATTTCTTTTTTGTCTTCTTCTGAACCTAAGTCAAACATTGATACTTGTCCTGAAAACCCCTTTTTCTTTCCACTTTGAATGGTATCTACTATACTTTCAAATGAAGCAAGTAAGGTGCTTCTGGTTTGTTCAAAGTTGTCAAATACCCCTGCTTTTATTAAACTTTCAATACATTTTTTATTGACTGCTTCATCTGCAATTCTTTCGCAAAAGTCTGTAAATCCTTTGTATTCTCCATGCTCATTTCTCTCTTTTACGATATTGTCAACTGGTGTGGTTCCTACATTTTTGATACTACCTAAGCCAAATCGTATTTTTCCATCTTCAACTGTAAATTTGGTACTACTTTTATTGATTTCTGGCTTTAAGATTTCAATTCCTAGAGATTTACATTCATCAATATATTGTGGAACTTTATCTAAATTTCCTAGGTAACTATTTAAAGTTGCTGCCATAAATTCTGCTGGATAATATGCTTTTAAGTAGGCTGTTCTGTAAGCTACTACTGCATAACATGCAGCATGAGATTTGTTAAATGCATATTTTGCAAATTCTGCCATTTCGTCAAAAATTTTATTGGCTGATTCTGCATCTATTCCATTTCTTACACATCCTGGCACAATAACATTTCCATTTTCATCTACTTGTCCATTGATAAAAACTTCTCTTTCTTTTGCCATAACATCTAGCTTTTTCTTTCCCATGGCTCTTCTTACTAAGTCAGCTCTTCCCAAAGAATAACCAGCTAAATTACGAACGATTTGCATAACTTGTTCTTGATATACCATACAACCATAGGTTACATTTAAGATTGGCTCTAAGCTTGGATGGGTATATTCATTATGTCCTGGATGTTGTTTTCCTTTAATATATCTTGGAATTTGATCCATTGGTCCTGGTCTATATAAAGAAACACCAGCAATTAAGTCTTCTAGGCAGTCTGGTTTTAATTCTTTCATGAAGTTTGTCATTCCTTGTGACTCAAATTGGAAAATACCGCAAGATTTTCCCTCTTGCCATAATTTATATACTTTCGGGTCTGCCATTTCTTTATCAAATTCAACATCAATTCCTTTATCCTTCTTAACTAATTCAATCGTATCTTGAATAACGGTTAATGTTCTTAACCCTAAAAAATCCATTTTTAATAATCCTAATTCCTCTAGTGTTGTCATAATATATTGTGTAGAGATTTGTCCATCACGAACATATAAAGGAACATAAGTATCTACTGGATCTTTTGTAATAACAATTCCACATGCATGAGTAGATGCCTGTCTTGGCATTCCTTCTAATCCCATGGCAATATCTAATAGATTTTTTACTTGTGGATCATTTTCATATTTTTCACGTAATTCTATATTTTGTTCTAAGGCTTTTTTAATAGTTATATGTAATTCATTTGGTATCATTTTTGCTAATGCATCTGCTTCTGCATAAGGAACATCTAATACTCTTGCTACATCTCGAATAACCATTCTTGCAGACATGGTTCCAAAAGTAATAATCTGTGAAACATGGTCATGCCCGTATTTTCGAGATACATAGTCAATAACTTCTTGTCTATGTGTATCACTAAAATCCACATCGAAATCAGGCATACTAATTCTTTCTGGATTTAAAAATCTTTCAAACAGTAAATCATATTTCATAGGGTCAATATCTGTAATTTCAATGGCATAGGCAATAATAGAACCTGCACCTGAACCTCTTCCTGGTCCTACGGCAATGTTATGTGTTTTAGCATAATGGATAAAGTCCCATACAATTAGGAAATAGTCAACATATCCCATTTTTTTGATAACGCTAATTTCATATTCTGCTCTATCTAGAATTTCTTTACTTGGATTTTCTCCATATCTTTTTTTAATACCATCATCACATAACTTTTTAAAGAAATCAAAATGCGTTGGATATTCTGGTGGAACATCATAATTGGGTAAGATGGTATGTCCAAATTCAAATTCTACATTACATTTATCTGCAATTTTTACGGTATTTTCTATGGCGTCTGGAAATGCACTAAAATATTCTGACATCTCTTCTGGAGACTTAACATATAGCTCGTCTGTATCAAATCGCATTCTGTCAGGGTCACTCATTCGTTTTCCTGTTTGAATACATAATAAAACCTCATGGTTATAGGCATCTTCTCTTTTTAAATAATGGGCATCATTTGTAGCAACTAGTGGAATATCTAACTTTCTAGCTAATTTTACCAATTTCTGATTTGCTAAAATTTGTTCTTTAATTCCATTATTTTGGATTTCTATATAATAATCGTCACCAAAAACTTTTTTATGCCATAGTGCAACTTCTTCTGCTTTCTCCTCTTGCCCATTTAATAAAGCTTGATTAACCGCTCCTGCTAAACAAGCACTTAGGCAAATTAAGCCTTCATGATATTTTTCTAACACTTCTAAATCAATACGTGGTTTATAGTAATAGCCATCAACAAATCCAATAGAAACCAATTTACTTAAATTTTTGTATCCTTGATTATCTTTAGCTAATAAAATCAAATGATAATAGTGGTTATCAATATTAGGCTCTTTATCAAATCTACTTCTAGGTGCCACATACACTTCGCAACCAATAATTGGTTTAATTCCTTCTTTTTTACAGGCTTTATAAAAGTCAATGGCTCCATACATAACACCATGGTCTGTAATTGCCATTGCCTTCATTCCTAGTTCTTTTGCTCTTACTGGTAAGTCTTTTATTCTATTTGCTCCATCTAATAAACTAAACTCACTATGTATATGTAAATGCACAAAATCTGACATATTTCTTCCTCTTTTCATAAATTCCATTTTTCTTTTGCATTATATCATAATTTTTACAAATGTCCAATTGGGGACGTTTCTTTTTGAGACATTTTTATGTTGACATATTGTGCTTTAATTAGAAAAAATACTCTATATACTATTTGGGGAGACAATTTGGGCCAGGTGGGGTTTTGTAGCATTTTTGTCGAAAAATGGCGAATAACTATATTGATATTCTACATTTTTCGACAAAAATGCTACAAAACCCCACCTGGCCCAAATTGTCTCATTTCTTTCTTCCTACAACTGCAAATCTTCCATCTTCCACATGATAAGAACAAGTAGACAATGTAATTAACTGGTCTCCATAGTTTGCTGTTGAATCAATCGAATACAGAGAAGCTTTTTTTGCATTTTTTACAAACGCATTATATTCCTCTTCTGATTCACTATTAATGAAAAAATAATAACGAAATACATTTTTTTCTGATTTATAATATACTTTTGATTTAAAGGCCGAAATAATTTCATATTCTGCATCTTCGTCTGTTGTCGTAAAATGAATTGTTGGGTGTTCTTGATAATAACTTTTCTTTTCATATTTTAATAATTCTTGAAACATCATTCCATTGCCTAAGTTATGACCATATATGAGCAAATTATTACTAGGTATATTCCAGTCATAATCTGCATTTAAGAAAATGGAACCATTTTTTGATTTTTCCTTTTTGTAATTATGTGTCATATAATAGCTATTGTCTGTTCCTTGTAATACAGGATAATTGACATTGGTATTTTCAATTTCTAACCAACCTACAATATCTGCGTTTTGTTCTTGTAATTCTCTTACTTGCAACATTCTTTCTGTTTCTTGATTTTGCATATTTACACTTTCTTCTGAAGTTGCTCCGTGTATTTTCTTCTGCTACTTCTTCAATCTTTTCATTTTCTTCTGATGATATATTTTGTGTTTCTTCATTTCCTGTTTCATTTTGATATATACTGATTGCATTTAATAGATTGCTTTGTTCCTTGGCTTCTTGCTTTAGTGAGAAAAAATTGATAACATAAATGCTTGATAATATGATGAGTACTGTCAGCAAAAAATAAATTAGCTTATATATTTTCTTATGGTTTACTTTTGTATCATTTTTCATAATCTTCTCTTCCTTTTATCCATTCATCTATTGTCTATTTTCCAAACCAAATATATTATATAAGGATAGACATTCTGCCTATCCTTTCAGTGTGTTATATAACTTCAAAAAATTTTAATCACGTTAATTTTGTTCTTTTCTTTTCATACCAACTATAATAGTTAACGCTAATATAATTGTTAGTACTGCTAATCCTAAATAGTTTTCCACACCTGTTTTTGGTGTTTCGTCTTTTACTTCTGGTTCTGGCTCTTGTACTGGTTCTTCTGGTACAGTTGCTTCTACTGTAGAAATTTTTGCATAAATAGTTGTATCTGCATTTAAAGCTTCATTAAAATTAAATTCTGTTGTATAATCTGCACTTGTATAGTATCCATCGATTTTTTCATTATCTTCTAATACAATATGTGATGATACTAAATCTGCTGTTATCATTGTTCCTTCATTTGCTGTGAAACGAATTTCTTGTTCATTAGCAATAACTGTTACAATAACTTTTTGTTCATCTGCATTACCTGTTACTTTATCTGGTACAGATGATTCTGCAACAACATTATTATTTTTATCTGTTAAGACTATACTGTTGTCTGTTAAAACTACTTTGTTAGTTGTATTTGGTGTATTTGTAATTGTAAACTCAGTTAAACTATCATTTTCAGCCACTCTTACAACATTTTCTGTTGTATCAGATGTTAAAACACCATTCATGGTTAATGTTGGATTATTTGTTGCAGATGCTCCTTTTGCAATTTCAATACCATTATTGGCAGTTGTTCCATTATATCCTAAATGTAAATCGATAATTTCTACATTACCACCATTGGCAAGAACACCACCATATCTAAATCCTGTTATAGAAACATTATTTAATATAACAGTTGCACCATCATAAGATTGTACACCATATTTTGGTCCATTTTGTAAATTAACATTTTTTAAAGTCAATTTACCAGCAGATAATTGTGCTGTAAACATTGTTTGATTTCCTGATGTTGATGTCCAATCACTAGAACCTGTTATTGTGTATCCATTACCATCAATAATGACTTCTTTTTGGATAACGATTGGTGCTGTTACCGTTATATTATTTTGTAAAGTTATGGTTTCTCCATCACTTACACTAGATATAGCACTAAGTAAAGAACTTTCATCAGTTGCAGTTGTTGCTGCTTTACTGAAATTTGGTACGATTAATGAAATAGCAAATATTGCTACTAAAAATAGAATGAATTTTATTGTTTTATTCATTTTTTCACCTCCACTAAAATCTATTTTTTCCTATTTTCTTTTAATTATTTACAAATTTACTAATAAAAATTTTCCATTTTTTTGTTCAATTGGAGAGGTTTCTTTTTAAGGAAATTTTAGAGACAAATCTAATGTCATTAACTTCATGATTACAATTTTTTAATATTTTTATAAAAACCATCGTCATATTATCATATTCTACTTTATATATTTTACATAGCCTGTTTTATCTGAGTCTGTTTGCGTATAATTTGTTGTTATATATTCTCCAACATCTGCAATTTCCTCTTTTAAATAAATTGTTTCGGCAAAATATAATAAATGTTCACAAGAATCTCCTGAAGTTAAATTTTCTGCAATCACTAGTGAGTCTATTGTTATATTTTTTAAATATATACAATTATAAAATGCTGCTAATCCTATATTTTCTATATTTTTTCCTATTTTGATGTTACTTATATAAGAAGAATTAAATGCACTTCCATTTATCTGTTTTACATTATCTGTTATAACAACACTTGAAAGTGAATATGTATATGCAAACGCATTTGGGTCTATTGTTTCCACTGTTTCTGGAACAACAAACTCTCCTGTACGTCCTCTTGGACATAGTTTTAATATTTTTCCATCTGCTGAATATAAAATATTATCTTCAACTTTATATGCAGTATTCGTATTATTTATATTAATTTCTGTCCAGTTACCACATCCACCAAAACTAGTTACGCCCCAACAATCATTGTTATTTTTAAATGTTACACTTTTTAAATTACCGCAATGCCAAAAACTATAATTTCCTATATTGGTAACATTTTTTCCAATTACTAAACTTTCCATATTATTCGCTCTATTAAATGCATACAAATCTATTCTCTCTATATTGTCAGAAATTTCTACTCTAAATATGTTATTATTTTCTCTGAAAGCGTTTTGCCCTATTCTGGTTACTTTCTTTCCATTATATGTTTCTGGTATTTTCAATACCCCACTAATCTCTTTTTCCTTTAAGCCATTCCCATAGGTGCTACTTCCATCTCCAACCATATAACTAACAATTTGATTTTCATTTGTTGTAATATTTCCAGATTGATCTAATCCCGTAAAAACAAGCGTATTCTCATTATTAAAAATTAAATAATATATAAAGGTAATGGTAGTATCTTCTGTAATCTCCCCAGTTATGCTTTCTTCATGAGGTATATATCCTGCTATTTCAGGTGCTTTTTTTGAATATTGATCTTGTAATATCATATATTGATATTCTGACAATAGTTGATTTTTACTATCAACACATTGTACTGTTAAAACTTTCTCTCCGTTTGTCACTTTAATATATTCAACATCTCCATTTGCATTAACCGTATAATATCTTTCACTTTGAATAAATTTTACTATATATTCTTCATTATCTCCATCTGACACACTAGTTATACCATCGCCTAAATCTTTATTTAATTCTTCTTGTAGTTCACTTCTAACTACATTTCCATATTTATTTTTACCCATAGCCTCTACTGTCGCGGTTTCTACTGCTTCTTTTTCACTATCAATTTCTGCACTTTCTTTTGCTTTCCCTGCGTTTTGAATAAGTCCATTATCTCCTGTTATAGCACTTATTGTTATTCCTGCTAGGATTAATAGAGCAATTATTGTTATGACTAAAGCCAATATTGTAATTCCTTTTTCTGTTTTTACTTTTTTGCTCCCTAATTCTATATTTTTATTTTGTTCCTTCTTTTCCACTTGCTTTTCATTTTTTATTTTTTTCATCCTTTATACCTCTTTCTTTTGTTTTTTCTTTTTATTTTGATAAATTATTTACTGTTAGTTAAGTACTCTAAGAAGCATTTTAATTTGTAAAAGCATTGATATAAAGGCGTTTTAAGCATGTTTTCGTTACTATTTTCCTCTGCATTTTTATATTCACTTTTATGCAAAAGTTTTCTCGTTTTTTATTGACTTTATAATATTTTATTGTTATTATAAACATGAAAAATTTTTCTTAGAGTACTTAACTCTAGGAAAATTTTTATATACAAATACTTAAAAATTTCAATTTTTATAAATCAAATCATGTAATTCGTAACACATTAATTTTTTATAAAGTTTCTTATAATTCCTTGCATTTTATAACTATTCATGATATAGTGTTAACATAAGTTTTTTGGTTATATTTTTTAATCTTAAATTATATATTTGTTGTTTTTTATTATTTTATTATTCTATTTATCAAAAAATTATATCTATATATTTTTAATTATTCTGTCAAATCTATATTTATAAGAAATCTTCTTTCCACTTTTCATCTAATTATATTTATTGAAATTTTTTTAGCACATATAGAAATTTGTTGGCAGAAAAATTATTTTATCTTATATTTTATAACTTTCCATAAAAAAATATTTATCTATTTTACTATTTTTATTCTATATTCCACAATATCTTTCTATTTTTATTCTTTTTCTATCTTTTTATTCAAAAAACTAATATTTAAAATTTTTATCAAATAATGTCAATTTTTTATTCTAATATTATATTGTATAACCAAAAAAAATCTGTTAAAATGAAAGGAGAAAATTTATTGAACCAAACAAGTAATGTAAAAAAAGTAGATATGCTACCATTATCAAATGACTATGTTTTTAAACGTATTTTTGGCAAAGGAGGCAATGAAAGAATATTAAAAAGCCTATTAGAGGCTATATTAAAAATTAGTATACAAAAAATAGAAATAAAAAATCCAGAAATTCCAAAAGAAACAATAAACGAAAAATTAAGTATATTAGATATAAAAGCAGAAATTAACGAAAATACTATTATTGATATTGAAATGCAGGTAGGAAATGCAACAGCTATTGATAGAAGATTAGTTGTATATAATGCAAAATTAATTGCAGGAGATATCAAAATATCACAGGAATATAGGGATGCAAAAGATACAATCGTTATATGTATCGTAAATGATTCTATTATAAAACGAAATTCATACTTAAATTTAGCAATGTTAAAATATGAAGAAACAGAAGAAATAAGACATGTCGATATGGGCTATAAAGAAGAAGATCAGTATTTCACAAAGATGTGTAAATATTATATAATAGAATTAGCAAAGTTTAGAAAGAAAAAACCACGAGTAGGAGATTTACTAGAAAAATGGTTATATGTGATTGGGGGCGATCAAAAAATGATAGAAGAGTGTAAAAATGATAATGAAGAAATTAAAGAAGCAGTAGATCAACTAACAGAAATGAGTGCAGATGAATACGCAAGAGAATTATACGAAATTAGAGAAAGAAGTAGATTAACCTATAATACCGAAATGAACGAGGCAAAAAGAAAAGGGTTAGCTGCTGGCCTAGCCGAAGGACGAACTAAGGGTCTAGCCGAGGGACGTGCTGAGGGGCGAGCTGAGGGAAAAGCTGAAGAGAAAAAAGAAATTGCTAAAAAAATGAAAGCAGAAGGATTAGACATAAAACTTATTCAAAAAATAACCAATTTATCTGAAGAAGAAATTAAATCTTTATAACAAAAAAAATCTAGCTTGGCTAGATTTTTTTATTCAATTGGAATATATTTCTTTTCTGGTAATTCTTTTTTATCATCTTTTTTAGGTACTTCGATAGTTAATGTTCCATTTTTGAATTTTGCTTTAATTTCGTCCTCAGTTACATTATCTCCTACATAAAAGCTTCTTGAACATTCTCCTACATATCTTTCTTTACGTACATATTTTCCTTTTTCTTTTTCATCATCTAATTCTTTATTAACACTTGCGTGTACAGTTAAATATCCATCTGATATTTCCATTTTAATATCTTCTTTTTCATATCCTGGTAAATCAATATCAATTAGATATTTATCTTTCTTTTCCTTAATATCTGTTTTCATTACCTTACTTTCTGTTCCATCAAAAAATGGGTCCCTAAACATTTCATCAAATAAATCAAAGTGATTTCTTCTTGGTATCATCATCATAATAATCAACTCCTTCAAATTATATTTATGTGTTGACACCTTATCTTCGGTAGCACATATTTAGATTAAAAGTACTTTTATCTTTTTACATTTATAATTATATACCTAATTTTAGCAAAGTCAATAGGAGAGTGCTAAAATTTACAAAACTTTCACATTTCTCTTCTAACTGGCTTATTTATTGGCTTTTCGTTTTATATCATTCTCAATTTTTTAATTTTTATACAGTTTTTTTCATCTTTTTATGTAATAAAATTTTTCTATTTTGGTATAAAAAAGTTTTTCCTATTCACACCTTCTAATTCCAATAACTTTATTTTGTTCTTAATTCCCCCTGCATAACCAGTTAGACTACCATTTTTTCCAACCACTCTATGGCAAGGTATAATAATAGAAATCGGATTATGTCCAACAGCATTTCCTACTGCTTGTGCAGACATAGATGGTTTATTTAATTTTTTAGCTACTTCTTTTGCTAATTCTCCATATGTTGTTGTCTCTCCATATGGTATTTTACATAGCAGATTCCATACACATTGTCTAAATGCATTTCCTTCCAGAGCTAATGGCAATTCTGATATTTCTGGTCTTTCTTTTCCAAAATATCTGTCTAGCCAGTCTTTTGTTTTCTCTAATATTATTATATCATCTTTTAAAATTGCTTCTTTTTCAATTTTATCTAAATAATACTTTTGTCCTTCTATACATAACCCAATTAAATTTTCTTCATTACTTGCAATGAACAGTTTTCCTACTGGTGATTGATAATATGTTTTATATACCATACAATTTTCCTCTCTTTTTTATAAATACGTGTAAAAGACAAGAACTTTCATTCTTGCCTTTTCTAATTTATTAATAATTTTCGGCTTTAATTTCAAAATATGCTTTTGGATGGCTACATACTGGACAAATTTCTGGAGCTGATTTTCCAATAACGATATGTCCGCAGTTTCTACATTTCCAGATTCTATCTCCATCACGGCTAAATACTAATCCACCTTCAACATTTTCGATTAATTTTTTGTATCTTTCTTCATGTTCTTTTTCAATTTTTCCTACTTCTTCAAATAAGTATGCAATATGGTTAAATCCTTCTTCTTTAGCTTCTTTAGCCATTCTGTCATACATATCTGTCCATTCATAATTTTCTCCTTCAGCTGCTGCTTGTAGGTTTTCCAATGTAGATTTAATTTCTCCACCTTGTAATAATTTGAACCACATTTTTGCATGTTCCTTTTCATTGGCTGCTGTTTCTTCAAAGATAGCTGCTATTTGCTCATATCCTTCTTTTCTAGCTTTAGATGCAAAATATGTATATTTATTTCTTGCTTGTGATTCTCCTGCAAAAGCCTCCATTAAATTTTTCTCTGTCTTTGTACCTGCTAAATTGATTTCCATTTTAATTCCTCCCTATTCTTTAATTTTTGATTTACAATCTTCACATATTCCATAAAGCTTTGCACTGTTTATGAAATATTGTTTCCTAAAATTTCTCTTAAAATTAGGAATAGTGCTTAATTTCAGCCTTATCTTATATCTTTTTTTTGTGTTTGTCAAGGAAATTTTGTAAAGATTTTATGAATTCTCTCAGTTTCTTATCTTCCTTTATAATCCTAACTACTTTATACTTAAACTTCTATTTACACTCATGCATTTTTTATATTTAAAAGATACAATATTTTTCACAAACCTTGCTATTTTTCGACATTTTATGTTATAATGGTTTTCATAAATATATATAAATAGGAGCTGATCTTGTATGGATTTATTAAAAGAAAAAATTAAAAAAGATGGTATTGTTATTAATGAACATGTTTTAAAAGTTGACAATTTTCTAAATCATCAAGTTGATACAAAATTAATGGATTCTATTGGCGAAGAATTTGCCAATTATTTTAAAGATAAAAATATTACAAAAGTTGTTACCATTGAATCTTCTGGAATTGCACCTGCTTACTCAGTAGCTTCAAAATTAAATGTGCCTTTTATTATTTTTAAAAAGCAATCCTCTGCTATTTTAGATACAGAAACCACTATACAAACCCCTGTCCATTCTTTTACCAAAAATACAGATTACATCTTAATGGCTTCAAAAAAATATTTGTCTGAAAATGACAATATTCTCATTATTGATGACTTTCTTGCAAATGGACAAGCCGCTATGGGAGCATATCGAATTTTAAAAGAAGCTGGTTCTTCTGTTGCAGGTGTTGGTATTGTGATTGAAAAGTCTTTCCAAGATGGAAGAAAAAAATTAGAGGATTTAGGCTTAGATGTTTATTCTTTAGCAAGAGTTTCTAAAATTTCTTCTAATGGAATTGAATTTTTGGATTAGGCAAATGAGACAATTAGGGCCAGGTGGGGTTTTGTAGCAAAAATGTCGAATAATGTCATAAGAAAAGGTTTAACCTTAAATGACAATATTCGACATTTTTGCTACAAAACCCCACCTGGCCCTAATTGTCTCATCTTTTTACTTGTGCTCCTATAAATGCAAATGTTCCAAATGCTAAGAAAAGCATAACTACATAAAATAAAATTAATAAAGCAAGCCCTATTTTTATAGAAACATCTAATAGATAGCAAATCCATTTTGTTAAAAACATATTAATAGAACCTAATCCTTTTACATAACTATTGTTTTTTGCTTGCACAAATTTTTCACTTGGTACTTGATAAATTTCTGATAATTCATAAATCATATCTAAATCTGGATATTCTAATCCTAATTCCCATTTTCTAATATCTTTTTCTTTTATTGTTTTATTTGATAAATGTGAGATAAGTTCTACACGTGACCAACCTTTTTCATTCCTTAGTCTGATTAATAATTCTTCTATTCCTTCTCCTACTGCTTTTTTCTCTGTTTTTGTTTTATTTTCTTTTTTTAATTCCATATTTCTATATCCCCATTTTATTTTCTTTTTTATTTTATAAGACTGCCTTTTATTTCAAATCTATAGTATATCTTTTTTCTGATTTTGTCAAAAAACTTTTATTTTTTCTAAAATAACTTTTATTTCTCTATCCAGATATCCCTGAAATGCAATATTATCATATTTTTTTAGTTTTCTGTAACAAAAATCTGCCATTTCGTTATATCCTATAACTATTATTTTACTCTTATTATTTAATTCTACTTCAAATTTCACAATCGAAATATTTTTTCTATCATGAATTATAAATTTAAAATTTATATCACTAACTATTTTCCCCATAAAAAAACATATATTCATTTTTCTTTCCTTACTTAATTTAATTTTTTTCTACAAATTAATTCTGTTATTAAATATGCAACGAAAAAATACTATACCATGTCTACATTCTTTATTAATTTAAAGTTATAAAATAAGTATATTCAAATTATTTTCAATTCTACTAATACCTATTTTACTGATACATTTTTACCTATTACAGGAAGGAACAAATCCCTTTAATATCTAATATTTCATTGTATATATTCCTTAAAATATATAATCTAGAAAAATATTAGAGCGGGCCTGAACCCAATGTTGTTGTTGCTATTAGAAGGAGAATTGTTGTTACGATTGTAAGCTGGATTATTAGAACCATTGTTGTTGTAATTACCGCCCACGATTAACTCTGTTATCAGTGTTGTTAACCTTTTGATTCGTCCCTATTTTTTTACTAGTCTTTCAGATCATTTGTAATATATTTCTGTTAGTTTTTTATTATTTCATTTTACTTGATATCATCTTGTTGGTAAAATAATTTACTTTCTAAATTATACGTATTTGCTATTTTTATATATCCTAGATGTCCTGCTAAATATTTTTGTGCCTCTTTACTTGTCATATTTCCCTGTTTTATTTCATATTTTAATCTTTTTACCTTTTTCTTAAGTTTCCTTTTTCCTTTATCACGTATTTTTAGTCGATATGGATTTATTTTATATCCACAAAAATTAACACCTTGTTTTGATTTAAATATTTGTGTCTTTTTATTTAATTCTAATTGTAAATTTTCTTTTAAAAATATCTTTATTTTTTCTAATACCTCTTTTGCTTCTTGTTTTGTCTTTACAAACAACACACTATCATCAAGATATCGAAAGTACCACTTTATCTTTAATATGTGTTTTACATATTGATCTATTTCATTAAGATATATATTTGCAAACATTTGAGATGTATAATTTCCTATTTCTAGTCCTTTTTCTCTTTTTTGTGCATATAGGATTTCTTCTATTAACCACAAAACATCTTTATCTTTTATTTTTCTCTTTAAAATATTAAATAATATGGTCTTATTAATGTTATCAAAGTATTTTGCTATATCCATTTTTAAAATATAATATTCATTCCATATTCTTTGACAGTGTTTCATTGCCTTTTGTACGTCTAAACAGGCTTTGTGCATTCCTCTGTTTTTCAAACAAGCATAAGATGTATTAATAAATTGTGGTACAAATGCTGGCTCTAGAAAATTATCAACAAGCCATCTATGTACTATTCTATCAATATACTTTGATTTTTCTATCTTTCTTAATTTTGGTTCTGTTACATAAAATGTGCTATATCCACCATGTTTATATGTTTTATTTTGCAATTTTTCCAAAAGCCACATAATATATTCTTCTTGTTTTAAGTTAAATAAAATAATTTCTTTTCGATAGCCTTTTCCTTTTCTGGATTTCAAATGTGCTTCTAATAACTTTTCATAAGTCAAATATTTATAATATGAATTTCTAATTGTTTTTGCCATAATATTTAATAAGCCCTCCTAATATTTTACCTATTTCATAAATAAATTCCATTGCTACTCTAAATTTCTTTTCATCTATCCATCTATATTTTTTCATAATCCTTAGATAAATTCTTTGTGTATTCAATTGGCTATCAATTATATTTAAACTATTTATGATTTCTTTTAAATATTGTTTATATTCATTTTGTCTTTCAAAATTCTCTTCAATATATTTCTCTGCATTTTCATTTTTTAACTTTACATTATCTTTTATTTTATACATATTTTTTACTTTATTTAACATCATAATTTCCTGCAACATTTTATACATACTTTGCTTATATTCTGTTCCTATACTAAATTTTTCCGTTCTGGGTAGCTTTATCATGATATCTAACATATATTCTATATACTTTTCTGATTTAGGTATTAATGCTAATTTGTTTTCTTGTTCTTCTTTTGAAACCATATCTTTCTTTTCCTTTTCATCTCTTCTTTTTTAGAATTATTTTTATTATTTATTTGTTCTTTATCTTTTATATAATTTTCTTTGGATTCTTTTAAATAATTCTGTTCTTCGTTTTCATATAATTTTGATAAAGCTATGATATATTTATCTGGTCTTTTATATTTTCCTGTACCTTTGGAACAGATATAACAATTTATATTTTGTTCTTTTAAATTATTATTATATTTTCCTTCATAATCTTCTAATATTTGCAATTCTTCTTTTTCCTGGTCAAAATAATATACTATATAACTATATCTCTTTTGCACTAGTAAATCTGTATACTTCTCTAATGAATTTATTGGAAATCCAACTTTGCATATCTCTGGTTTAAAACAACTAACTTTTAAATTTATCAGACGATTTAATAAAATTGCATCCTTTCCTATTGAAATATAAAAATTTCCCATATTACAGATAACTATTTTTCCATGATTTTTCTTTTGTAATAATTCCATCATTTCACTAAATCCCATTATTAACACCACTTTCTATTATTTTCGTGCCATTTTTTTGTGCTTGAAAAGCACAAAAAAACGCCACGTTAGTGGCGCCACGTTAGTGGGAATTTTTCCTAATCTAGCAAAATCCGTTTTCTAAACGCATTTTGTTTGATTTGAAAAAATTCCTTCCTTAACGTCTAAAGTCGTTAAGACCTTATGATTAAAATTTTACTTTTAAAACAATTTTATCGTCTTTTTGAAATTTTCGGCTTTAGCTTTCAGCATTACAATATAAAGCGGGCCTGAACCCAATGTCGAGGTAGCTGTTAGAAGGAGAAAAGCTGCTACGAATGCAAGCTGGAGAATTAGAACCATTGCGGTAGTAAACACCGCCCACGAACAACTCTGCTATCAGTGTTGAAAGCCTCTGTTGTCCATTCAAATAAATTTCCTGCTAGGTCATATATATTATTAACTCTCGTTTGTGGCATTGAGCCTGTATTTATTAAACTTGTTGTACCTGAAAAAGTATCATCTCTATAATTTCCCCAACTTTTACTATCTACTATAATTTCTTCTAATGATACTGCACCAGTTTCCTCTAACCAAGATAATGTTCTATCCCATGCTGCTCCCGTTAATAATGAACTTGTGAATTCTGAACTTGTATACATACTATTCGCATATGATAATGCATCTGTTTGTGAAATCCAATTCCATAGCTTACCATTTTCTAATGTTGAACCTGTATTAGCAACTGTTGACTCTTTACTTACAACACTTCCATTTTCATAACTTGCCTCATATCTTCCTATATAAAATCCTCCATTTTCATTTACTTGCTTTGTATAATCTTCTGTATCCTGATATGAATTCTTATACATTGTTAGTAACATACTTTTTACTTGTTCTAAAGTCATACCAGAAGAAGCATACATACTATTATTATAATAATCTTCCGCATTTTCATATCCCAATTTTTGCGCAACTTCATCTGTAAACAATTCTAATTCCCACATTCTTTTCGCGTATAAACTCTTTACATTTAACTCTACTTCTTTTGTCTCTTCTCCCACTGTTACAGACAATTTATATGTTCCATTAATATATTTTCCATTATTAGTTGGCTCTATTTCTGTATTACTATAACTTGTTCCTAAATTATCTGTATCTGGTAATGTTATTTCATCTCCATATGGGTCTGTTAAACTTATACTTTCTATATTTCCTGATTTACTTGTTACATTTATTTGAATCTTTTGATTTTTATCCACTGGCACCCACACAAATTCATTTCCATTACTATCTTGTATTACATATCCTGTATCTACTGTTCCTTCTGTATGTGTAAAATCACTACTTGGCAATGGTGGGGTTTCTACTTTTTCTCCAACTATTTTCATTGTAGCAATTATATTAGATATGGTTGGCTCTGATATATTTCCATTTTCATCTATTGTATATTCTCTCCCAGATTCAAATGTTACGGTTAATGTTCCATCTCCATTATCTGTTACTGTTGCACTATATCCATTTTTTTGCAACTCATTTTGCAATTCTGAATCAGATACTCCACTTCCATTATTGTCTGCCAAAACGCCAGTATATGCTAGTCCTATAGCCTCTTTTTCCTCTTCTATTTCTGTTTGCTCACTTGCCTGACTTGCTCTTGTTAATATTCCATTTTCTCCT
This sequence comes from uncultured Clostridia bacterium, assembly GCA_944386145.1. Classification (GTDB taxonomy): domain Bacteria; phylum Bacillota; class Clostridia; order TANB77; family CAG-508; genus CAG-269. Next base: position 674 of record CALWZZ010000026.1, on the reverse strand, counting down.
GTTAATGTCGCAATCGTTACACCTGCTAATATTAGCAAAACAATGATCGTAATCACTAATGCTATTAATGTAATACCATTATTCTTTTTGTTTTTATTTTTTATTTTTGTCATCTTTATAAAATCTCCTTTCTTTTGTTTCTTTTGCATTATTTATGTATTATTTCATTTGTATATTTTTTCCGTATATAAAAAAATAAATCTAATTTTCTGAATTTAATAAACCTATAAGCTATTTATTTATTCTTAGAGTTTTGAATTTTTCTTAAATCCTTAACTCATTTTCTCTATTCTCGTAAATAGTATTCACATTTATTTACTTTTTATTCGAATAATGATATGTATTTTTCAATGTTCATACTACTTACAAAAATAGTTCTGTTCGCTACTCTTATTTTATCTATTTTGATGAATTAAGTCAATATATTGTCGTATTTTATTTCTTGTTTTTTACTTAGATTTCAATACTCTAAGAAAATATGTAAATCTGTAAAACCGTTGTTATTCTAACAATCAAGTGCTTTTTGAATGCTTTTAAATTTTTCAAATGTACAAAAATTTTTTAAAAATTTTTTAAAATTTTCTTTGGCTTTTTTATTGACTTTACTATATTTTATTGTTAAACTTAAAAAGTTAAAACCTTTCTTATAGTATTGAACTTTTAGAAAGATTTTT
>CALWZZ010000025.1 GCA_944386145.1 uncultured Clostridia bacterium | reverse complement strand
AATCATCATTTTATTTAAGAAAAATTTTAGATAAAGTATTTTTTATGATGATTTTTTGCTCCGTCCCCAAAATCATCGTCCGTCCCCAAAATCATCTCTCCCCTTTGGCAATTAATGTCTTTTATATGTATCTTTTGATAACAATTCTGTTCTCACAACTTGTCCATTTTGTTTTAATATTTTGTAAGCTTCTGAATAGATTGAGGTAGACGTAGTGCCTGTTACATAAGAAGAAATTTCTACATCATATTCATTATCTGTTCGTAAACCATAAATATCAAAACGAGCAATACCACCAGAAACAGAACATACCAATTTAATAGGATAATCCCTGTTGTTTTTAAATTTAAAATCGATGGCACCATATACAACAGTGGCATCTCTACTAGCTGTTACATATGATGGAACAAATTGATGATTACTTCTTTCTACAATTTCCAAGTTGGCGTATAAAACAGCATTATATAAAGTAGAAGTAATTTGGCAAATACCGCCACCTAATCCATCAACGACTTCTCCTTGAACATAGATAGGAGCCTCTTTATATCCAGCAGCTATGGTTCTTTCGCCTACTACTTGATTATAAGAAAAAGTTTCTCCTGGCATTAATACAGTTCCATTAATTTTAGAAGCTGCCAATTGTAAATTAGTGGTTCTATCTCTATCACTTGTAGAATATCTCGTAGAATAGGTAGAAAGCATATCTGGGAATGCCTCTGTGCCAATCATATTGGTTGTCACATTAGGATATAAAGTTTGTAGCGGAATGACATATTCTGATTGGTCTTCTTCTAGCATAGCTTTTGCTTCGTCTAGAGATATAGCAAAGTCTAAACCATTTTCAGAAGGATAGACAGCATATGGTTCTTGGGTATAATAGGCATCAACAGGTTCTTTGTAAATTTCACTATAAATTTTATCAATATTAATTTCAGAAGGTTGTTCAGAGACAGTAGCAATTTCCAAAGTTCTATTTTTTAAAGTTAAATTTAAAATACCATTTTTAATATATGTACGCATTTGATTAACGTCAACAACATTTCCTTCAGAACCACTTGTAATAACCAGATTATTACCATCAATATAATAACCACTTTCGATAACAGCATCAGGTAATTTAGAAGAAATATCATTTAAAGCAATATTTAATTGTTCTTCATTTAATGTTAAAGTAGGCTCAATATTGACATTTGAAATCATTGTTCTTAAAGCAGTCCAACTATTTTCAAATAAGTTTCCAGTTCTTCCTGTTTCATATGCTTGCTCTACAGCAGAATCAACATCAAAATTTACTTCTAAAGCAGAAAGAGGAATACTAGTTTCATAATCATTATGTACTAAATTAATATTTTCTGGCAAATTTTCATTTATATAATTTTGTACTTTTTCTTTTGCTTCATCAATAGATAAATTTGAAACATCAATACCTTTTATATAGAGGCCAGAAAGGATCGTTTCATGTTGACTATTGACAAATGAAAATATTAGAAAGGTAATACATAGCAAAATAATGAAAACGAATACAAGAATACCAAAAAGAGAGGCTATTTCTATTGAAATACTTTTATTTTTAGTAGGATGATAGTTTTCTACTGGATGAAATTCTTTTTGTGTGTTTGGAATTTTTGTATTTATGTTTTCCGAATTTATGGCTATATTTGCTGTTTGATTTGTTGATGTATTTTTTTCTAATTCTATGTTTTTTGTATTCATAAAAGTCTCCTTTTGTCATTTTAGAATATTCTGTTTTATTATATCATAATTCATCGAAAAAACATATAGATATAATAAAAAAATGTAAAGGGAAATTAATGGATGGCTATAATATAACTTTAAAATAAAAAAATGACAAAATTGTAAAAAGTTCACTAAAATATTTCTTCTGAAAAAGAGAATACTAATAATATAAAATTGTATATATAATTTTATAAATTTTATTTTTTAGGAGGAAATATGTCTAGAAATAGTAAGTTAATTTCGGAAAATCTAAGAGAAGAAATTGCAAGAGAGTTAGGTGTATATGAACAAGTTAAAAAAGACGGAGGAAGCTGGGGGAATGTTTCTTCTAAGGACTGCGGAAATATTGTAACAAAGGCGATAGAAATTGCCAATAGAGCAGTAGAATAGTTTGAGACAGTTCGGGCCAGGTTGGTTTTTGTCTCACTTTTGTCGAAAAATGGCGAATAATAAAGACATTTTTCAGTTTAATTTAAGAATAACAAAAAATGTATATACTATTTTTTTCATTTGCACATTTAATCTCATAAAATAGTATATACATTTTTTTAATTCTAAACCTAATTAAAAAATATCCCAAGAAAAGTTTTTTCAAGCATTCGCCATTTTTCGACAAAAGTGAGACAAAAACCAACCTGGCCCGAACTGTCTCAAAAAACAGTTGCAAAAAAATAGATTTCAGCATATAATGCTAAAAAAGAAATGAGAGGTGAAGCAAATGAAAAATATAACAGTACAAGATATTATAACATGTACAAAAGGAGAATTGGTAATCGGAGATAAAAATGGCATATGTAATCACTTTTCAAAAGATACAAGAACCATTCACAAAGGCGATATATACATAGGGATTAAAGGAGAAAAGTTTGATGGAAATCTTTTTTGGAAACAAGCATTAGATAATGGTGCAATGGGGGTAATTGTACAAGACATAGTGTTTGAAGCAAATGATTTAAAGGGCTATAGCGATAAAGTGATTATTCAGGTAAAAGATACATTAGAAGCTTTATATGCTATAGCAAGTTATAAAAGACAGTTATATGATGTACCAGTTGTGGCTATTACAGGAAGTGTAGGAAAAACGAGTACAAAAGATATTGTAGCAAATGTTGTATCACAAAAGTATCATACTTTAAAAACTGTCGGAAATAACAATAACAATATTGGTTTACCATTCACGATTTTAAATGCACCAACAGACATAGAAGCAATGGTGTTAGAAATGGGAATGAACCATTTTGGAGAAATTCATTTACTTTCTGAAATTGCAAAACCTAATATATGTGTAATAACCAATATTGGTACTTCACATATAGGAAATTTGGGGTCAAGAGAAAATATCTTAAAGGCAAAATTAGAAATATTAGATGGTGCCAAAGAACCATATGTGGTTATCAATAATGACAATGATTTATTACATAAGTGGTATGAAAAAGCAAAAAATACATACAAAATAAAAACATATGGAATTTATCAGGAAAGTGATATACAAGCTAAAAGTATGGATATGAAAGAAGATGAAAGTTCTTATACAGCTTCTTTAATGGGAAAAGAAGAAAAAATGAGAGTACCAGTTGGAGGAGAGCATTTTATTTTAAATAGCTTGTGTGCCATAGCGGTTGGAGAATTATTACATATAGAAATAAAAGATATAAAAAAAGGAATTGAAAGTTTTCAACTTACCAAAAATAGAATGGAAGTCACAGAATGTAAAAATGGCATTAAAATTATTAATGATGCATACAATTCTAGTGTCGAATCTGTAAAAGCAAGTTTAGCCTACATGAAACATATCAATGCCAATAGAAGAATTGCAGTTTTAGGAGATGTATTGGAAACAGGAGAGTTTGCCAAAGAATTGCATGAAAGTATAGGGAAAATTGTATATGAAAATGCTGTTGATATATTAATTTGTAGTGGAGAAAATGCAAAATATATCGTGGAGAGTGCAAAAAAACAAGGGTTTGATGAAAATCGTATATATTATTTTGAAAACAAAGAAGAAATTGTAGATTTATTAAAGAAAATTATAGAACCAAATGATGTTATATTATTTAAAGCCTCAAATGGTATGCGATTTTTTGAAATTGCAGAAAAAGTTAAGTCAAATATATAAAATCGTAATAAATATAAAAAATTGATTTTCTTTTAAATAAAATAATATAATTTGTATTTTACCTTGAGATTAAGTAATTTAAAGGTTTCAAATAATTTTATATTTAATAAAGATTATATTATTAAAAAAACATCTTAAAAGAAAGGTTGGGAAGATTATGAAAATGAAAATAGGATTAATTTTTGGCGGAATGTCAACGGAAAATGAGGTTTCTGTAATGTCAGCAAATTCCATTTTTCAAAATTTGGATAAAACTAAATATGAAGTATATCCAATGTATATAAGTAAAAAAGGCGATTGGTATCGTTATCTTGCACAAGACCAAATAGAAATAGATGAAAAGTTGAGCAATACAGAAAAAATAGGTAATATTATAGAATATTTGCAAGCACTAGATGTCGTATTTCCTGTATTACATGGATTATATGGCGAAGATGGCACTATTCAAGGATTGTTTGAATTGCTAAAAAAACCATATGTAGGATGTGGCGTATTAGCTTCCAGTGTTGGTATGGATAAAGCCTATACAAAAATTATTTTTGATAGAGCAAATATTGCACAAGCACCATACATATATTTGAAAAAATGTAAAGATAGATATACATATGTAGATAAAGAATTTAATGAAAAGAAAATGCAAATAGAAGAGGCAGTAGAAATCATTGAAAAAGAAATCGGCTTCCCAGCTTTTGTAAAACCATCTAATTCTGGTTCCAGTGTGGGAATTAACAAAGCAAAAACTAAGGAAGAATTAAAAGAAGCAATCCAATATGCAGGAAAATTTGACAATAAAATTTTAATAGAAAAAGGAATTCAGGGAAAAGAAGTAGAATGTGCAGTACTTGGAAATGAGGACGTAAAAGCCTCTTGCGTAGGGGAAATAAAACCAGCAGATGAATTTTATAGCTATGATGCAAAATATCAAAATGAAAATTCAAGAACAATTATTCCAGCAGAAATTAATGAAGAGACTTCAGATGAAATTAGAAAATTAGCAGTAAAAGCCTTTAAAGCAATAGATGGAAAAGGATTGTCTAGAGTAGATTTTTTTGTAGAAGATAAAACAAATAAAGTATATATAAATGAAATCAATACTTTGCCAGGCTTCACAAAAATCAGTATGTATCCAAAATTATTTGAGGCAGTAGGAATTCCGTATAGTGCATTATTAGATAAATTAATAGAGACAGTTTGGGACAGGTAGCTTTTTGTTTCACTTTTGTCGAAAAATGACGAATGCTAAAGACGTTTTTTAGTTTGATTTAAAATAACAAAAATGTATATATTATTTTATTCATTAAATGGCTAATATTACAAAATATACAAATTCTAACATTACAAGTGTAAAAATTTGTAATATTCTTCCATTTGCACATTTAATTTCATAAAATAATATATACATTTTTTAATTTCTAAATTTAATAAAAAAAATATCTAAAAAAAGTATTTATCAAACATTCGTCATTTTTCGACAAAAGTGAAACAAAAAGCTACCTGTCCCAAACTGTCTTATCAAATAAATAAAAATTGTAGACAACCCATATTTCTTGTGATATAATGGAGCCACCTGATTGTGGGGGAGGATGTCAAATGGTTTTTAAAGATTATTATAAAATATTAGGCTTAGAAACGAGTAGAGTTTCTATTGATGAAATAAAGATTGCTTATCGAAATGCAGCTAAAAAATATCATCCGGATGTAAATATAGGTGATAGTTTAGCAGAGGAACGTATTAAGGATATCAATGAAGCATATAGAACATTATCTGTTCCGAGTTCAAAAAGAAAATATGATAGAATATGGAACTCTCACAATATAGTTAATAAAAAATTTAGTTTTAAAGGAAAAGAATCTTTTGTGAAAATGTTCTTCGGAAATATTAAACAAAATCGTCAAGATACAGATGAAGGGAAAGAAAAAGAACCATTAAGAGGAGAAAATGTAGAAACAGAGATTAATGCAACTATCTATGAAGCTTTTTATGGTTTGGACAAAAAAATATCTTTAAGGACGGTAGAAGGAAAGATGAAAACTTTTACAGTAACAGTTCCTCAAGGTATTAGAAATGGAGAAAAAATAAGGCTAATTGGGCAAGGAAAACCAGGAATTAATGGAGCAAAAAATGGAGACTTATTCATTAAAATTAACATAAAAGATGATAAAAAATTCAAACTTCAAGGCTGTGACTTGTACACAGACTTATGTATTACCCCATGGGAAGCAGCTTTGGGAACAAGGGTAAATATTCAATCGATTGATGAAGAAACAAAAGTATATATTCCACAAGGGATCCAAAGCGGAGAAAAGATAAGAATTCCAGGAAAAGGATATAAAGATGGACGAGGTTCTAGAGGAGACTTGATCGCAGAAGTAAAAATCATGGTACCTAAGAAATTAACAAATGATGAGAGAAGAATATTTGAACAACTAAATATGATATCAACATTTAATCCAAGAAATGAGTAGGAAAACATCGAAAAATTTACATAAAATATATATTGACAATATATGTATTTTCGTGTAAAATAAATAGTGGTGAAACAAATTTATTTTTACATTATAAAAATATAACTTTGAGTAATGTAAAATAACAAAGGATAAGCTATGGATTAAAAAACATAGAAATGGAGGGAAAAAAATGGAGACATGGGAAGGAAAGAGCTTTAGCATTACAGATCCAAAGGGAGTAAGTACAGTCATCTATCAAATTCTAAAGACCCCAAAGGCTCTAATGAAGGAATATCCAAAATATGTTTTAGAAAGGTTAGACTCAACAGATGAAATTAGAGGAGACATGATAAGAAAGACCTTTTATGTGGATTTTCCATCAGTAGACCAAGATGAATTGGTTATTTTGTCTTTTGGAAAAGATAGAGTGGTTGTTAATACTGCTGTTTTGGAAGGTAATAAAGTTTCTATCAGTAAAAAACCAATGCCTTTAAAGTTTGACAGTATATATTCAGAAAAAGAAACAGAAATAAAGGATTTTAAGTACACACCAAATTTGAAGAGACCTATTTGTGTTATTGACCCAGAAACAACAGAAGAAGTAAAGCCTGTACTTTATTTTGATGAAAAAACAAATGAAGTAAAAGGAAAATGTAAGTTGAAACCAAATAAACCTTATTTTGCCTTTGAAATCAGGGACAAAAAAGAGGATTAAGGGAGGAAAGTTTAAATGAATAATCCAAAAGCAATGCAAAATCCAGATTTAAACAGTGTGTTAATAACTGCGTATTGTTTCATAAACAAAGTAGTAGAAAAAGAAATGGGAGAAGAAAAAAGTCTTGAAGACGGTGGAGAATATGGACAAACAGAAACTGTAGATAAAAGTCTACCCGTTATAGATGGAACAGCCAAAATTGTACAAATAACTTTAGAAGATGATGGAACAATATCTAGAAAAGACGAAAAAGGGATTACTACGAAATCAAAAGAATCTCCAGAGACTATAAAAACAGCAAAACGTATACAAGACGTTGCTAACCAAGAGAAGTTACAAGCAAACAGAAAAGCAAAGAAAAGAAAGAGTGAAAACGAAGAGCAAAGATAGAAAACAAAAGAGTAGGTGAGTAATTAGCATGAACTACAAAATTGAAGGTGCTATTAGAAGAAATAGAAAAAATTTTATCATTTTTGCAATACTATGGGTATTTATCGCCATAGCATTTGTTGCACCTGTGATACATACTTACTATATTGCAAATGCAGAAGGTAGATTAGACTTAGAAATATTTATCGAAAATATTGGAAATTCTTTTATGCATCCATTTCAATCATTTGGAAGTATATTAACAGAAGGTTCTATGGGTTCATATATTTCTATGTTAATTGTAGTAAGCATTTTTTATGCTTTGTTTTTCTTTATTGGATTTGTGAAATCAGCTCCAAAAAATGAATTTACAGATATTGAACATGGTTCAAGTGATTGGAGCCAAAGAGGAGAACAATATCAAATATTAAGCAAAAATAAAGGAATTATTTTAGCAGAAAATAATTATTTACCAGTCAATAAAAGAGGAAATATCAATGTCTTGGTAGTAGGACGGATCAGGTTCTGGTAAATCTGCTTCATATTCTATTCCAAATGCATATCAAATGCTAGGATCTTATGTGTTTACAGATCCAAAGGGAGAATTGTATGATACAACAGCAGGATATTTAAAAGCACATGGATATAAAATAAAAGTGTTAAATTTGGTAAGGCCAGAATATAGTGATGGATATAATCCATTAATGCATATTTCATCAGGATTAGATGTAGATGTTATTGCTAATACAATTGTCAAAGGGCAAAAAACAGAAGGGTCAGGATCAGATCCATTCTGGGATGATTCAGCAGAAATGTTATTAAAAGCCTTGATCTATTATTTATTAGCAACAAGACCAGAAGAAGAACAAAACTTAGCCAGCTGTGCAGAATTGGTAAGGGCAGCAAACACGAATGGAGGAAGTAACCTTCTTACAGAATTAATGAGTCAATTACCATATGACCATCCAGCAAGAATGAACTATAAATCTATTGAAATTGCACCAGAAAAAACTTATAGTTCAATCTTAAGTTCATTGCAATCAAAACTAGGTAAATTCGATTCAAAAGAAATTGCAGAATTAACTTCAACAGATACCATAAACTTTGAAGAAATCGGAAATGAAAAAACGGCTGTATATGTTATTTCATCAGATACCCATGCAGCATATGACTTTTTATTAACAATATTCTTTGCTCAAATGATACAACAATTATATGATTATGCGGATCAAAATGGTGGAGAACTAAAAGAGCGAACATTTTTTATATTAGACGAGTTTGCAAATATAGGAAAAATACCAGACTTTGATAAAAAGATTTCAACTTCAAGAAGTAGAAAAATATCTTTTAGTGTTATTTTACAAAACGTGGACCAGTTGGAAGCGGTTTATGAAAAATCATATGAAACCATTATGGGTAACTGTGATACACACGTATTCCTAGGAAGTAACTCATATAAAACAGTGGAATATTTTTCAAAAGCTTTAGGAGAAAAAACAATTGAAAGAGATAGTATTTCTGTTAACAGAGATAGACAAAACTGGAAAACAGGAAAAAGTGTATCAGACCAAGTTATGGCAAGAGCCTTAATGACACCAGATGAACTAAGAAGAATGGATAATGATGATTGTATTATTTACGAAAAAGGTATCAAACCAGTAAAAGCAAAGAAATTCTATTATTTCCAACATCCGATGGCAAAAGAAATGAAACAATTTGAGATAAGCCATAATGATATAGGAGAAATCGAAAGAGGAACATGGAGAAAATATAACCCATATAATCCTTATGTTCCAGAGGATGAGAAAAAGGAACAAGCAAACAATTTAAAAGTAGAATCTTTAGATGATTTATTTGATGATGAGCCATCAGATAAAAAAGAAGAGAAAAAAGAAGAAGTAAAACTGGCAGAGAAACAAACAAATAAATCATCAGAACAACCAAAGGCAAAACAAGAAAATACATTAGATTTAAGTAGTTTTGATGATGCACCAGTTTTGCCACAAGAACCCGTTAAAGAAGAGGAAGACGATATGTATGATTTACAAAAAGAGCTAGAGGCAAAATTTGATGAATTGTTTGGACCATTAAATGAGGAAAATTAAATGTCAATGGGGACGGAGATTTTGACAACAAAATGTCAGAATTTTCGTTCTTATTTTTTGTATTATAGGAAATTGTATAATGATTGTTACAGTTCACGGTCAATTTTAAAAACAACCGAAAACCAGTAATATATAAATATTTTATTTATTAAATGGCTGGCATTACGAAATATAAAAATTCTAGCATTATAAAGCAGGCATTTCTCACAGCAAGTCTGAGATTTTCCTACTTGATAATGCAAGAATTTGTAATATTTCTTCATTAGCACATTTAATTTCATAAAATATTTATATATTACTGGTTTTCGGTTTGAATAAAATAATTTAAGCTGTGAATTGTAACAAATAGTTACAAAAACCAAAAAAATTTTCGCCTAGCTACTTGAAAAAAAATAGTAATTAGTATACAATCATAGCATTAAGAAAAGTACATAAAAACATAGATATAAAAACCAGAAAAAGAAAAGAGGAAAAAGAAAATATGAAATTTGTACATATTGCAGATATACACTTTGATAGTCCATTTATTAATCTATCAGATAGAGAAAACTTAGGAGATATGAAACGATTAGAACAAAGAAAAGTATTCAAAAAAGTAATTGATTATATCAAAGAAAATCAAATAAAATATTTTTTTATAGCAGGAGACTTATACGAACAACAATATATCAGAAAATCCACTATTGAATATATCAATCAGTTATTTACAGAAATCCCAAATACACAAATATTTATTAGTCCGGGAAATCATGACCCTTTTATCAAAAATTCATATTATACAAGATTTCAATGGAATGAAAATGTACATATATTTTCTTCAAAATTTGAAAAAGTGGAATTAGAAGATGCCGATATATATGGCTATGGATTTGATGATTTTTACTGTACAGATTGTGGAATTGAAAATTTAGAAATTGAAAATAAAGAGAAAATAAATATTTTAGTAATTCATAGTACGATTGATGGTGCCAACTTAGAAGAAAAACAATATAATTCCATTCCTAAAAAAGTATTAGAAGAAAAAGGGTTTAATTACGTTGCAACAGGGCATATTCATAAATTAGATTATAATTCATATGAAAATCAAAAAATTGTATATCCAGGTTCTTTAATTTCTTTGGGATTTGATGAATTAGGCGAACATGGCATGATTGTCGGAGAACTGGATGAAACAAGTAAAACAGTAAAAACAGAATTTATTCCATTAAGTGAAAATAATTTTGAAGAAATAGAATTAGATGTAACAGATAGTATTTCAACAGATGAGTTAATCGAAAAAATAAACAATTTAGAAATACCAGAAAATCAATTAATTAAAATTATTCTAACAGGAAAAAGAAATTTTGAAATTAATCCATATGAGTTATATAAATTTGTAACAAATGAAAGAATTATTAAAATTAGGAATCATACAAAAATAAACTATGACCTAGAAGCCATTGCGAATGAATACACATTAAAAGGATTGTTTGCAAAAGAAATTTTACAAGAAAAAGAAATGGTGCAAAGTGAAGAAGATAAAGAAATTATTGAAAAGGCAGTGGAAATTGCTTTTGAAGCATTGGAATAAAAGATTTATATATAGGCAAGATACAGGTTATTTTCTTTTATATAATAAGAAAAGGTTAGCACTTTGAGAAAGGAATGATAGAATAAAGTGAAAATACAGAAAGTAAAAATAAATGCTTATGGAAAATTAAAAGATAAAGAAATTGATTTAGAAGATAATATTAATGTTATTCATGGCAAAAACGAAGCGGGAAAATCAACATTATTAAAATTTATTGTCAATACATTTTATGGAATATCCAAAAATAAAAATGGAAAAGATTATTCTGATTTTGAAAAATATAAGCCTTGGGAAGGAGAAGAATTTTCGGGTAAAATAGAATATCAATTAGATGACCAAGAAAGTTTTGAAGTATTTCGAGATTTTAAAAAGAAAAATCCACAAATATTTAATGAAAAAAAAGAAGATATTTCTAAAAATTTTAATATTGATAAATCAAAGGGAAATGAATTTTTTTATGAGCAAACAAAAATGGATGAAAAATTATTTTTATCTACTATTGTTGTAAATCAAGAAGAAGTAAAATTAGAAAAAAGTGAACAAAATATTTTAATTCAAAAAATTGCCAATTTAGTAGGAACAGGTGATGATAATGTTTCATATAAACGAGCAATTGACAGAATTAACCGAAGACAATTAGGAGAAATAGGGACAGAAAGGTCTAGGGAAAAGCCATTAAACATTTTATTGAGAGAAAATCAAAATTTAGAAGAAGAAAAACAAAAGTTAGAAAAATTTAAAAATTCAAAATATGAAATTGAAGAAAATAAAAATAATTTATTGGAAAAATTTTCAAATTTAGAAATGGAATTAGAATATTTAAATAAAATAAAAAAAATATATGAAAATGAAAAAATAGAAAATGAAAAAATAAAAATAAAAGAAAATATAAAAAATGAAAATAATGAAAAAATAAAAAATAATAAAAAAGAAATTTTAGAAATAGAAAATGGAAATAAAAAAATATTTGAAAAAAATAATCAAAAAATAAATACATTAATAAAAAATAAAAATAAATTAAAAAATAAATTCATTATTTTATTTATATTTATTATTTTAATAAATATTTTACAATTTATTTTTATAAAAAATACAATTTTTAATTATATTTTTCTTCTTACTCTCCCAATGGATTTAATTTTTTCTATTTTATTTTTAAAAAATAAAAAAAATAAAATAAAAATATTAGAAAAAGAAAATAAAAATGAAGAAGAAAAAATAAATAATGAAAAAAATAATTATTTAAATGAAAATAAAATAATAGAAAAAAATAATGAAGAATTAGAAAAAGAAATAAATGAATTAAAAAATAATTTAAAATTAAATATTAATTTAGAAATAGAAAAAATAAAAAATAATTATTTAAATAAAATAAAAAATAAAAATATTTTAGAAAAAAGTGAAATAAAAAATATACAAGAGGAAATTGATAAAATACAAAAAGAATTAAATGAAATAAAAATTAAGTTACATGCATTAGATTTGGATAAAGAAAATGTAGAACCTAAAGTGGATAATTTGATGAAAATAGAAGAACAAATTGTTAACAATAATGAAAAAATTGTAAACTTACGAAAATTAGAAAAAAGTATGAATTTGGCAAAATCAATTTTAGAAAAAGCGTACCAAAAAATGAAAAACACCGTTACCCCTAAATTTACAGAGAACCTTTCAAAAAATATCAGCAAGATAACAGATGGAAAATATGACAAAGTTATGGTACAAGACGATACAGGACTAATCGTAGAATTAGAAAATGGAAATTATGTGGAAGGAAAACGATTAAGTGTTGGAACAATAGACCAATTATATTTATCCTTGAGACTTTCTATGACAGAAGATTTATCAACAGAAAAAATGCCAATTATTTTAGATGAAGCATTTGCATATTATGATACACAAAGATTGGAAAATATATTAACATATTTAGCAAATACATATCAAGATAGACAAATTATTTTATTTACTTGTACAGAAAGAGAAAAAGATATTTTTGATAAATTACATATAAAATATAATTTAATTAATTTATAAAAAATATTGATTAAAAAATATAAAAATTAAAAATAAAATAAATTTAACTGATTAAATATTAAAATTAAATAAAATAATAAATAAATTAATTAATTATGAAATCGAATTAAATAAAATAAATTAATTATTAAATCAAATTAAATAAAAAATATTAAATAAATAAAAAAATAACTTGATTTAAAAGATGGGAGAAAAAAATGAATTTTAATATTAAAATAAAAGGGAATGATAAAAAAGAAATATTAAAAATAATTATGATAGTTGTATTAGTGAATATTTTGGCAACAATTATTGTAGCAATTTTTCCTGGTATAGCAATTTTAAAAACTATTATTTTATATTTAATATCAATTGGCTATGTAGGCTATGTTATTTACATATGGAAAAAAGAAAAGGAAAGCAACATCGTTGGTAAAAAAGAAAATTTTGAAAATAAATATGACCCTATATTAACAAGATTTTTCCTAAAAAATGAATTTGAATTAGATGAATCATTATTAAATGCAGAAATTTACTATTTAATCAGAAAAGGATATGTTTATATAGACAAGGAAAAAAATACATTAAAATTAAAAGATAGAAATCAATTTAAGCAAATAGATGCATTGGAAAGAATAAATAATGAAAAAATAAAAGAATATTCCACAGAAGAAATTCCATCTTATGAAAGCATGTTTATTGGAAAAATCTTATTTGCCTTCCACGATGAAATAGAATTAAACGAATTAAAAAGAAATATTAATCAAAATTATTATCATCAAAGAGGCGAAATGTGTAAATTGCCAATGGAAAAAATGATATTGTTTGAAATTGAAAAACATCATATGATGGGAGAAAGTAGTAATCTTAATTTTATTTCTGTTGCTTGTATATTAAATATTATTACATCTTTTCTTTTATTTATTGTGATGGCAAGATTTAATATTGTATTATTGTTAGCAACAATTATAAATATTGCATTAAATGTATTAATTATAAAAAATGAAAATATTTTGGCTTATAAATATTCTGATGAAATTATTAAATATATAAATGATTTGGAAGAATATGTTGCAACATTAAAAGGTAAAGGTCCAAACGCAATGGTAGAAGAAGTGCATATAAATAATTCAAGTGTGACAACAAAAAATTTAGAAATAAATCAAGAACAAAATATAGAAGAAAATTGTATAGAAGAAGAAAAAAATAAAGATGATAAGCAATTAGCTTTATTATTTGGAATACAGAAAGATTTGGAATTTATTTAAAATAGAAATATAAGAAAAATAAATAAAAAAACGACCAGCCCTATTAGGGCTGGTCGTTTACATCACATTCGTTCGTGAATATCTGTAACAGTTATATTTGCAGATTTAAAAAAAGTACGATAATTATTTTCATCATATTCATTATAATGTGTTATGTGAAACCACATATTAGCAGCTATATATGCTGTAATTAAACTTTCATCAGACACATTTTTAGTCGTAGAAACCTTATATTGAATAATATAGCTTCCAAGTGTTGATAAGGATTTTATAATGGGTCTGCATATTATGTCTTTTATAAATCCAAATATTAGAAAAATAAATATGCTAAAAATAATGGGCAAATCCAAAATTATTAGTAAAAAGAATAATACGTATGTTACAAAATAGCTAGCAATATGTGCTAAAGAATCTTGATGAAGGTATCGATACGAGCTACAATATCTATCAAACCGACTTGCAAGACGCAATTCTGAAAGATTGCTAGGAAGCTGGTAGTTTTTTTGAATAAAATTAATTACCATATGCTCAGCGGAATGATTAGAGGCTGTTTTAAAATCGAAATCTTTTTTTATTATTTTGCAAGGAATAATAAACTCTAGTGCTAAATAATAAGCACAAATTAAAAGAATTGATATTAGAAAGCTGATTATAGCCACTAGTTCTAGAGAAATGGGTGCATATATTAATAGCTTGAATACCAATGTTGCAAGAAATAGGGTAAATATAAAATCTAAAAAATAATTTATCACAACTTTTGTAAAGTGTTTTAACCATTGTGCATTGGTATTGCACTTTATTTTCTCATCTTCATCCTTATTCTCAAGAACTTCTTCTTGAAATTCATATTCATATATATTATTGCCTTTCTGAAATACAGTTATCCGCTGAGTCTTATTTATATATATGGATATATAGTTACTTGTACTTGCTGCATGCGAGATCATATAAGGATTTTTCTCACTATACAAATAAGATTTAATGTCATCAAATGTGATTTTCTTTGTAATCATAATTTAAATCCCTTCATTTAAAGTACAGTTTCTAGTTACTATAGTTAAAAAAACTGCATCTATTTTATCACGTATTTACATAAAAATCAACAGAAATCCACTTGTAAAAGGTGGAAATATATAGTATAATATGAAAAGTGTTTAAAAAGAAGGAGAGGACTTATGTTTGAAAAATTAGAAAATGTAGAAAAAAGATATGATGAATTAACAAAAATGATTAGTGACCCAGAAGTAATAGCTAATCATACAGAATGGCAAAAACTAATGAAAGAACATGCCAGCATAGAAGAAATTGTATTAAAATTTAGAGAATATAAAAAAGAAAAACAAGAAATGGAAGAAGCAGAAGAATTAATGAAAGACCCAGAAATGAAAGAACTTGCAGAAGAAGAATATTATGCTTCAAAAGAAAAACTACCAAAAATAGAAGAAGAATTAAAACTTTTGTTAATTCCAAAAGACCCAGACGATGACAAAAATATCATTTGTGAAATTCGTGCAGGAGCAGGTGGAGAAGAAGCAGCATTATTTGCAGGAACTTTATTTAGAATGTATACGATGTATGCAGAAAGAAAGCATTGGAAATTAGAGGTCTTAAATGAAAATGAAACAGGATTAGGTGGCTACAAAGAAATTTCTTTTATGATTACAGGAAAAGGTGTATATAGTAGATTAAAATTTGAAAGTGGCGTTCATAGGGTACAAAGGGTTCCAGACACAGAAAGTAGTGGAAGAATTCATACATCAACAGCGACAGTTGCAGTTTTACCAGTTGTAGAAGATGTGGAAATTGAAATTAACCCAGCAGATGTAAAAATGGAAGTGTTCCGTTCATCAGGAGCAGGTGGACAACATATTAATAAAACTTCATCAGCCGTAAGATTAATCCATGAGCCAACAGGAATTGTAGTAGAATGTCAAACAGAGCGTTCTCAATTCCAAAATAGAGATAATGCAATGAAAATGCTTAGAACAAAACTATATGAAATTGAAAAACAAAAACAAGACAGTGCTATTTCAAATGCAAGAAAATCTCAAGTAGGTTCAGGAGATAGAAGTGAAAAAATCAGAACCTATAACTACCCACAAGGAAGAATTACAGATCATAGAATTGGAATGAGTATTTATCAAATGGAAAACTTTTTAAATGGGGATTTAGACGAAATGATTGATAATCTAATAGCAGCAGATAGAGCTGAAAAATTAAAAGGCGAAGAGGAATAAGCAATGGAATAATGCCAAAAATTAAATTCAGATTATGAATAGAAGAAAATTATAATAGAAACATGTAATAAACTAAAACTCTTTAAAATAAACTAAAATAAAGTATATTTTAAGGGGTTTTTTTATGCAAGAAATTATAAAAACAACTATGATAGGATTATTTTTTGGGACTTTTGGAACGACAATAGGTGGTATTATCGGTGTCGTTACCAAAAAACATTCTAAGAAATTCTTAAGTTTTGTGTTAGCATTTGCTTCAGGACTTATGATGGCAATTATCTGTTTTGATTTAATACCAGAAGCATTGGATATTAGCAATATTTTAAATGCTATTTTCGGAATTATGTTGGGAATTGTCATGATGATTTTTTGTGACAAACTAGTAGAAAAAAAGTTTACAATAAAAGAAACCAATATAAGTAAAAATAATACATTGTTAAAAACAGGTATTATTGTCTCAATTGGATTAGCCATCCATAATTTCCCAGAAGGTTTGGCAATAGGCTCCGGTTTTGAGGCTTCTATTAAACTAGGTTTAAGTTTGGCAATTGCTATTTGCTTACATGATATACCAGAAGGAATATCTATGGCAGTACCTATGAAAAATGGAGGAATGAAAAAAAGTAAAGTTATTTTCTTGGTTGTTATGTCTGGAATTACTACGGGAATAGGAGCTTTCGTGGGAGCCATTATTGGAGGAATATCAGAAGAAGTAATTGCGATTTGTTTAAGTTTTGCAGCAGGGGCTATGCTATATATCATTTCTCGGAGAATTGTTACCAGAAGCCAATAGTTTATATCATGGAAAAATGACAGCCATTGGAAATATAATAGGATTTCTATTAGGATTATTTGCAATGACTTTGTGAATTATAACAGTTACGAAAAAATGTTTGTAAAATATTAAAAATTCTATTGACTTTTCATCTTGAAAATTATATAATTGCTCAAGAAAATATAAGAGAGCAGAATGTAAAAAAATAATGATTGTCAATGAGAAGAGGAGTAAAAATACATGCAAGAAATATTAAAAGGATTAAACGATAAACAATATGAAGCAGTCGTAAATACAGAAGGGCCATGCTTAGTCATCGCAGGAGCTGGAAGTGGTAAAACAAAAGTATTAACACATAAAATTGCCTATTTAATAGGAGAAAAAGGTGCAAAACC
>CALWZZ010000024.1 GCA_944386145.1 uncultured Clostridia bacterium | reverse complement strand
ATAAAATAATTTTAAACGACAATATTCGACAAAAATGCTACAAAACCCTACCTGGCCCGAATTGTCTCAAATTTCCATTTGTGTTCCTAAAAAGGTGGCTGCTGATTGTGCTACTTTTTTCTCTACATTATTCATTTTTTGATTGGCTTCTTTTGTCATTAATATAACGGTTCCAATTGTATCTCCATTTGATATGATTGGATAAACCACTTGTGCATTATATTTTCTTTCTGGATTGTCATTTTTCGTTATGGGCATTGCAACATCACTATTGTCTTTACTCGTATATATTTCTTTGTCTTCCATTAATTGTTCTAATTCTGGGCTCACATCTTGCTCTAAAAATTCTTTTTTTGATCCTCCTGATACAGCAATAACTGTATCTTTATCTGTGATACATGCAATATGTCCTGTTGTTTTTGATAATGTTTCTGCATATCCTGCTGCAAATTCTGATAATTCTCCTATTGGAGAGTATTTTTTTAATATTACTTGTCCTTCTCTGTCTGTAAATACTTCTAATGGGTCTCCTTCTTTTATTCTTAGCACTTTTCTAATTTCTTTTGGTATAACAATTCTACCTAAATCATCTATTCTTCTTACGACACCTGTTGCTTTCATAATTAAAATCATTCCTTTCTCTGGGTACAAGTCTGGTTGTAATTGTAATTATTTTTCAACCATCCTCCCTTTTGTTTTATAAATTTCTTATATTGTTATTATTTCTTATTGTTTCTTTTTTATTCATTTTTTGTCAAAAAAAAAGTAGAAGATTTTTATTCCTCTACTTTTGTTTCCTTTTCTTCCTTTTTAGGGAACAAGGTTGGTTTATATTTATCAATTATATAGCCCAAATCCTTTGAAAATTCTTTTAACATAACAATTTTTATTGAAGGGTCTTTTCCATTTAAGTAATCATCTATAATTTGTTTTAATTGCTTAATATTTTTGATTTCTGGCTCTATTTGTTTTGGATATTTATCCGCTCTATCTACTAATTTTTCTTTAATTAAAACAATGTCTTCATTACTTGCACAAGATATTCTTTGGAACATTTGATATGGATCATAATACTTAAATATTGGTACTTCCATACATTCTTTATCAAATTTTTCATAAAATAGTTCCATTTTCATTGGAATACATTTAAAGATTTCTTCTGCTTTTTCTTTATACATTTTGTCATGCAATTGTCCATTTAATGTATTAAAATGTTTTAAAATATCATCCATATCTTCTGCAACTTCATCTATGGCAATTTTTCCAAGTTCTTCATCTACATTATCGCAATATTCTGATTTTAATGAAGATAAATTCATACCATTGAAAAATATACTTTTGATGGTTTTTATATCATAATCAATCAAATTTTTCTTTGAGAAATAGCTAAAGTATGCATATATTTTTACATTGTCTATTAATCGCAAATTTCCTTGTTTTACATCTTCTATAATGTCAGAAATAACTTTTCCAAATTCGTCATCAGATATTTTCCAATACTCTTCTGTAAGTAATCGTTTATATGCTGGTAAGTTTTCTGTATCTACTGTATTTCTGATTGTTTCCATATTTTCTTTGAAAATCTTCATGTCAAATATTCTGGTTCTTACATAATATTCTATAAATTTAAAGAATCGATATTCTGCTTTAAAGTTATAATAATAGTTACTATCAAATTCTTTGATATAGAATTGTCTGTTGTCCATTAATATTCTAGAAGATACCAATATAGATTTATATTCTTCATTATCTTTGATATTTACAAATTTATCCTTTGTGATTTTTCCAGCTTTAATTTCAAATGAAATCGCAATTGTAAAAATCAACATTGTTTGCATTACTCTATGGCTAGTATTTGGGTATGATTTATTAACCATTTCATAAATTTTTTTAAAATCATTTAAGGCATGTTTTAATATTCTTAAGTTTCTGGTTCCACTTCTTTCAAATGTTGATATAATTAATCTTGTATTTTCTCTTAAGAAACGAATTAAGTCTGCATTGTTTTCATAACGCATTAAAATCCCATTGATGATATAATCAAATTTTGGAGCATATTCAAAGGTTTCTCCTATTAATTTTTCTTTAATTCTTTCATAATCATTTGCTTTATCAAAAACATTTTCTATTTTTTGTTGTATTTTTTCTACAATTGGCTTGTCATTTTTGTTTAATTCATCTTGTTTATCTAACAAATATGTGGCAATAAATGTTTTCATTTCTAGGTTTGAACTTTTTAACTTTGTTGACAATTCTTTTTCATTACATATAATGATGGTTTTTATGTGGTCATGTTCAACAAAGTTATTAATATATCCTAAAATATCAATAACATCCACATTTGCTCTTTCTAGGTCATCAAAGCATAGCACTTTGTCATCTGTTGAGAAAAATTCAGCATAATCCACTTTGTCTCCACTTTGTGTGACACCAAAAAAGTTTGCCATATCAATTCCCGTTTTTGCATATTCTGGAATTGTGGTTTGTTCGTTGGCGTCCATATATTTTCTTAAGTTTTTATCCATTAGTTGTGTCGTTTCAATAAAGATTTTTTTACTGATATCTTCCAAATTCGAGATACCATATAAAGACATATAAATGGTCGTATATCGCTTTCCATTTAATTGCATTGATTCGATTTTTTTCCTGATTTTATGATTCCAAAAGTGGGTTTTCCCGTGAACCCCATTCTCCATTTATCATAATGGCATAATCTGTATAATCTGACCTGATATAATCTAAGATGCTTTCAACTAAATCCTCCATTTATAACCTCATTCCTTTCTTTTGTTTCAATTCAAAGTCCATATGATTGTTCTATTCCAATCTTACACAAATAAAATTGTATGCAGTCCTATAATAATTCAGTCTTTTGCTAATACAAACACATCAATTTTCTTCGGCTCGGCTTGCCTTAATATTTTTGAACATTCTTGTACCGTACTTCCTGTTGTATAAATATCATCAATTAACAAAATTGTTTTATTGTTTAGTATTTGTTTGTTTTTCAATTCATATACATTTTGAATGTTTTGCAATCTTTGTTCTTTATTTAATTTACTTTGTTCCACTATATTTTTCGTTTTAAATAAGCAGTTTGCTTGCAATGCAATTCCTAACTCTTTGCTGATTTTCTTTGCAATTAGCAAGCTTTGATTATATCCTCTTTCTTTCATTCTTTTTTTGCTTATTGGAACTGGAATAATTGTATCATAAGTTTTTAATTTTTCAAACATTTTTTTATTTTTTAAAACAAAATTCACAAAAGTTTCATAAATATATGACTTTTCATTAAATTTATAATCGATAATCATATTTCGTATATATCCTTCATATTTAAAGATATATATTAACTCTTCAAAATTACAAAATTCAAAATTTATTTTCTCATTTTTCATCTGGAGAATTTGGTTTTCCGCAAGTTTATCTAATTCCATTTTACATTTATTGCAAAGTGCTTGATTATCAAGTTTTCCACAAAATCCGCAAACCGTTGGAAACAGTAAATCTATTAACTTAAAAATTTTTATCGCCTCCATTTGAGACAATTCGGGCCAGGTTTAATTTTGTCTCATTTTTGATGTAATATGTCGAAAATTGTCACATTTATCTATAAAAATTACTTCTTGCTATATTTACTATCTTTGCCAATTCAGACTTATTTAGCTTGTCTATCATATTATTTTTCTTTAATTCTTCTAAAAATTCTTTCTTAATGTTTTTACTTTCTCTCATTTCTGCCATTGTTAAATTTTTTCTTTCCAAATATGCATACACAATCTCCTGGGTAAATGTTCCTTCTTCTTTATCATCTATGAAAAAATCTCGATTCGAAAATTCTTTATCTAAATTTAGCATTGATTCTAATTTTTCAATACTATATAATCCAAAACCATTTTGAAAATTCTTATATGAAGAAAATGCATAATCCCCTTCATTTTGCACTATATTAGCCTTAACAGGATTCATATGAATATATTTTATACATTGATATAAACTTTTTTCAGACATAATCACTTTTGACTTAAATCTACTTCTAAAAACAAAACCTACCCTATCATGTTTTTTATTATAATATATCGCATAGTCCCCATTAAGCTTTCGCATAAAATTACTAATTTCACCTACTTGCTTGGCTTGAATTAACATATGCACATGATTACTCATGATACAATAAGCAACTGTATTTATATAAAATTCTTGACTATATTTTGTCATTAACTTGAGATAAATTCGTTTATCTTTGTCATTTTGCAATATGTATTCTCTGTTGATACCTTGTGACATAATATGAAAATATTGTCCAGGTATTAAATTTCTTGGAATTCTAGGCATAGTTCCTCCTTCTTTATCTATAATAAATTTATAAAAATTGGGGTTCTTTAGGAAATCAAACGATCAAAATAAAGTTTTAAAATGATAAAAATCATATTATTAAATATTAAAGAAATTTAACATCTTTATATTAATATATATTTCACAAAAAATCAACTAAAACTCATCGCAAAAACTGACAAAAAACGACAAAAATGAGACAAAATTAAACCTGTCCCATTTTGTACTCTAAACCTGTATTTCTTTTTTTGCTGTCGACATTTTGTATCATAAATTTTATGACTTTGTCACTTCCAATGATGATTAGTAATTTTTTTGCTCTTGTAATTCCTGTGTATAGAAGATTTCTTGTTAGTAAGACTGGTGCTGATGGTGGCACTACCATTATGACGACGTCAAATTCGCTTCCGTTGTGCTTTATGAATAGTTATAGCATAACTATGCTCAATCTGTTCTAGTTCTGTATAGTCATAGTAAGCTGTTTTTTCATCGTCAAATTTTATTTCGATGATTTTATTTTTTTCGCTGACTTCTGTGATAGTTCCGATTTCTCCATTAAATACGCCTTTTCCTACTTCTACTGCTCCATTGCTTCCTTGTTTTTCCCAGTCTATGTCATAATTGTTTTTTACTTGCATAATTCTATCTCCTGCTCTATACACTGCTCCCATGTTGGCTTTTTCTGGTAAGTCATGTATGTTGGGATTTAGTCTTTCTTGTAGAGCTTTGTTTAGTTCTCTCGTTCCTAGCATACCTTTTTTGGTTGGTGTTAATACTTGTATACTTTGGAAAAAGTCATAGTCACCATAGTTTTTTAACCTTCCTGTGCATAATGATAAGACTTGTTCTAACATTTTTTCTTGTGAGTTTTCCCTGATGTAGAAAAAGTCTTCCATAGTTTCTTCTGTATAATCGTCGTCTCCTTTTGTGATAAATGGCTCTCCATTATTTACTCTGTGGGCATTTAAGATGATTTTAGATTTGGCAGCTTGCCTAAAGATTTTGTCTAAGTGTATTGTTGGCACTTTTTCTGACGCTATCAAGTCTTTTAACACACTTCCTGGTCCTACTGATGATAACTGGTCACAGTCACCTACTAAGATAAGTTTTGTTCCTTTATAGATACATTTTAATAAATAACTCATGATAAACATATCTACCATAGATAACTCATCTACTATGATTAAGTCTGCGTCAATTGGTGCTCCCTCATATTCTGAACTAGTTTGATAAAAATTGTTTTCGTCTATCTTGCCAATTTCTAATAATCTATGTAAAGTTGAGGCTTCTTTTCCTGTGGTTTCTGTCATCTTTTTGGCTGCTCTTCCTGTTGGTGCACATAGTACCACTTTGTTTCCTTTTTGTTCGTAAATGTCAATAATACTTTTGATAATAGTGGTTTTTCCTGTTCCTGGTCCACCTGTGATAATGGTTACATTGTTTTCATTAACCAATTCTATTGCTTCTTTTTGTTTTTCTGATAGTTCTATATTTGATTGTGTTTCTAACTTTTTTAAAAGTACTGCTATATTCTTAATTTGTTTTACATTTGGTGCTGATTGTAATCGTTTGATTCTAAGGGCAATATCTTGTTCAGTGTAATAAAAATTTGATAAATAAATCCATGTGCCTGTTCCATCATTTCTTTCTTCTATTACAATTTCGTCATTTGCCCTTAATTCAATCAGTCCATCTTCAATATTCTCTGTCATAACATCTAATAAAGAAATGACAAATTCAATAAGATTTTCTTTTATAACACAAGCATGTCCATTATATGTTGCTCTAATAAGTGCATATTTGATACCACTTCTAATTCGCTTATCATTGTCATAACTAATCCCTAAATCTAATGCCATTTTGTCAATTTGTTTAAAGTCCACACCTCTTGCTATATCGATTAAAATATATGGGTCATTTTCGATTTGTTCAATGGCGTTAACACCTAACAATTCATAAACCTTTTTGGCAAATTCTGCTCCTATACCAAATCTTTCTAGAAATCCTACAATTTGCCATACTTCCCAATTTTCTAAAAAACTTTCTGCAATATCTATTGCTTTTGCCTTTGATATACCTTTTACTTCTGCTAATCTCTGTGGCTCTGTTTTAAACACATTGATTGTATCTTCTCCAAATCGACTAACAATACGTTTGGCTAGGGCCTCTCCCACCCCTTTGATATTTCCATTTGCCAAGTATTTTTCTAATGCCCCAATGGTTTGAGGCATTAATTTTTCAAAGGTTTCTACTTTAAATTGTCTTCCATACTTTTTATGTTCAACAAAGTTCCCAATTACTTTTAGATTGTCTCCACTTCCTACAAAAGGCAAATATCCTACGATTGTGGTTTGTTCTTCTTCTGTATCAAATTCTGCTATCATATAACTATTGGTTTCGTTATAATATATGATGTCTTCTATTTCTCCTACTAGTTCCATTAATATCTCCTTCTTTTTTAGTTAAACAAATCTAGCTTCGCTAGACCTTCTCTACTTTTAACTTTTACTATATTAATTTAAGGTCTAGCAAGAAGCGTATAAGATTTGTTGTGCGAAAAATTGTGTAACAATTTTTCTGTGCAATCTTGTTTTTTACATTATAGGAAATGCAATTTTCTATAATGTAAAAAATAATCAGCATCTTGCGTCGTTAAACTTCATTTGAAATTCATTCAACGTACAAAGAGTACGCCTCATGAATTTCAAATTCGTTTGCCTAGCAATATACTAATTCTTTTTTAAACTAGTAATTCCTGCATTGCCTGTTTATATTGCTCCTCATTTGGTGCCTTTCCATGCCATCCAACTTGATTCTCCATAAAAGATACTCCTTTTCCTTTTATGGTTTTTGCAATAATGCATACAGGTTTTTCTTTTATATTTTTAGCCACATCAAAAGCGTCAATAATCTCTTGCATATTGTGACCATCAATTTTAATAATTTCAAATCCAAAACTTCTAAATTTCTCATCAATTGGATATGGACTCATGACTTCTTCTATTGTTCCATCAATTTGTAAGTTGTTATTATCTACTACCACACAAAGATTGTCTAATTTGTATTTCTTAGCAGACATGGCAGCTTCCCAAACTTGTCCTTCTTCTATCTCTCCATCTCCCAAAACACAGTAAACTCTATAATCCTTGTTATCCATTTTTCCTGCAATTGCCATTCCAACTGCTGCTGATAGACCTTGACCTAGAGAACCAGTTGTCATATCAACACCTGGTATCTTTTTCATGTCTGGGTGTCCTTGCAAATAACTGTCTATATTTCTAAATGTTTTTAAATCTTCTACTGGAAAAAATCCTCTATTTGCTAAACAGCTATATAAAGCTGGAGAGCAATGTCCTTTTGATAATACAAGTCTATCTCTATCTTCCCATTTTGGGGCTTTTTCATTAATGTTCATTTCGTGGAAATATAATACTGTTAAAATGTCTGCAACTGATAAAGAGCCTCCTGGATGTCCTGATTGCCCACTATATACAGCTTCTATAATCCCTCTTCTAATTTCTACCGCTTTTGGGGTTAATTCTTCAATTCTCATTATTATCAATCCTTTCTCTTATAAAGATAAATTATTTTTAGCTTTAATATATTTCCATTTTTACTTCTTTTCCTTTAAAAGCATATACTATTTTCGTTATGTTAGTAAATCCTCTCATCTTTAGATTGCTCTCATATTCTTTTTCTTCTATCTGTTTTTTGGCACTTTCAATTGTATCTTCTATTGTTTTTTCTTTCTCTTCCTTATATACTTTAAATTCCATGATAAAACAATTTCCATTTTTATCTTTTGGTTCTAACATGATATCATATCTTCCAATTCCTGACTCTCTATTTGAATTTACATAATAAGTATCTTTTAAACCTACTAACATGCCTAACACAAATGCATGATAAAAATTTTCTGCTGTATTTTCTCCTACATCCATATAGCTAAACATTTCTTTTACAAGTATTTTAAATTTTTCTTCAAATTCTTCCAAATTTAATGTTACTAAATCTTTTAATATACTTTTTAAGTCATTTCCGATAACTTTATTTCTAAACCATTCATCTATAATTTGTTGGAATAATAGCTTTATCTCATAATTTGGCAATTTTACTTTATAAATATGTTCTGCTAAGTTTATAACTTCTGTTACTTTTAGATAACCTGTTCCTAACAATAGTCCCCAGATATTATCTTCATTATTTTCTATCCCTACTATTACTGTTTCTAAATTGACAGGCACTTCAATTTCTTCATCTTTTAATAATCTTTCCATCTTTTCTTTAACAGCAGTTGAATTTTTTAAAATTAATTTGATTAAATCATTCGAACTGGTATTTACCCAATATGGCATTAATTCTTTTTTATTTAAGTAATTTATGACACTCCATGGATTGTAAATTCCTGTTACATCTCCTATTGTATATCCATCATACCATTTTTTGATTTCTTCTTTTTCATCTTGGATAGCAAAATCTTGTATAACTTTGTCCATTTCTTCTTCTGTAATTCCAAAATCATCTGCAAATTCATTGTCTAGTACAGTATACACATCAAAATTATTTGCTCCACTAAAAATACTTTCTTTGGCTACTCTACTAACACCTGTTAATACAGTTTTCTCTAAATATGGATTATCTTTAAATGTCGTTCCATAAAAAGCTTTAAAAAATTTGACCGCCTCATCATAATATCCTTCTACATAAGCGTTTTGTAATGGTACATCATACTCATCTAATAACAACATTACTGGTTTTTGATATTCCTTATATATTAATCTTATTAACAATTTTAAAGCATTTTGAATTTCTATTTCATTTGCTTTTAAATTTAAAACCGTGCTAAACATTTCTTTTTCTATATCTAATAACTTAGCACTATTTAATAAATCCGCATAATCAATAAACAATTCCACCAATTCTGTTTTTAAAGATAATAACATATTTTCAAAGCTTATACCACGAACATCTTTTAATGTAACATAGATAACTGGATATGCTCCTAATTTTGAAGTATAAGTCTCATCCTGCTTCATAATTTTCAAACCTTTAAATAATTCTTCATTATCTTTTTGTCTACAGTCAAAATAGTATTTTAGCATACTCATATTTAAAGTTTTTCCAAATCTTCTTGGTCTTGTTACTAGTATAACTCTCGATTCATTATCTATTATATCTTTTATATACATTGTTTTATCTATATAATAATTATTTCTAATTCTCAAGCCTTTAAAATCACTTTCTCCTATTCCAATTCCTTGCATTTTTAACCTCCTTTTTGTATTTAGGTCTTTCCGATATTGTTCTATACGCATTCTATCATATACGATTATCAAAATCAATCTAACTTAAAGAAACTTTTACATAAATTTGTTTCTGTTTAGTGTACAATTCCCGGAAGGTATATATATTATATTTTAAGCGGGTTTCGTGGGGACCGACACGCTACATACTCTTAATAAATCAGCGATAGTACCATGGGAGCTGATTTAACATTCTAGGAATTAAAATTCCTAGAATGTTAAATTACATTGCACAGAAAAATTGCTTAGCAATTTTTCGCGTCGACAAATCTTTACGTTTAGAGAATATAAAGTTCTCTAAACGAGATTTGTCAGAGTATGTAAAGTGTTGGGATAGCGAAAAATATAATATATATACCTTCCGGGAATTGTACACTAAAATGTAACCTAAATTTTATTGTTATTTTGTATATTTAAGTATATAATTAAACCATGAGTGATATTTATTTAAATAAAAACATATACTATGAAAGAAAGGACTGGTTATATTGATAGAAAATTTTATAAAAGACAATCAAGAAAACATGATAAAGCACTTGCAAGAATTGATACAAATTCCAAGTGTATATTCTGAGTCTAAAAATCCTCTAATGCCTTTTGGCGAAAATGCCAACAAGGCTTTGGAATATATGCTTAATTTAGGAAAACAACTTGGGTTTAAAACAAAAAATGTGGATGGCTATTGTGGCTATATCGAGTTCGGAGAAGGCAAAGAAATGGTTGGTATTATTGGACATCTAGATGTTGTTCCAAGTGGCGATAATTGGACATATCCACCTTTTTCTGGTACTGTTTTTGATAACAAAATTTATGGTAGAGGTGCCATTGATGACAAAGGTCCTGTCATTGCTTCTTTGTACGCTATGAAATATGTATTAGATAATTGTAAAGTGAATAAAAGAGTTCGTTTAATTTTAGGATTAAATGAGGAAAATGATTGGAAATGTATGGATTATTATAAAGCTCATGAAGAAGCTCCTACCATAGGTTTTAGCCCTGATGCTGATTTTCCATGTATCTATGCTGAGAAATCTATTTTGACACCATATTTTTCAATGAACTATTCTGAAAATTCTTCTCCTATTTCTATACAAGAGGTTGACTGTAACCAAAATGCCATAAATGTGGTTCCTAAAATTTGTCATGCTATATTAAAAATCGAACCTTCTTTATCTATGGAAGATTTTATCAAAAATATTAAGGAAATTTGTAGCCATTATGATTTTGAAATTGATACGTACAAATTAAATGATGAAGAAGTAAAATTAACCGCTCATGGTGTTGGTGCACATGCTGCTCATCCTGATTTAGGTATTAATGCGATTTCAAGACTAGTTATTATTTTAAATGACTTGTTTAAAGTCTATGATATATCTAATCCATTATTTGATTTCTTTGCTAATTATATCAATACAGAA
This sequence comes from uncultured Clostridia bacterium, assembly GCA_944386145.1. Lineage (GTDB taxonomy): Bacteria > Bacillota > Clostridia > TANB77 > CAG-508 > CAG-269. The sequence continues at coordinate 6,855 of CALWZZ010000024.1, read as the reverse complement.
TATGATGGTAAAAGTCTGGGAATGAATTATAAAGATGAGTCTGGTAGTCTAACATTAAATGTGGGAGATATTTCTTTAGAAAATAGAATTTTAAAAATTGGATTAAACTTACGAATTCCAATTCATACATCTATTGAAGAAGTTGAAAATAAATTTTTAACTGTGTTGGCTGATTATCCTGAAATTACTTATACAAAGTCAGGTTCTAAAGCAGGTTTATATATTCCTAAAGATAATTATTTGGTAAAAACACTTTGTGATATTTATAATGAAGAAGCTAATAGTTATTTAGAGCCTATTGCCATTGGTGGTGCCACATATGCTAGGGCTTTTGATAATTGTATTTCTTTTGGTGCTAATCTTCCTGGTCAAAAAGATATGTGCCATCAGACTGATGAGTTTATTTCTGTTGATAATTTACTGTTTGCTTGCAAAGTTTATGCTAAGGCGATTTGTGAATTGGGCAATTTCCTATAATGAAAAAAAGGTTGATTTATTTGAATTTTTGTGGTAAAATAATTATGTTTACTAAATAGTATATTATACAATAAGGAGGATTTTTTATGATGCAAAATGAATTTTCTTTGCAAATCACCTCACGGGATAGCCGTGAAGTAGTAACCTTTGAGAGGTGTTCCGCCATCTGTGAATACAGAAGCCAAATTTTAGAAAAGGCTTCACAGCTTGGCGGAACTGTGGGACCGACAAATTCCTATATTATTGTACCAACCAGTGAAAAACTTCACGAATTGGTACAATATATTGAGGGTCTAATCTCTCCAATCGATACTGTAACGATAACAGTAAGAGGCAAGTTCTTTGCCGCGTTCCCCAGAACGCCAAAAATGAACACTTTCAGAGAATCTTTGCTAGTGCAATTAAGCACACATCATGGAACAGAAACTGAAAATGGATTTTCTTTTAAAAATCCATTTGAGGCCTCTCTGTTTACAGCAGCTATTGCAAGGAATTATGTTTTCTAAAACCTTCCCCCCTCAGGCGTTCTGCCACGAGGGGGGTTTTCCTTTTTATTTTAATATTACAATTCCATATCTAACAAATTATTTAATTTTCTCACAGTTATATTATAATATTGTTAAACCTTAACTATTCTTCTTCAAAAATTTGATTAAATTCTTGTTCATTAATCTTTTCTTTTTGTAACAATACTTCAGCAATTTTATCTAGCTTATCTCTATGTTCTTTTAAAAGTGTCATTGCGTCATTATAAGCTGTATCAATTAACGTTTTTACCTCTTCTCCAATTTCATCTCCAATATTTTCTCCAAACATTTGCATTTCGTAAGGTTCTTTTCCTTGGAAATCAATTGGTCCTAATTTATCGCTCATACCATATTTTGTTACCATATCTCTTGCAATCTGTGTAGCAACTTCAATATCATTACTTGCTCCTGTAGAGATATCATCTAAAACCAATCTTTCTGCTGCTCTACCACCTAAAAGGGCAATTAGCTTTTCTTGCATTTCCGTTTTTGAAATATAATATTTATCTTCATTGGTTTTATACATTGTATATCCACCAGCAACACCTCTAGGAATAATTGATACCTCTTTAACATTAGTTTGTGTTGGAAGATATCTACTAACAACGGCATGTCCAGCTTCGTGATAAGCTGTTAAACGTTTGTCTTTGTCTGAAACAACCCTTCCTTTTTTCTCTAGTCCAACAGTTACTTTTTTTACTGCTTCTTCAATATCATCATTTTCAATTTCTTCATGTTTATTCTTGGTTGCAACAATAGCTGCTTCATTTAAGATATTTTCAAGTTCTGCACCAGTAAATCCAGCTGTGTCTTCTGCTATACTTTCTAAATTTACATCGTCTGATAATTTCTTATCTTTACTATGAATTTTTAAGATGTCTAGTCTTCCGTTTAAATCTGGATTTGGTATCGTAATTTGTCTATCAAATCTTCCTGGTCTTAGTAAAGCTTTGTCTAGCATTTCTGGTCTGTTTGTTGCAGCTAGCACGATAATCGTTTCTTCTGAACTAAATCCATCCATTTCTACTAGCAATTGATTTAATGTTTGATTATTTTCTGTTTCTGCTCCACTATTAGATGTTCTTCTTGAACCGATGGCGTCAATTTCATCGATGAATACGATACATGGTGCTAATTTTCTAGCTTTTTCAAATAATTTTCTAACACGAGAAGCACCTAGTCCTGCAAACATTTCGATAAATTCTGACCCACTCATTGATATAAATGGTACATCTGCTTCTCCTGCAATTGCTTTTGCAATTAAGGTTTTTCCTGTTCCTGGCTTACCATATAGCAAAACACCTTTTGGAACTCTTGCACCCATTCTTGTATATTTTTCTGGTCTTTTCAAAAAGTCTACAATTTCTATTAATTCATTTTTTTCTTCTTCTAAACCTGCTACATCATCAAATCTAACTTTTGTCTTTCTTTCTGTTTCGTCATATACCTTTCCTTTTTCTCCAAGTCCTTGCATTTTAAATATCATGATAAATAATGCTACCATAATAATGGTTGGAAGGATTGAAAATATTGTACCTGGTAATTGTGCCAAAAAGCTTTGTGGTTTTTGAATTAATTCTATTTCATTCCCTTCTGCCACTTCTGTTTGAATTAATGTAATAAACGCTTCTGAATCAGGAATAATCGCTGTTTTTTCCTCATCTTCATTTTTCAATTTTACTTTAGCTGTTCTGCTACCTGTTGTCAATTCCACTTTTTCTACGTTTTCATAAGAAATTTCTTTGATTAATTCTGTATAGGCAAGTGTATTTTCATCTTCTTCATCATTATTTTGATTATAGATAACCACACCTACAATGGCAATGATTAACAATATAACTAGTGTAATGACAGCTATCCATAATTTTTTCTTTTGCTCTTTTTCATTGTCTTTATTTTTATCTTTATTCATTTATTGTTTCATTCCTTTCCCGTATAATATTGTCTATGCATTAGAACCTTCAGGTTCATCATGTTCTCTGTCTTCCTTACCTTCTTTATTTTCTGGTTTATCCTTTGTTTTTTCTTTGTCTTCTTTTTTCTGTTCTTCCTTTTCTTTATCTTTTTCTCTTTCGCTTTCTTTTTCTTCCATCTCTTTTTTTACAATTTGCTGAGCTTCAATAATTTTCATAACCTCTGCTTGTTTCTTTATCAAATCTGACTTAATAATAAACATAGCAGCTAATAAATAAATCGTTGCAACTGTTACATACATAATGCTAAAGTATTCAATCGTAAAGTTAAAGACGATATTTACAATTAAATAGATAATAGTTAGTATTGTAGAAAGTGTTAGTCCATAGATTGCCATATTAAATATAGCAACATAACGCATTCTCATTTTTAATATCCACATTGTAAAATATCCTACAATACTAATGATAACAGCATACCATAAAGTATTAATAAAATACATTGAGAAGCTATAAATAAATAAGGTTATAAATAAGCTAAAATACAAAGAATTCATTTGTCCACTTTGAACATAATTTACCACATCTTGTTTACTAAACGCTGTTAAATTGATACTGTTAAATGATTCTTTATAGTTATAAGATACTTCACCAATCATTGTGATATTTCTTAGTACCACTCTATCTTTTAAAATCAAAGCACCTGTTCCATACTCATTAATCTCGTTTAAATATTGATTAATCGTTTCTTCTGAATCTGTATTGGTATCGACAATAATTTTTCCAAATTGTTCATTATCAATTTTCATGGCTTCTTCTGTATTTACTGTTAAAGTCCCATCACTATATGAAAAGTCTGGAAAATTATTTGCAAGATAGTCTGCTCCTTGTCTTACCATTTGATACGTTTGATACAAATTCCATATACTTAATACAATGGCTAATATTGCTACCAGTTTGGCAATATATGAAACTGCTTTTCCTATTCCTTCTGCTGCCATCTCTGGATATTTTTCAATGTTTACTATAGAATATTTAACTTTTCTAAAAAAACCTATTCCTTTTAATGGTTTATATTCTTCTTTCTTTTCTTCAACATGATTATTTTCTTCTTTTTGAGCCATTATCTGTACTCCCTTCTAACACTTGAATCTACATATTTTGGATTAACTTTAAATATCGCTTTTTCTCCAATTTTTACATCCTTATTGGTAATATCACATACCACATGATAAGTTCCTACTCTACCTAAAATTCTACAGTTAGTATCTCCAATTTTTACATACATATTTTGATTTTTAAAGAAATCTTTCATATCTCTTACAATATATCGTAGCTTGTCCACTGGTCTAAACATATCTCTTCCAGTTTCCATATTAATTCCATCCATATATCCTGCTGGAATAATCGCTACTTTTGTTGCTTTTTTGGTTGTATATGTATTAGAATATCCAATATTAAATCCTTTTGGCAATTCTTTGATTTCAGAAACTTGTGCTTCCAAATGTGCAATCGGTTTTAATCCCAAAGAATTTCTAAAAGCAATTCTTCCTAAAAAAGCTGACCCCACTCTTACAGCATTCAAATGCATATTTGGAAATTTTATAAAAGCTGATGAATTGCAAATATGAAGCATGCCTGTTTTGATATCATTCATTTTCAAAACTTCAATGACATTGATAAATCTGTCAAACTGTAATTTTGTATATTTATCATTGAAAAAACTAACAGAAAAATGAGAAAACGTACCTTCAATTTCGATATTTTTAATTCCTTTTAAAACTTCTATCATTGTATCTCTGTCAGAATAAACAAAACCATATCTTCCAAATCCTGTATCAATTTTTAAATGTGCTCTAATTTTTCTATTCTCTTCTTTTGCAACCTCTTCAGCTACTTCTATATCTTCTTTTGAGCCAATTGAAAGGATAATATTGTTATCCACTAAAGTTTTTACATCTTCTTTTATGGCAGTTGTCGATAACATTAAAATATCTTGTTTTATGCCAGCTTCTCGCAATTTTAAAGCCTCTTCTATTGTTGATACTGCAAAAAATGAAATTCCATTATCAATTAATAGCTTTGTAAATTCTACAATACCTAAACCATAAGCATTTCCTTTAACAACTGCAATAATTTTAACCTTTTTTCCATTATCATCTGGTCCATTTGTTTCAGCATGTTTTTTTATCTTCTCTATATTATGCACTAAATCTTTCTTTTCTATCACTAAAGCTTTCATTTTTATCCTTTCCTTTTGGGGACGTGCCAAATCGTTTCAAAATGAAACCAAAAGGGACAGTCCTCTTTCACTTATGGTCTTTTGGGGGCGTGCCAAAATGTCCATTTTGGCACGTTCCTAATGATTTAAACTTTTTCTTTTCAATTGTCTTAATGTTCTAAACATTTTTTCTGAAAATTTATATAATTTGTATTTTAATGGTTTAAAAGGATAATATACTTCTCCTATAAATTCTGTAAAAGTAGCACCAAATCCTTTTTTAAATCTATATAATCCATATTGTGGATGGCTTTCGTCTACAACACCTGATACACCTCTAAAGTCGTAAACATCATCATGTCTTGCAATTGCCATTTTTATCATTTCCCATTGTAATAAATAGTTTGGCATTAAATTTCTATGTTTATTACTACTTGCTCCATATAAATACCATGTTTTATTTCCATAGAAAATTGGAATAACACCTGATATTGGTTCTCCATCATAATATGCCATTAAAACCTTCATATGCTCTGGTCCTAAGCAATCATACATTTTTTCAAAATATTCTAATGGTCTTATGATAAAACCATCTCTTTCCCCAGTTTCCACCATAATCTTGTGGAAAGCTTTTAAATCTTCTTTGGTTCCATCTTTTACAGTAACACCTTTTCTTCCAGCTAATCGAATGTTATATCTCCATTTTTGATGAAATCCTGCCATAATTTCGTCTTCTGTTTTACCTTTTATATCTAAACGAAATACATATCTTGGTTGAATTTCATCTTTGAAATCTTTGGCGTCATCTTTAATTTTATATCCTAAATCTGTAACGATTTTTCTAAATTCTTGGTCGCTACTTAAAATATCTGGTTCTGTTCTTAACACAAAAGCATTGTATTTTTTTGCTAATTCTTTTGCGCCATCTGTTAATTGTTTCAAAACATTTTCGTCATGTATATCACAAACTGGTCCTCTTGACGCATACATCATATTTCCAAATATAGGCATTTTTCTTACCCATACACATAAAGAACCAATAATGTTTTTATTTTCATCTTCAGCCAATATAACTTCTGGCTTCCAATTTGGCTTTTTGACTTCTGCCCATTCTAAGGATTGTTGAAAGTTACATCTTTCATGTCCTTCTAAAAATTTTTTATATTCTTCTTTTGATTTTTCATCTGTTACAAATCTCATGTTTTTTTCTTCCTCCTAGTATATTTGCGATACATGAGTATTTTACACCAATATATGGTTTTTTACAAGTAATTTGTGTTAATTTTTGGTGAATTATTAGGAAGCACTCAAACAAATTGCATTTTATAAATTCAAAAAAAGAATATAAGTAAAATACATCACCTATATTCTTTTTTTGTTTTTCTAAATATCATAATTGCTAATGTCAACAATATAATAAAAGTAATTATTATAAATATAGCACTTTTTTTAATTGGTGCCAACGAAGTAGTTATCTACAACTTTTTAGGCTCTCATAACGATTGATACAAATATCAATCAAGTTATATATAGATTACCAAATTATTTAATAAAAATCAAGTAACTTAACAAAAATCTTTTTTGCGAAAATTTGTTTTTTGTATTGTTTTATTGTAAATTGTATGCTATACTAACTGACATAGGAAATGAACATAGTAGTAGATATGTGTTGCCACTGCACTAGATAACTTTGGTTATCAGAAAGTGAGGTGGTGTT
>CALWZZ010000023.1 GCA_944386145.1 uncultured Clostridia bacterium | reverse complement strand
TTACCTTTACCATGAGAAACTACTTTTCCTTCTACTTTTACACCTTTCACATAAGGATTTCCAACTTGTACTTTTCCTTCTTCAGATACAAGAATTACTTTGTCAAATGTAACTTTTTTTCCTTCCTCTGCATCTAGTTTTTCGAAAAATACAACATCTCCTTCTGCTACTTTGTATTGTTTTCCACAGCTTTCAATGATTGCGTACATCTAAAATGCACCTCCCTTATTTGTATACTCGCTAATCCTTAAAAAAAGGTAACTAACGCTAGTTGTTAGTATTTATGTACCTTGACTAAGCGGATTACAGTTACCTATTTTACCACAAAATGCTATTGCTGTCAATAATTTGATGTGATTTTTTTGCATTAGTGCAATAATATTTTAAACTTCTCTTGCTTTAATAATAATTCTTTTCTTTGCTCCCTTTGTACACGTGATTAATGTTACTTCTCTTTTCCCATCTTTATTTTGATCTATTGGCGTTGTATCTTTTGGATCTACTGTATACTTTTTATACACCTTATACGTTACTGTTCTTCCTTTTTGATCTTCTAATGAGAATGTATCTCCAACAATTAGATTATCTAACTTGCTAAATAGTTCTGACCTATCGATTTTATAATTATGACCTGTTATAGAAAAATTTCCAATTTCATTCATTTCAGGCCCCCAAAATTTCGTTAAACCTAAATTTAAAGAATCATCTGTTGTTTTTTCTAATATGACATCTTCTAGTCCTATTTTAGGGACTTTTATTTTTCCAATAACAGCATATCCCCCAACTTGTGTTATATTTTCCTCTGCTTGTTCTTCATTTGTCGTAAGATTGCTTTCCTGTACAACTGCATTTTCTGGTTGGGGCTCTACTTCATTTTTATTTTCTATTGATTTTCCTCTAAAATAATTTACAACTATAAAAATTCCAATACATAAAATAATTGCAACTATTATAAAAATTATTTTATGCGTATTTTTCTTGTATCTTTTTGCTTTTTTTGCCACTGATAATCTCATTCCTTTTTATTTTTTCACATGATAGAAAATGGAACTTCATATCATGTAAAAAGAACATGCAAATAATCTATATCATTACAGAATATTAAACATGTTCTTTCTTAATATATTCTTTTATTATTTGCTTTGTTTTTTCATTACAATTACAATACCAGCTATTATCATTAATGTTGCTGTAGCAATAATAACTGTACTAAAATCTCTACCTGTTTTTGGAAGTTCTGTTGGTTTTTCTCCCTCTACAACTGGCTCTTTACTTGTATTTGTTGTTTCTTCTTGCTTTTCTTGTTCTGTTCCTTGTTCTGGCTCTTCAGTTTCTTGCTCTGTTCCTGGGTTTGTTCCTGGATTTGTTGTTTCTTCTCCTTCTTCAGAAACAGTTAGTGTTTGTGGTTGATTTACAATTGTGATATATACATTTTCTCCAAGTGCTGCTTGTGCTTCTTCTAATGTTGTTGCATTTAGAAATGCTTCACTATCTAAATTTTCATAAGCTTGATCAATTTCTTGTACATTACCTGTTGCAAATACCATATACATTGCAATTCCTGGTGTATCTTCACTATCTAAAGTAACATTTGCAAAATTTATATCTCCTGTTGCTGTTTCTGATACTCTAACCTTTAATGTGAACACAATATCAGAATTTGGATGAATGCTATCTCCTATACAAGTAATAATACCTGTCTCTGTATCTACTGCTGGATTTTCAACACCTGTTGCCATTGCACTTGCTGTACAACTTACATATTCTGTTCCTTCTGGCACTTGTGTCATCAAAGTTGGGAATAAATAACCTGCATCTGATGTATTTTGCATTGTTATTGTATATGTAATTTCATCTCCTGGTTTTACTGTTCCGCCATTTCCAGGTGTTGTTGTAACTGTTGTTGTTATATTCTCTCCTACTGCTGATACTTGTGTTGTCATTCCTAAAATAATTGCTATCACTAAAACAATAGCGATTAACATTCTTTTGTTTACTTTCATAAACTCTCCCCCTCCATTTATAACTTTTTTATAATTGTGATATACTGCAAAACAGTTCTCACATCTATGCATAGAATTTTTGATTTTCCTATGCACAATTTTTACACCATCATATTATCATAACGATATTTTTTAGTCAACAAAATTAAGAAAAAAGTTAAAGATTTCTCCTTAACTTTTTTCTTCTATTTTCTCTAATATTTCTGTTGTAAAATCTTCTATTGATTTTGCTCCAACATCTCCCTCTTCTCTTGAACGAATAGATACTGTATTTCCTTCTACTTCTTTCTCACCAACAATTAGCATATATGGAATTTTTTGCAATTGTGCTTCACGAATTTTATAACCTGTTTTTTCATTTCTATCATCTACTTCTACACGAATGCCTTTTGTTTGCAATTCTTCTTTCACTTTATAGGCATACTCATGTTGATTGTCTGTAATTGGCAATATTTTTACTTGTACAGGTGCAATCCATACAGGTAGATTTCCTTTTGTTTCTTCTAATAAGAAGGAAATAAATCTATCTGAAGAACCTAAAATGGCTCTATGGATAACAACTGGTCTATGTGCTTTTCCATCTTCTCCTATATATTCTAGTTCAAATCTTTCTGGCAATGCAAAATCTAGTTGACAAGTAGGAATTGTGACATCATGATTTAATGCTGTTCTAATTTGAATATCAATTTTAGGTCCATAGAAAGCTGCTTCTCCTTCTGCCTCATAGAAGTCTATATTTAATTCTTTTAAGATTTCTCTTAATTGACTTTCAGCTGTTTCCCACATTTCATCATTATCTATATATTTTTCTTTATTGGCTTTATCTCTTAATGATAATCTGTATTTGAAGCTTGAAGCTGGAAATCCAAAGTCTTTTTGATATACTTCTTTTATTAAATTTAAAACTCTACCTACTTCTTCTTTGATTTGGTCTGGTCTTACAAATAGATGGGCGTCATTTTGACACATTTGACGTACTCTTTCTAGTCCACAAACACTACCACTTGATTCATAACGGAAATCATGTGCTAATTCTCCTATACGAATTGGTAAATCTCTATATGAATGCATTTTATTTTTATAAATTAACATATGATGTGGACAATTCATTGGTCTTAACACCATTTCTTCATTGTCCATTTTCATAGCAGGGAACATATCTTCTTTATAGTGGTCCCAATGTCCACTTGTTTTGTACAATTCTACATTTGCAAGTGAAGGTGTATATACATGAGCATATCCTAATGCAATTTCTTTGTCTTGAATATATCTTTCCAAAATTCTTCTAATTGTTGCACCATTTGGTAAATACATTGGAAGTCCTGAACCTACTAATTTATGTGTCATAAAGATTTCTAAATCTTTTCCGATTTTTCTATGGTCTCTTTGTTTTGCTTCTTCTAAGAAATCTAGATATTCTTGCAATTGACTAGACTTTGGGAAAGAAATAGCATAAATTCTTTGAAGCATTTTATTCTTTTCACTACCTCTCCAGTAGGCTCCTGAAGATGAAAGAATTTTTACTGCTTTTACTTTTCCTGTGCTTGTTAAATGTGGACCTGCACATAAATCTGTAAAATCTCCTTGTTTATAGAAACTGATTTCTTCTCCTTCTGGTAATTCTTCAATCAACTCTATTTTATATGGTTGGTCTTTCATCAATTCTAAAGCTTCTTTTTTAGGTAATGAAAATCTTTCAATTTCTATATTTTCTTTAATGATTTTTTTCATTTCTTCTTCAATTTTTGCTTTGTCTTCATCTGTAAATGGTGTTTCTACATCAAAATCATAATAAAATCCGTTGTCAATACTTGGACCAATAGCAAATTTTACGTCTGGAAATAATCTTTTTACAGCTTGTGCCATAATATGTGATGTTGTATGCCAATATGCTTTTTTCCCTTCTAAATCTTCATCTTGGAAAGTATGAATTACCAAATTACAATCTTCTTGTAATTCATATCTTAAGTCTTTTACTTCTCCATTTACCTCTCCGCAAGTTGCATTTCTTGCTAAACCTTCACTAATTTTTTTAGCTACTTCCAAGATGGTGGTTCCTTTTTCCACCTCTAGACTAGAATTGTCTTTCAATGTAATTTTTAACATACTAAAACCTCCTTTTATGTTGTCCATTGGAATTCTTTTTTCATTTTTGTTTTATTACTAAAAAAACTCCTATGGACATTTTTTAAAATATCCATAGGAGTGCTATATTACACGGTTCCATCCTATTTTTCACTTAATTAAAAGATGATAACGTATCTCACACGTTTGGCTTTTTCACCAAAAACTTGAAGAGTTAGTTTTTCAAATATGTTTTTCTAGATTAGCTTTCAGCCGTTGACCAATCCTCTCTTTAGACAACCTTTATTTTACTTTTTCTCTTACTTGTCTTTACCTTATGTTAATAATTTTATTACTTTTTTTAAAAAAAGTCAATAGAAATATTTACTTTTGTTTTTTTCTATTGTATAATGGGTTATGGTTTTCATGAAGTTGAAAATTTTTATTTGCTTCTATAGCTCAGTTGGTAGAGTGCAGCCTTGGTAAGGCTGAGGTCACGGGTTCAATTCCCGTTAGAAGCCCCACGATTTGAGACAGATGGTTAAATGGGACAGAGCGATGACTTTGGGGACGGAGCAAAAAATCATCATTTATGCTATAAAAAGTTTTATAAAAAATCTTTATAAAAATGATGATTTTTTGCTCCGTCCCCAAAGTCATCGCTCTGTCCCTTCGACCATCTTTTAAAGTTCATTTAACATATTCTTCATTGCTTTTTTTCGAATTCTTTGTATAGCATTATCTACTGATTTTACTGGTGCGTCTAATTGTTTCGCTATTGTAACATAACTATATCCTTTTACATAACCATCTAAAACCTGTTTTTCAAATGTACTTAAAGATTTTTGCATTGAATTTTCTATTTGTTCATAATATTCTTTTTTCATCACTGTTTCTAGTGGGTCTTCCACTGTTTTATTATTCAAAGTATTAATCAATTCAATTCCATTTTCTTCTTCATTATCATATGCAGAAGCATTTAAAGATAAATAAGAATTTAATGGCATATGTTTTTGTCTAGTTGAAGATTTAATTGCCGTAATTAATTGTCTTTCAATACACATATTGGCAAAAGATTTAAAACTACTATTTTTATCTTTTTTATATGTTTTAATTGCTTTAAACAAACCAATTAATCCTTCTTGTACAATATCTTCTTTTTCTGCTCCCACCATAAAATATTTACTAACTTTTATATTGACTAATTCTTTATATTTATTCATTAAATATGATAAAGCTTGTTTATCACCCTTTTGTATTTCTAAAATCACTTGTTCGTCTGTCAAATTCTCAAACTGATTTGTAGAAAAGAAAACATTTTCTTTTTGCATTCGTCAAAATCCCTCCAAATGTCACTTTATTAGTATTATATCATTGAAATTACTGTTGTCAAGGGATATCTTTGTTATTTTTTTGTCAATTGGGGACAGGTAGGGTTTTGTAGCATTTTTGTCGAAAAAACACGAATAGTTTGAACGTTTCCTTTTGGATATTTTAATTAAATTTATAAATAACAAAAAATGTATATAATATTGCACATTTAATTTCATAAAATATTATATACATTTTCTATTATTTTAAACTTAAGTAAAAAATATCTAAAAGAAAGTATCTTTCAATCATTCGTGTTTTTTCGACAAAAATGCTACAAAACCCTACCTGTCCCCAATTGTCTCAGCTAACATTGGCCATACATCTTCTGTTTCCATACCATATTGCCAAGATGCCACACCTGCTAGGTTGTCTTCATTTACTAAAGAAACTTTCGCTTTTAATGATTCTACATCTTCTATCCACATTTTTCTTGTGTTAGAACCATCTTGATATTCTACATAATATTGTTTTAATTCATCATCCCATGTTCTCTCTACATCATCTGGTAATACTTCTTCAATGTCTTTCATGCTAACTGTTGAAGTTCTTACCAATTCTCCGTTAGCATCTTCTGTCCATATTCTCGTGTAGAATGGAATTCCAAGTATTAGTTTATCTGGTTCGATTTCTTCTGTTTGTAAGAATTTTACTAAATTTAATTGTACCCAGTTATATCCTGCTGTTGTTCCAGCAGTTTGACTAGATACCCCATTTTGGTCATATGCCATAAATACGATATAATCTGCTACATCTCCAATGACATTTCTGTCAAAGCACAATGACCAAGTTTCTCCTCCATCTGGTGCTGTTACATCAACAGATACGACCATTCCGATTTCATTTAGTCTTGGTGTTAATTCTATAATAAATCGTGAATACAAATCAATATCTGCTTGTTTCATATTTTCAAAATCTATATTAATTCCGTCTAATTCATATGTAACACAAGCATTTACAATCTGTTGAATTAGCTGTTTTCTATTTTCATAACTATTCATGATTTCTGATGTGATTTCTAAACTTTCATTTGCTGCTGGAGCATTAGAAACCATTGGCCATACTTTGTATCCATTTTCATGTGCCCATTCTATATATGCCTCTCCACTATTTCCAACATTTTCTCTAAAATTTCCGTTTTCATCTATATAAAAGAATGATGGGGATACAACATTTACCCCTTCAATTGTTGTTCCTGTTCTATCTGGTGCACTTCCAACTTCTGAATAGTAGTCCCATGTCATATTGATTTTTCCTTCAATTTGTTTTTCTTCTGGCATGTCTTCCCTAACTAGATATTCATTAGCTAATTTATTCGCTTTAATATATCCTATTTTTCCATTTTCTGTTCGAATTCTTGCATAATTCCCATCAGAAGAAATCACAACAACCGTATTTCCTTTTTCTATTCTATCGACTGTTCTTGCAATAAAATTCGTTGAAGATTTTACAGCCAAATTTGAAGTCACAATTGCCTTTCTCTGTTCTTGGTCTAAGGAATCCATTGTAATTACTTTGGTTTCTTCTATATTTCCAATTTCGATGTCATAAACTTCTGTCATTTCTGAAATTGGTATATAGACAACACCCTCTCTTTCAATGGCATGTGCAGATGTTGTTTTGTCTGCTCCATTAATGTTTATTACATTTTCTTCTAAACTTACTTCTGCTATTTTCTTATTGTATGTTGTAATAATACTATTATTTTCTTCTTCTAAATAGATATATTTATCAAAGAAATTGGCAATATCATCTTCTGATAAATAAATTACACCATCTTCTTGTATAATTTCATGTCTTAAATTTGAAGTTACATTTGAATTATTAATAATTAAATTTGTGGTTGTGTTGTTATCTAGTATAATGTAATTATTGGCAATCATTGCAATGATAAATAAGACAATCAATGCTAATATGGTTATACCTGTCTTAATAATCACTTTCTTCTTTTTTTCTATCTCTTCAGATGACATTCTTTTTGCATTTTTTGCATGTTTTATTTTTGAATTTTTTTCTAATTCTCTTCTTCCTCTTCCCATATTACTTACATTCCTTTCCCAAGGTACAAATTTGGTTGGAAAAGAATTAAATTTTGGCTAGGAAAACGAGTTTGAAATTTATAAGGCGTACTATTTGTACGTTGATTAAATTTCAAACGAAGTTCGCCACTGTGCAACGCCAAAATTGTAATTATTTTTCAACCTTTCTCCTTTTGTATTTTTTCTCTACTACTATATCATAAAATTTCTATTAGTCAAATAGTAATTTTTTATTTTGTTTAATTTTTTTATTCCATTAATTTTTTTATATCTTCGTCCTTTTTTAATTTATTAGATATAAAATGATATGCTTGTTTATTTTGTTTTACTGCAATTTCTGCTAATTCTTTATCATCAATTAATCGTTTACTTGCATATTTAATAATAATTCCTTTATTTTCCACTGCTGCTTTTACCACTTCTTTATCATCTCGCAATTCTTCTGACGCATAATATAACGCTTGTCCATAATGTTTACAACACTCTAACATAATTTCTTTATCTCCTGCTAGTTCTTCTGAGGCATAACAAATTGTCCAAGGTGCTGTTTTTGTTGCTAGTTGTAGTACTTCTTTGTCTCCTTTTAATCTTGTACTTGCAAATTCCAAAGCTTCTCCATCTTGTTCTAATGCTTGCATAACTAATTGTTTGTCATCTTGTAGTTCTTCTGAGGCTAGTTCTAAATTTTTTCCATTTTCTTTTACTGCTTGTAACATAAATTCTTTATTATTGTTATTTTTTTGTATTTCTTCCATTTCCATTTTATCAGGTCCTTTCTTAATTGTTTAAATTATATTACAATTTATCTTACATTTCAGTGTTAAATTTCTGGAAGACATAGATATTTTTCAATATCATAAAAATTATTTTCTTTTGTCAAAACAATGTCAAAATTCTTTTTATATACTTCCAAATTTTCAGCAATATTTTTATTTAAAAATCCTATTTTTAATAATTTATCAGCTGGATATTCTCCCATCATATACATATCTTCTACTAGATCACCAATTCCAATTCTATATGTTTTGGTCTTTATTGCTTCTTTTACTTTTAAATTTCCTAATTTATCTATATTTTTATTTAGGCTATGAATCATATTGTCAGAAAATTTTATCATGTTTCCATTTTCATCAAATTTTATAAAATTACTAATAACTGTAATATTGTCATAATAACATTCTTGTTCTTTTAAAAATTGTTCTATAACATTTCCAATCCCTGCTGACAATATAATAACTGGCACATCGTTTTCAAATGCTTTGAAAAGGAAATCTTTCGCTCCTTTTCTAAAAATCAATTTGCTATTATCAATAGACTTTCTTAATTTATCCTTTGTAAGATGGTATTCATAATATAAATCCATACATTTTTCATACCATTCTTCTATATATTTTTCTTTTTCCGTTACATCTATTGTATAATCTAATTCTATAGGAGCATATTTTTTAGCATATTTATTTAAATCATTTGATAAACCTTCTCCAAATACTTCTATATTTGCACTTGCATCCCAAGAATCTTGACTATTTCCTGTTGTAATTGTTTTATCGAAATCTAAAAATATACATATATTGTTTATATTCATTTTTTCTTTTAATTTATTTATCTTTTCTTCATTATTTAGATATATCATGTATTTCTCCTTTTAAATTTCTTCCATATATATCTTGTCATTTGTTCCATAATGTCTCAAACAGAAACGTCCCCAATTGGACATTTTAATATACTTCCATTTTTACTTCTTTGCCCTTGAAGGCATATACCATTTTGGTAATATTCTTAAATCCTCTTTCCCTTAGATTTTGTTCATATGCTTTTTCTTCTATTTGTTTTTTCGCATTTTCTATCGTTTCTTTTATTGTTTTTTCTTCTTTATCTTCTAAAACCTTAAATTCCATAATAAAACTGTTTCCATTTTTGTCTTTTGGTTCTAACATGATGTCATATCTTCCTATTCCTGATTCTCTGTTAGAATTTACGTAGTATGTGTCTTTTAATCCTACTAACATACCTAGTACAAAAGCATGATAAAAGTTTTCCGCAGTGTTTTCTCCTACATCCATATAGCTAAACATTTCTCTCACTAGTATATCAAATTTCTTTTCATATTCTTTTAGATTTAGTGTTACTAAATCTTTTAAAATACTTTTTAAGTCATTTCCAATTACTTTATTTCTAAACCAATCATTTATAATTTGTTGGAATAGTAATTTTATTTCGTAATTTGGTAATTTTACTTTGTAGATATGTTCTGCTAAATTTACAACTTCTGTTACTTTTAAATAGCCTGTTCCTAGCATTAGTCCCCAGATATTGTCCTCATTATTTTCTATCCCTACAATTACTGTTTCTAAATTTATTAGTACTTCTATTTCCTCATCTTTCAATAATCTTTCTATCTTTTCTTTTATGGTGCTAGAATTTTTTAGTACAAGTTTTATTAAATCGTTTGAACTCGTATTTACCCAATATTGTATTAATTTTCTATCTGTTAAATAATTTAATATGCTCCATGGATTATATATGCCTTCTACATCTCCTATTGTATATCCATCATACCATTTTTTGATTTCTTCTTTTTCATCTTGAATTTCAAAATCTTGTATTACTTTATCCATTTCTTCTTCCGTAATGCCAAAATCATCTGCAAATTCATTGTCTAATACAGTAAATACTTTAAAATTATTTGCTCCACTAAATATGCTTTCTTTTGCTACTCTAGATACACCCGTTAAAACTGTTTTTTCTAAATATGGATTGTCTTTAAATGTCACACCATAAAAGGTTTTAAAAAATTTTACTGCTTCATCATAATATCCCTCTACATAAGCATTTTGTAATGGTACATCATATTCATCTACTAGTAGTATAACTGGCTTTTCGTAATGTCTGTTTAGGTATTCACTTAAATCTCTTACACTATTTTTTAATACACTTTCATCTTCTCTAGCATATAATATATCCGTTATTCTGGCTTTTTCTTCTGGATATATTTTATCACTATCTAATAAATATCTATGTTCTTTATACATATTTAGCATTGCTGTTTTCATGTCTAACAACATATTTTCATAATTTGTATCTTGTACATCTTTTAATGTTAAATATATGACTGGATAATACCCTAATTTTGAAGTGTATTTTTCGTTTTGATTCATAATTTTTAAGCCTTCAAATAATTCTTTATTATCTTTTTGTTTACAATCAAAATAATACTTTAGCATACTCATGTTTAACGTTTTTCCGAATCTTCTTGGTCTTGTTACTAATATAACTCTTGATTCATTATCTATTATATCTTTTATATACATTGTTTTGTCTATATAATAATTATCTCTTATTCTCAACCCTTTAAAATCACTTTCTCCTATTCCAATTCCTTGCATTTTTTACCTCCTTATCGATTTTGTCTATAATTTTACTAGTTTTTATTTATTATCCTATTTTAATCTATAAATTATGATTTCTTATATAGTTTTACATCTATATCTTACTATATAACAACAAAAATAGCAAGTTCTTTTCTTGCTATCTCTGGTTTTATATACCTATTAGTTGTTACTCTGAACGTGAATTTTTGATAAGACAGTTGAACGATTTGACACGTTTTTAATCATTTCCATCTAATTTCTACTTTGAATAAATCTCCATCTATCTCAATTTTAAATTTACCACCTTGTAACTCTGTTAAACTTTCTGCAATTGATAGACCTAGACCACTGCCTTCTGTGTATCTTGATTTATCTCCTCTTACAAATCTTTGCATTAATTCTTCTGCGCTAATATTTAATTTGTCTTTTGATATATTTTTGAATTCTAAGTATACTTCTTCTTTTTGTTTTTCTAACTTGATATATACTCTTGAACCTTCTAAAGCATATTTTGAAATATTGCTAAATACATTTTCAATAACACGATATAAATATCGATTGTCTGCCTTTATTAAAATATTTTCTTCTGGTAAATCCATTTCTAGTTTTAAGTTTTTCTTTTCTAATTTGTCTTCAAATTCTCCAACTGTTTGATTTAATAATTCTTTTAAGTTAATCACTTCCATATTTAACTTTACATTTCCAGAAGATACTTTAGATGCTTCTACTAAGTCTTCTATTAACTTCTTTAATCTCTGTGACTTTTTATCTAACACAGCAATATATTGTTCTACTTGTGCATTTGGGATAT
Source organism: uncultured Clostridia bacterium (assembly GCA_944386145.1). Lineage (GTDB taxonomy): Bacteria > Bacillota > Clostridia > TANB77 > CAG-508 > CAG-269. Next base: position 6,748 of record CALWZZ010000023.1, on the reverse strand, counting down.
CTTCTTTTTTCAATAAATCTACATAGTTTATGATTGATGTTAATGGTGTTTTGATATCATGTGATACATTTGTGATTAATTCTGTTTTTAGTCTTTCTGATTTTAAACTTTGTTCAATGGCATTGGTAAATCCTCCTGCTATATCATTAATGTATTTTGCCATGATTTTTAATGTTCCTTCTAGTTCGTCTTCATTTAATTTGACATTTGGATTTCCTTCATATATGTTTCGTAAGGCTTCATTAATTTTTTGTAGTTTTTTATTATATTGTAATAGTTTATAATATGCCCATATCCAAAAAGCAATTAGTAGGATGAAACCTATACCGCTCCAAAATGTACATGCCAATATGATACTGATAATGACAAATCCCCAATATATAATGGTTATTTTTCGATTTGTATTTTCTTTATCAGTCACTTTTCTAAATACTTTTTGAACGGTTACTTTTATCCATCTACACACTTTATAGATTAAAAATGAGCGGATAAATTGTTTTGCTTTTAATCGTCTAATGGTTGTAGCAACCCATATTGCTAAACTTGCATATCCAATTAAGTAACATAGCAAAAATACAGATACGAGAATTTTTTGTGGGATTTGTGATTCAATACTTGCTACTGCAAAACTTATCATCATGCCAATGATAAACATAATTACAATTGATATGATTTCATAAGAAATTTTATCTAAACTATTTAATTGAATACCTTCTTTTCCTTTTTCATGTCCTGTTGCCCAAATTAAATACACAATCATTGCAATAATTGAGATTGTTGACAATGGTATTAAATAGCTTGGTAAGTTTTCATGTCCTTTAAATAGATTATATACAGTTTGTTGAACATATAAAGAATTTGAATAATTTAACATCGTTGGGTCAATGTTTGAATATACCTCATATCCTTCAAAATTATCCACAGAATAATAAGAAGATGTTATATATTTTGCACTTTCTTGATTAATGCTATTGATATTTGTTGTGATATTTCCATCTTGATAACTCCAATTGGTCTTTTCTGCTTTTAATTTATTGATTTCTTCAAGGTAATTGTTTGACCTAATATTGGTAAACATATTTCCAGTTTCTTTGTCAATAATGATATAATTGACGTATGGACTTAATCTAGTGTTATTATACTGTATGGATTCATAATATACTGGATATTCATAGCTTTCATCTTCTATTTTACTATAGTTGTCATATGGATTTTCTCTTTCAATATCTTCTGTACTTGTCTCTGTCGCATTTAAATCTGTTGAAGTATCTACTTCTTCTGAACTTGCTTTCATTCTCCTTTTATCCCTATTAATATCTTGAACATTAGAAATTAATGTTGCCAAATATTCTCTTCCAAATTCCTCTGTTTCAATATATTCTTCTGGTCCATCCATTTCTCCATATTGTGAAGTAATGGATATATCTATAATGCTAATTGATAAAATAAAAATCATAATAGGGATTAATATATAACATAAAAATTTTAACAATATTGAATCTCTTATATTTTGCATGGCTTCACCTTCTTTATTTATTATCATTCTAATTTATTTGTTCTTGCCTAACATTTTCCTTTTTCATTTTTAACTTATTTCATTCGTTTATTACTTTATATCTTCCACTTTATATCCAATTCCCCAGATAACTTTTAAGTATTTTGGGTCTTTAGGATTAATTTCGATTTTCTCTCTGATATGTCTAATATGAACGGCTATAATATTTTCTGCACCATAGCTTTCTTCATTCCATACATTTTCATAAATTTGTTCTATGGAATATACTTTTCCTTTGTTTTCTAATAAAAATTTTAATATGTTATACTCTGTTGCTGTCAACTTTATCTCTTTTCCATCTACTGTAACTTTTTTTGTCTCATCATTCATTTCCAAAGCACCTGTTGTCAATAGATTTTCTGTTTTCGTTTCTGGCTTTACATTTGCTTGGTTAAAATCAACATATCTTCTAATATTTGATTTTACTCTTGCTATTAATTCTAATGGATTAAATGGTTTTGTAACATAGTCGTCTGCTCCTGTATTTAATCCTGAAATTTTATCATAGTCTTCTGATTTTGCAGAAAGCATTATAACTGGAATCGTTTTATCTTTTCTAATTTCTTGCAATGTTTCTATTCCATCTTTATTTGGCATCATGACATCTAAAATGATTAAATGAATTTCATTTTCTTTTAACTTTTCTAATGCCTCTTCTCCATCATAGGCTTTTATAATATGATATCCTTCTTGTGATAAATAGATTTCAATAGCATTTACAATTTCTTTATCATCATCTACAACTAATATATTGTACATATTTTTTCCTCCTTTATCTCCTAGCATATATACTATACCATATTTTTATTAATAATAAATAGAGGATTTATTAATTTTTTATTAAGGATTGTCAATGGGGACGGAGATTTTGACAACATTGTCAAAATCTCCGTCCCCATTGACACCACTGGACATATCTTGTATTTCTTGATATATGCATATTTTTGTGGTATAATGTTTTTCGAAAAGTAAAAACTTATGTATTCATTCATTAAGAAAGGAGTCTTTTAAATGAAGAAAAAAATTTGTCCTATTTGTCAAGGAACCGGACTATCTTCTATTAGAGTTGATGGAGGAGGTACTATTGGGAAATTTAATTGTCCCGAATGTGACGGAAACGGATTTATCTTAACAGATACTTCTGAAGGAGATGATTTCAGCAGCAAAAAGTTCATAGATGGGGTAGAAACCGTTTATTTTCGGAAATTCCTAATTCAACCCAAATATCAACGAGAATATTTCAAATCATCCAATGATCGTCTTCATCAAGAAAAAGAATATAAGTATCCTATTATGATTGGAAAAATTCCTTATGAAGATTTCTTTGAAGGAAATATTACAGCCGAGAGTGTAACACTTTTTCCTAATGCAAAAAAATATTTTTGTCCAGCGGAATTAGAAGGATTACTAAACAAGGAATGCGAGAGCCTTTTTTGCTCTTGTAACAAGACCCCATCTACACAAGCTTGTCCTTTTAAGTACTTTCAAAGAAGGGTCGAAAAAATCCGTTCCTATTGCTGGCAAATGTATGATACTTCTCCAACTAGCCCGACCTTAAATATCAGTTTAACAGAAGCAGAACAAAAACTTCTGGAAGAGCTGTTAGACTCGCTTTTTTGTCTTCTGCGTAACACATTCCGATTAAGAGATTTAAGAAAAGATAAGGAAACATTATGTTATACTTATTTGAGCTTAAAAAAGAAATTGAAATCTCAGTCAGGTTGGGATGAGGATTTGTTATTTTCTTGTCTGGGACTTCCAATAGAAGATCCAATAATCTTGGCAGAGAAACGCCAAGAAGACGAAGAAATTGCAGAGGAAATAGCCAAACATAATAGAGCTTGGCTCAGTGCTGCAGGATTTAACAGACTTCCTGCAATTCCACTTATACCAGCTGATTTTGATTATTAATGTAGGGCTATTTATAAATATAAAAGAGACCTAAAATAGGTCTCTTTTGTATTTATATAAAATGAGCTTAATTTTATTCATCTAGTAATCATCTTTCACTTCGTCCTTATTTATCATCTATTCATCTTTAAAACTATTAATCTTAAACAATTTAAACAATTCTACAATAATTAATGGTGAAATAATTAAACCGATTAATTCTAAGATATTTTGTGTTGGTAATACTGGTATACTAAAGATTGCTCTTAAAGCAGGTATTGCTAAGATGATTCCCATTAATAATGCTGAACCAAGTATTGCCCAAATTAGTTTGCTATTATTAAATACTTTTGTTTTGAAAATTGATTTTTTGTTATTTCTTACATTAAATACATGTACCAATTCTGAGAAAGCTAGTGTCACAAATGCCATGGTTTGACCTACTTCTATTTTTGATTCGTCTAATGTTAATCCATCAATTGGTTCTGTTGTTGTTGCAAGTCCTATCATAAAAGCTCCAAGTGTTAGTAGTCCTATCATAATTCCTTGATATACAATTCTCCATGTCATTCCTTTTGTGAATACACCCTTTCCAGGTTTGTTTGGTTTTCTATTCATGATATCTGCATTTGCTGGGTCAAATGCTAATGCTAATGCTGGTAATGAGTCTGTTACCAAATTTATCCATAAAATGTGAATTGGTAATAAAATTTCTAAGTGTGCAATATCGGTTATTCCAAACCATTGTGCAAATAATGGGGTTAATAGTGTTGCTAAAAATAATACAACAACCTCTCCTATATTACTTGATAATAAGAATTGGATAACTTTTAAAATATTGTCATAAATTCTTCTACCTTCTTCTACTGCTGATACAATCGTTGCAAAGTTATCATCTGTAAGAATAACGTCTGCTGCTTCTTTTGCAACATCTGTTCCTACAACACCCATTGCACAACCAATATCTGCTGTTTTTAACGCAGGGCTATCGTTTACACCATCACCTGTCATGGCTACAATTTCTCCGTTTTTTTGCCATGCCTTTACAATTCTTACTTTATGTTCTGGAGATACTCTTGCATATACAGAGTAATGTCTTACATGTTTTTGTAGGTCTTCATCAGACATTTTTTCTAATTCTGCACCAGTAATAGCTTCATCTTCATTTTCTAGTATTCCTAATTTTTTAGCAATTGCTGTTGCTGTAATTTTATGGTCACCTGTAATCATTACTGTTTTGATGCCTGCTGTTTTACATTTTTCTACTGCTTTTTTAGCTTCTTCTCTTGGTGGATCTATCATTCCAACCATTCCCACAAAGATTAAATCACTTTCTATATTTTCTAATTCTTCTTTAGTTGGTTCATGGTCAAATTCTTTGTATGCACATGCTAAAACTCTTAAAGCTTCTTTTGCCATTTCTTCATTTTTTTGTCTAATGGTTACTACATAATTATCTAAATCTTCTTTTATTTCGTTATTATATACATATCCTTTACAAATTTTTAATAATTCGTCCACAGCACCTTTTGTATAAGCAATGTATTTTTGATTTACTTTATTGACTGTTGTCATTAATTTTCTATCTGAGTCAAATGGTACTTCTGCAATACGTGTCATTCTATCATAAATTGATGGGTCAAAATTTAGTTTAAATGCCATATCTACTAATGCTGTCTCTGTTGGGTCTCCTGTTAATGTTCCATCTTTTGCAATTTTGGTATCATTACATAACATATTTGCATATACCAACGTGGTCATATCTTCTGAAACATTTTTGCTATCAATTTCTTCTAACTCTTTAATTTCTCCATTTAAGAATACTTTTTCTACTGTCATTTTGTTTTGTGTTAAAGTTCCTGTTTTATCTGAACAGATAACCGTTGCACTTCCTAATGTTTCAACTGCTGGTAATTTTTTCACAATGGCATTTTTCTTAACCATTTTTTGCACACCAATTGCTAACACAATGGTTGATACAGCTACCAATCCTTCTGGAATGGCTGCTACTGCTAATGATACAGCTGTCATAAACATATGAATTGGTTCTTTTTGTTGGAATAATCCTATAATAAAGATAACCACACAAATGACAATGGCAGTAATTCCTAATGTTTTTCCTAATTTATTTAATTTTTGTTGTAAAGGTGTAATTTGTTCTTCTGTTTCATTAATCATTTCTGCAATTTTTCCAACCTCTGTTGTCATTCCCGTTTCTACAACAATTCCTTTTCCTCTACCATAGGTTACTAAACTAGATGAGAATAGCATATTGGTTCTATCACCAATTCCTACATCTTCCCCTTCAATCTTTTCTGTTGTTTTCTCGACTGGCACAGATTCTCCTGTTAATGAAGCTTCTTGTGCTTTTAAATTGACTGCTTCTATAATTCTTAAATCTGCTGGGATATAGTCTCCTGTATCTAATACAACAATATCACCTGGTACCAATTCTTTCGCTGGTACTACGGTTACATTTCCATCTCTTATTACTTTAGAAGCATGGTCTGTTAATTTTTGCAAAGCTTCTAGTGATTTTTCCGCTTTTGATTCCTGTGTTACACCAATTACTGCATTTAAGATAACAACGATTAAAATGATGATAGTATCTGTAATGCCTTCTCCTTGGGCAACACCAACAAATCCTGATACAATCGCTGCAATAATTAAAATGATAATAGAAAAATCTTTAAATTGGTCAATAAATCGCATAAGCAATGATTTCTTTTTCTTTTCTTTTAATTGATTTAGTCCATATTTTTCTCTTCTTTTTGTTACTTCTTCTTGTGATAAACCTGTTTCTTGATTTGTTTCTAATTCTTTTTCAACATCCTTAATTTCTTTGTTAAACCAGTTTTTTGTTTCCATCTTTTCACAATTCCTTTCTCTAAATTTTTAATTTGCTTTGAAAAGCATCCAATTTTTTTAATGCTTTTTCCCTTATTTTCTCGTAACTTTCCCTCTTATTTTATCCAAGTTATGAAAATATATCAATATTTTGGTTTTATTTTTATGTAAAAATTTAATATTTATTAACTTTTATCTTTACATTTTCGTAGCCTCCATTTCCTTTATATTTAGAAATAAAATCTTTTAAAATACAAAAAAGACTCTTAAAAAGATTTTATCCTTTTAAAAGTCTTGCTTACTTTATAAAAAGCTTACTAACCAGATATAACTATCGCGACTGTTGATTAGTAATTAAAAGCTACTCCCTTTTAATATGTGGTGACCCCTACGGGAATCGAACCCATGATTCCACCTTGAGAGGGTGGCGTCTTAACCGCTTGACCAAGGGGCCTT
>CALWZZ010000022.1 GCA_944386145.1 uncultured Clostridia bacterium | reverse complement strand
AAATTAAAAAATCCAAAAAGAAATTATTTAATACCATTATTGAAAATTGATATGAAAGGAAAATAAAATGATAAGAAGTATAATTTTTGATTTAGGAAATGTGATTATAAATTATAATCACAATAGAGATAATTAAATAAAGATAGGAGATAAAAATGAAAATAGGAATTGATAGATGATACAACTTTTTAAACAGTAAAATCAATGTTAAAAATTGAAAGAAAATAAAAACTATGAAATAATAAAACTATAAATAAAAATATTAAATAGGAAGAAAAAATGGAACCAAAAGAAATATATGAAAAAATAAAAAGTGGAAAAGGATCATATGAAGAATTACTCGATTGGTGTAATAAAAATAAAGAGCAAATGAATTTAGAAGATCCTTATGAAAGTCGATTATATAATGCTTTAATAAAATTCTCTATGAAGAAAAGAATTGGACAACTAAATAAAGAAGAAGCTAGCATATATACGCATTTTTTTGCCCAAAAGACTGTAAAAGATTTATATTTAGGCAAAAAAGTTAGTATTGAAGTATTAGAAGAAGAAGCGTATTGTAAACGTGACAAGAATAATGCAAAAGGAATTTGCATTTCACATGATGATGGTACATATACAGTTGCATATAATCTTTCCAAAATAGCAGAAGCATTAACAAGTGACAATCAATATAAATTTCTTTTTGGCTTAAAGACAATTTTTCATGAAATAGGACATGTTTTACAAAATGTTATAATAGCACAAGATAGCGAAAAAGTATATAAAAAAGAGTTTTATTTAATTGCACTTGAAATGATTATGAGAAAAATGAGTTCAAAATTTTATAAGAAAAATTATAAATATTTATTGAAAGAAAACAATGCAAACAAGTTTGGATTGCGAATGGCTTTAGAAGCAATAAAAGAAGCAAATCCAAAATTATATGCAATATATAATAAAAAAAATATGAAAAAATTAATACGAAAATATGATAAAGAATTTTATAAAGCAGAATTTACGATAAAAGGGAAAAAAGGAAAAGCGATAAAATCATTAGATACTTGGTCTGAAATATATATCAATGCTCATCCAGAAATTTTAAAAAGATACCCTATTTTAAAAGTAAGATATAATGAAGAAGGAAAGAAAAAAGCTATTCTGCAAATGTTACAAGAAAGAGAAAAGCTTATACAGAGTAATCCGAAAAAAGATATAGATGAATTATACGAAATAATATTGAATCAAAAATTTTTTTATAGTAAAAAAGGTGTTAGTACAGAAGAGGAATTGTTAGAATTAGATAAATATATAGAACAAACAGGAACAGATGATCAATTTATATATGATTTAATAAAATTTAGATTAGACAGAAGTGATTTGAAAGAAGAGCAGAAAGAAGACTTTATTCATGAAGAAAAGGAAAAAGCTAGGAAGATAAGACAGAAACAAGAAAAACAAAAAATGCAGTTAAAAAGAGATGAATTAGAAGAAAACCCAGAAAATACAAATGCGTCACAAAAAATAATAAAAGGTATTTCAGAGCAATTAAGAAGAAAAGATGAAGAAGAATTAGACCAATATATGGGAAAAGAATAATAATGGAATTTTAATTTTGGAGAAATGAATGAAACAAGAATTAAGAAAAATAGTAGAACCAATCATAGAATGGTATCAAAATCAAGAAAAAACGTTGCCTTGGAAACAAGATAAAGAACCATATCATATATGGGTATCAGAAATCATGTTACAACAAACAAGGATAGAAGCAGTAAAAAAATATTATACAAGATTTATGAAAGAATTACCAACTATACAGGATTTAGCATGCGTACCAGAGGAAAAATTGTTAAAACTTTGGGAAGGATTAGGCTATTATAGTAGAGCAAGAAACTTAAAAAAGGCAGCCATACAAATTGAACAAGAATATGAAGGAAAAATGCCTACAAATTATGCAGATTTATTAAAATTAGCAGGAATTGGAGAATACACAGCTGGGGCGATTGCATCGATTAGTTATAAAGAAAAAGTACCAGCAGTAGATGGCAATGTATTAAGGGTAATATCTCGCGTGCTGGCAAGTAAAGAAGATGTGTTATTGCCAGAAACGAAGAGAAATATCACAAAAGCATTATTTGAGATTCTACCTGACGAGCCGGGAGATTTTAATGAAGGTTTAATGGAATTAGGAGAAAAAATTTGTCTACCCAATACAGTTCCATTGTGTGAAACATGTCCAATCCAAGAATTTTGTAGAGCTTACAAAGAAAATCTAACAAAAGAGATACCTATTAGAATAAAAAAGCAGAAGCGAAAAATAGAAAAAAGAACGGTATTTATTTTAGAGTATCAAAATCATATGGCGATTAGAAAACGTGAAAAAACAGGAATATTAGCAAATTTGTATGAATTTCCAAATGTGATTCGGAGAAGTGACAGAAGAAGAAATTCCAAAAATATTAGAACAATGGAACATACAATTTAAGAATATACTTGTAAAAAAACATGCAAAACATATATTTACTCATATAGAATGGGATATGGTAGTTTATGAAATAGAAGTAAAAAATAAATCAAAAGAATGGATATGGGTAACAAAAAAACAGATGGAGAAAGAATATCCATTACCGACAGCTTTTAAAAAATTATTAACAAAAGAAACATAAAAAAAATATAACAAATCGATTGATGTAACCAAAACATTAAATCATGCTTTAATGTTAAATAGTTAAACAAAGTCGATTTAATCAGGGTTTAAGGTAGCAAGTGTTGCTAGGGTATCTCCGAGTTGTGTAAAAAAAGCGGACAAAATAGCGAGTTCATCTTGAGATTTATCTTTTGCAATTTCACAAGCGAGTAAAGAAATAAAATTAACAAAAGCACATGAATTCATAATAACACCTCATATAAAATTATATGAGAAAATGAATAAAAATGTTATGATGAAGCAAGAAATTGATATGAAAAATTACTTATGGTATAATAAAGCAAAAAAAGGAAGTAAAGGTTGAAAAATAATGTCAAAAGTTAATTCTTTTTCAACTAGATTTGTGCTTTGTGAAAGGAATGAGATAAAAAATGAAAGTTGGATTTACCATTGGAAAATTTGCCCCATTACATAAAGGACATCAGTATTTAATTGAAAAAGGTTTAAAAGAAATGGACGAGTTTTATGTCATTGTATATGAGACAAATGTTATGGACATACCTGTAGAGCAAAGGGCAAGCTGGATTAGAGAACTTTATCCAAATGTACATATTTTATTGGCAAAAAATCCGCCATCACAATATGGATTAGATGAAGAGAGCATAAAAATTCAGATGGATTATCTAAAAAAGATTATAAAAGATATTCCTGTTACGCATTTTTATAACAGTGAGCCATATGGAAAATTTGTTGCAAGAGATTTAGGCATAGAAGAGGTACAAGTTGACAGGCATCGAGAAAAATATGCCATTAGTGGAACAAAAATAAGAAAAAATGTAAATGAAAATAAACAATATATAGAAGAAATTGTTTATAAAGAATTGAAACAAAAACAATAAATTAGAACTGTTAAGAAATTAAGTATAAAGAGCAATATATTAATGAAAAAATATTAAAAGGGGATTTTATGAAAAAGATTTTAAAAATATTAGGAATATGTCTTTGCTGTTTAAGTATCTGCTTTATTCTATCAACAACAAAGGCTACAAATAAGAAAGCAGAATATGAAGAAAAAAGCATAGACATATTAGGACTTACAATTTGGTACCAAGATAAGGTATATTTTAATGGAGAAAATAATATTGTAACGCAAGAACAAAAAGATACAAACAATATGATAGTAGGTGGAATTTGTATCTTTTTAGTTATTTATTGGATAGTATTATTACTTATGTTTGAAAAAGAAGAACCCTATAATTATACGTATGAAAACGCAGATGACTTAGAAACATTAAAAAAATATAATCCAATGGTAGCAGGCTGTTTTGTCGATAATCGACAAGTTTTATCAAGAGATGTTACAGCAGTTGTTTTAAATCTAATTCAAAAAGATGTACTAAATATGGAAATGCGACCAACAATGAAAGGAAAAGAAAACTATACCTATATGATTTCTAGAAATTCCAATGCAGATATAAGCCAATTAGATGAAATCGAAAAATATGTATTAAGTTGGCTATTTGGTTATTATGAGCAAGAAGAAATCGATTTAATAGAAAAATTAAAAGAAATCTCTAGAAGAAAAGATTTTCTAAAACACTTAAAAAAATTAGATAGAATGACACAAAACAAATTAAATTCAATAGGAGCAAATATAAAATCTGTACCAGGATTTATTAGAAAAGCCAATATCATATTGTTAATTATTGTTTGTATTATGGCAGTTGTTCATATAGCAAATAATGGCTTAAATATTCATATATATGAATCAACATTATTTATCTTAGGATTTGTAGCAATAGGTGTTATTGTTATTTTGCCAGTAGTAGCACTTATCATTCATCTGTTTTTATTTGCCATTGTATTACTAAAAAAACTAATTAAGAGTCAAGCAGAAAGGCTTAGTGGTAAAAAAATTGTTTCCATGAGTTTAATGATATTGATATTTATGGCTATTTTTATAGGAATTGTCTACATGATAGCACCAAATAAATATATTTGTTTAGATATTTTCATGATTGGCATGGCACTTTTAATCGTAAGAACAGACAATTTGATGACAAAACATAGTAAAGAAGCATTAAACGACTATTATGCATTACGAGAGATAAAATATAAAATTTCAGAATATAGCTTGATAAAAGATGAACAAATCAATTATATGAAATTATGGGATGAATATCTAATTTATGCGGTAGCATTTGGTATTCCAATCCAAATTGTAAATAAATTAAAAGAAACACATCAAGAAGATGAAGATATAGAATATTTATTAAAATGTGAAAACTTGTACTATATCTGCAAAGCGTATTTAGAAGTGATGTGGGATATGGAATTTAAGGAAAAGAAAAGCTGGTTTAGTGTTAAAGAGTTATTTAAGATAGAACCAGAAGAAAATCAGTTTAGGAGAGAAAATGTATGAAAATAGGAATTGATTTAGATGGAGTAGTTATTGATAGTGAAACAACTTTTAGAACATATGAAGAAATTTTTGACATAGAAGTATTACAAGGTAATCATTTAATTGATAGAGAAGAGCCTAAATTTCAAAATAGATATGATTGGAACAAAGAGCAAGAAGAGAATTTTATCAATGATTTTTTTATGAAGGTATCTAGAGAAAGTAATTTGATGTCTGGATTTCTTGGTGTTTTTGAGTTATTAAAAAAACAAAAACATGAATTTATTGTTATTACAGCTAGAGGTGGATTTATCAAAGAAATGAAAGATGATGCAATAAGAATTTTAAAGAATAATCAGATTGAATTTGATAAATATTATTGGAATATTAATAATAAATTAGAAATTTGTCAGAAAGAAAATGTTGATATTATGATAGATGATGATTGGAGAATAGCAAAAACATTATCTGAAAATGAAATAAAAACGTTGTATTTTAGAGATACCAATTTAGTAAAACTACAGGAAAATACATATTTAAAAGAAGTAAATAATTGGGGAGAAATATATAGATGTATAAAAGAATTAGAAAATAATTAAATTAGAATAAATTTACAAAAGGGACATTAGGCATGTCCCTTTTGATATGCATGGATAAGAAATTCTTAAGAAAAATTAAAAAATATTCATAAAGTATTAAGAAAAAATCAATAGTAATTACAATACATATATGCTAGAATGAAGAAAAAACAAAAGGAGGATGAATATGGAAACCATATTAAAATGTGAAAACTTATGCAAAACCTTTGGAAAAAGAAATATCCTAAAAAATGTTTCTTTAGAAATAAAAGAAGGCGACATTTTAGGATTTATTGGACCAAATGGTGCAGGAAAAACAACAACCATAAAACTAATTTTAGGCTTACAAAACATAACCAGTGGAAAAGTTACCATTAATGGTTATGACATTGAAAAAGAATTTACACATGCAATTAAAAGAGTAGGAGCCATTGTTGAAAATCCAGATATGTATATGTATTTATCAGGATATCAAAATTTAAAACTAGTTGCCAATTTATATAAAGGAATTACGACTGAAAGAATTGATAAAGTTGTAAAATTGGTAAAATTAGAAAACAGAATTCATGATAAAGTATCAAAATATTCATTGGGAATGAGACAAAGATTAGGAATTGCACAAGCAATTTTACACAATCCAAATCTATTAATATTAGATGAACCAACAAATGGATTAGACCCAGAAGGTATTAAAGAAATGAGAGAATTGTTGGTAGAGTTGGCAACAAAAGAGAAAATGGCAATTTTAATTTCTAGCCACAATTTAGCAGAGTTAGACAATTTCTGTACAAAAGTATGTATTATCAAAAATGGAGAAGTAATTGAAACAAGCGAAATTTCTGCAATTAAGAAAGAAGCCAGCCAAGACTTAAAACTATTTGAAGTAGATGACGCAAATCGTGTAAAAAATATAGTAAAAGAAATAGTTGTAATAGATAAAAATAGATTTAAAATCAATTTACCAAAAGAAGAGGTGCCAAATCTAATTACAGAATTAGTACAAAACAATGTAAAAATTTATGAAGTAAAACAAGAAGAAAAAACGCTAGAAGATGCATTTTTTGAAAAGACAGGGGGGAATGTCATTGAGTAGTTTAGTAAAAAATGAGTTAATCAAAATATTTAAAAAGAAAACCATTTATATCACAATGGGGGTTATATTCCTATTATTAATCTTTATGAACTGTATGTTTAAGTATGCAGATAATGGAAACACAATAAACTATTATTTATATAGTGAAAACTATGTCCAATCTTTAAAAAGTGAATTAGAAACATTAAACCCAGATAAACCAAGTGATGTAACCACATATATCAACATCTTATCAGATATACAATTAAGTGAAATTATGGAGCAACACAAAGACGCAGAATGGAAATTAGCAATTATTAATGAAAGAATTGCACCATATATATCAGAAAGAAATACGTATCAATATGGAGCAGAAAAGAATGAGAAACAAGTAGAAATCATCAATCAAGAAATAGATGAATTACTTGCAAAATTGGATGAAAATGATTGGAAATATTTTGCCAGAGAAGATTTAGCACAAGCTGAACAACAAATAGAAGAATTAAATCGTCAAAAAGAACAAACAGAAGATACTGCTGTAATAAAAAATATAGATAGCCAAATTCAAACAGCTAAAACAGAAAAAGAAATTGCAGAATACAGATTAAACAAAGAAATTCCATATGGGAACGATTATTTAAATAGGGCGATTTCAAATTTACAAATGGCCAATTCTAATTTAGCAAGTTTTGAAAATACAGATGAATTAACATATCAAGAAAAATTAGAGTATAATAGTTACTTAGAAGTCCAAGCAGAAAGTCGATATATATTAGATACAGGAAATGATATTAACAATTCTGATAGTCTAAAAGGAATTTTACAAAACTTCTATTCACAATTTGGAATTTTCCTAATCGTAGTAGTTGTTATGATAGCAGGAACCATTGTAAGTGAAGAATTTAATAAAGGTACAATAAAATTGCTATTGGTAAAACCATACACGAGAAGCAAAATCTTAATGGCAAAAGCGATTACAACATTAATTATGATTATCTTTGTTATTATTGTGACATTGCTAATGGAAATTTTAATAGGTGGTGTTATATTTGGATTTGATAGTTTATCAGAACCAGTTGTCGCCTATAACTTTAATACCAACACAATCCAAGAAATGAATATATTTGCAAATTTAGGATTACAAACATTAACACAATTACCAATGATTATTTTATTAGCAACACTTGCATTTGCTATTAGTACTATATTCTCAAATAGTACACTTGCTATAACCATTTCTTTATTAGGATATATGTCATCAAGTATTATTAATCAATTAGCAATTGGATATGATTTGCAGTTCTTAAAATATTTTGTTACCATGAATTGGGATTTAAGCATGTATCTATATGGTGGTTTACCATACATGGAAGGTATGAGTATGTTATTGTCTATCTTAATTTGTGTGGTATATTTCTTAATTATGATGATACCAACATTTATTGTGTTTAAGAAGAGAAACATTAAAAATATCTAGAATTGCAAAAATTATGTAAATATGGTAAAATGATATAGATAGTAACCCGTGGTTCAAAGTAGTGCTAGCCAGAAGGCATATTCTGGCAGAAAGGAAAATATGAAAGAAAATAAAAAATGGTGGGGGTTGTTACTTGAAGGTGGGCTAGGTTGTATATTCATTATGAATATAGGAATAGCGTTTACAGGAGGAGCGTCACTGACTATAATATCGAGAATAGTAGCAACCATAATCTTTATAGTTGTGATTGCTTGGTATTTGCTACTTGATATTATAACAGGTATGAAAAATAACAGGGAAAAGAAAATTTATAAAATATTTGAGATTTTTCAAATGATATTTTTCATATACCTAGGTTTTTATTTGCAACTTATAATAGAAAGTATTATGGTTGACTTTGAGTTGAGTAATCTCGAAGAAGTGACAATTATAGTATTGAGTGAAATATTGATACTGTCCTTCTGTAAAGATAAGATACAAAAAGTTTCCACCGATGAAAATGAAGAAAATGAGGAAGAAGCTCTCGATTGAGGGCTTTTTCCTTGGTTTAAATGTA
This sequence comes from uncultured Clostridia bacterium, assembly GCA_944386145.1. GTDB lineage: Bacteria > Bacillota > Clostridia > TANB77 > CAG-508 > CAG-269. Next base: position 9,738 of record CALWZZ010000022.1, on the reverse strand, counting down.
AAAATTTTCGTTTACCTTTGACACAATTAGAATGATATCAACATTTATTGTGTTTGAGATGGGTTTACATAAATTGATTTTTTGCTAGAAATTTGTTATAAGAGAAAACTTAAAGTGATTGCTACAATTTTTTGTTCTCTTAAAGTTGTAAAATCCTAAAAAATGGTATATAGTTATAATGAAAAAAGTTAAAGGAGCGTGTTTTATGAATTATCCAGAAAACTTAAAAAAAGGAGACACTATAGGAATATGTGCACCATCAGGAGGTATAACCAAAGAATTGAGTATCAAAAAACTGGAATTAGCAGAAAAACAATTACAAGAAATGGGATATAAGATATTAGAAACAGAAAGTGTTAGAAAAGAAGAAAAAGGAAGAAGTGCCTCAGGAGAACAAAGAGCAAAAGAATTAATGGAATTACTTGAAAATGATGATGTGAAGTTAATTATATTTGCAACAGGTGGCGATTTCTTGGTAGAAATGTTACCATATTTAGACTTTGAAAAAATCAAAACATTAAAACCAAAATGGATGCAAGGATTTTCAGACATAACAGGCATTAATTATTTATGGAATACCATGTTAGAAATTCCAACCATTTATTGTCAAACAATAAAAGATTATGCGATGAGACCATTATTTAGAAATTTAACAGATGCATTAAAAATCGCAAGTGGAGAAGAAATTGTGCAAACCTCTTTTGAAAAGCATGAAGCAATTATTGATTTTAGAATAGAAGAACCAGAGGAAACACTTGAAAACCAAGAGAGTATAGAAGAATTTAGTGAGGAAAGTGAAGAACTAGAACAACAAGAATTAGAAAAAGGCTATGAATTAACAGAAGAAACAAAATGGATAAATCTATATAATGAAGAGAAAATAGAGTTTACAGGAAGAGCCATTGGCGGATGCTTAGATTGTATAAAAACCTTTATTGGAACAAAATATGATAATGTAAAAAATTATATTGAAAAATATAAACAAGATGGTATTATATGGTTTTTAGAAGTGTTTGAAATGAGTACACCTACATTGTATTTAACTTTATGGCAAATGAAGGAAGCAGGCTATTTTGAGAATTGTCGTGGCATTATTTTTGGTAGACCATTATTTATTAGAAATGATTATGATACAGACTTTAATCAAACAGTAAAAGATGTTTTAGGAGATTTAAACATTCCAATTATTTGTGATGCCGATATCGGTCACGTTGCTCCTCAATTTGCAATGGTAAATGGAGCAATATTAGAGATTACATCACAAAATGGAAAAGGAATGGTAAAGACATATCAAAAGTAACAAAAAAATTATAAAAAAATACTATAACAGTGGAAACATGTAAATAGTTTTTGATATAATAAAATAAAGACGAGATATTAATGATAAATTTTGTTTAAAACGGAAAGGAAAGTGATACGATGAAAGTATTATTAGTTAATGGAGGACCACATAAAGAAGGTTGTACATATACGGCATTAAAAGAAGTAGAAAAACAACTAAATAAAAACGATATTGAGACAGAAATATTTTGGTTAGGTGTAAAACCAGTATCAGGTTGTATTGCATGTGGTAAATGTGGAAATACAGGAAAATGTTTTATAGACGATAAAGTAAACGAATTTATCGAAAAAGCAAAAGAGGCAGATGGATTTGTATTTGGAACACCAGTACATTTTGCTTCAGCAACAGGAGCAATTACCTCATTTATGGATAGAGTATTTTATGCAGGAAAATCTGTATTTCAAAATAAATTGGGAGCATGTGTAGTTAGTTGCAGAAGAGGTGGAGCAACATCAACATTTGACCAACTAAATAAATATTTTACAATTAACAATATGCCAATTGTATCATCACAATATTGGAATATGGTACATGGAAATACACCAGAAGAAGTTATGCAAGATGAAGAAGGTTTGCAAACTATGCGAACATTAGGAAATAACATGGCATGGCTACTAAAATGTATCGAACAAGGAAAAAAAGCAGGAATTAACATACCAGAAAAAGAACAACCAATTCGTACAAATTATATAAGATGAGACAATTCGGGCCAGGTTGTAATTTGTCTCAAAAATGTCGAATTATGACGAAAAAACATATAATGAAAGCAAGAGGAACAAAAAATGAACAAAAACGAACCAATTGGCATATTTGACTCTGGAATTGGAGGCGTTACTGTCTTAAAAGAAATCATAAAAATATTGCCAAACGAAACATACATATATTATAGTGATTCAAAACATAATCCATATGGAGATAAAACAGACCAAGAAATTATTGCATTATGTGAAAATATAGTGAAATTTTTTATAAAAGAAAATTGCAAAGCCATTGTAATTGCTTGTAATACAGCAAGTGCAAAAGCTGCACAATATTTAAGAAAGCAATATCATCATATACCATTTATCGCCATAGAACCAGCATATAAAATGGTATATGATTATGCATATAATGAACCAACATTGGTAATGGCAACTAAAGGAACGATTGAAAGTGAAAAATTTAATCTTTTATACCACACCTATGATAACCATAAAACCATATTACTTCCATGTGTTGGACTAGCAGATGTCATAGAAGAGGGAAAACCAGAAAAGATAAAGCAATATGTAAAACAGCATTTAGAACCATATACAGGAAAAGTAAAAAATGTCGTTTTAGGTTGTACACATTATCCTCTCATTACAGGGGAAATTAAAGAAGTTTTAGGCGATGTTCAATTTTTTAATGGAGCACCATATTTAGCTAATCATTTGAAAGAGGTTTTACGAGAAAAAGATTTGATAAACAACGAAAAAAAAGATACAACCATACAATTTATAGACTCATCAAACAGTGAACAAAAGAAAAACAGATTTTTTGAAATTTTGAAAAATAAAAAGAAATTAGTTATAGTAGAAAAAAGTTAATTTCATGATATGTAAAACTGTAAGAGGTGCTAAAATAATAAGCAAAATTTTTATATAATAAAACATAATTAGGAATTATTGAAATAGAAACATAAGAGTTTGAATCGGAGGTCTGATAGATATGAAAATAATAAGAAATGAATTAAAAAATGAATTACATATCAGAACACAAAAAGATTTTCCAAAAGAAGGCATTGAATTTATTGATATTATGCCTTTAATCATTCAAAAGGAAACATTTAAAGAAATTGTGGACAAGTTTATAGAAGAATTAGCAAAAAAGAAAATAGACTATATTGTTGGACCAGAAGCAAGGGGACTGATTGTAGGAGCAGCAGTTGCTAGCAAATTAGAGATAGGTTTTATTCCTGTTAGAAAAGCAGGAAAATTGCCACCAATGACAGTGGAAAAACAATTTGAATATGAAAAAGAATATGGAAAAGATAAGCTTGAATTACCCAAGCTAGTAAATGAAAGCTATACGGATAAAAAAATTTATATTTTAGATGATATCTATGCAACAGGAAATACGATGAAGGCGATTAAAACTGCAATAGAAGAAGTTGGTGGAATTGTTGTAGGACAAGGGGTTATTATGAATATAAAAGAATTGAATGACGCAACAGATGTATTTTCATTACTAGATGTTCATGAAGAGTAACCAACAATACTTTACATAAAATTTTAGAAATTTTAGAAAAAGTATTGACAAATCTTAAATAAGCATGATAGAATTTTAATCAATAAGTTTAAGGGAGAGAATTTTATGAGAAATATAAATACAATAAAAGGTAACAACCATCATCATAAAAAATAGCTTGTGTCTGAAATTGATTGGCACAAGCTTTAGATGCTTGTGCCTTTAGTTTTCTTATAGAGACCTTAAAGGTACAAAAAAGTACTTTTAAGGTCTTTTTGTATAATAGAAAAAATTGCTTTTTCCTATTATACAAAAAAACAACTTCAAGGAAATATGATTTCATAGAATTCAAAATAGATATATCCCAAAAAAGGCGCCAAATTTTAGGATATATAACAAGCAAATCTCTTAAAAACAAAAATAAAAGAAAATTTAAGGAGGAATTTAAAAATGAAAAGTAAAATTTTAATAGGACTAATAGCAGTAATTGTGATAATTGCAGTAATAGGAATAATCATTTTTAGTGTACAAGGAGAAGAAAATAATGAAAATACATTTGTTTTAGGAATGGATGATAGTTTTCCACCAATGGGATTTAGAAATGAAAATAACGAATTAGTTGGGTTTGATGTCGACTTAGCTAGAGAAGTATGCAACAAATTAGGAATGAAATTAAAGGTACAAACCATTTCATGGGCAGCAAAAGAGCAAGAATTAGATTCTGGAAATATTGATTGTATATGGAATGGATTTGGTTATACAGAGGAAAGAAATGAAGCAATGACATTAAGTGAACCATATATAAAAGATGAATCTATCTTTTTTGTAAGAAATGATTCTGAATATACTTCACAAGAAGATTTAAAAGGTAAAAAAATAGGTGTACAAAGTGGTTCAGTACAAGAAAGAAGATTAAATGAAGATGAATTTGGGCAAGAAATAGATGAAATAATCGGGTATACAGATTATTTAACAGCTTTAATGGATTTAGAAACAGGAAATGTAGATGCTGTATATATGAGTAGAATTACAGGAAGCTATATTATGAATTCGCAAAATAAAGATTTTAGAACATTTGATGCAGAAGGAATAGGAGAAGAATCAAAAGGAATGGTAATTGCTTTTAAAAAGGGAAATACAGAATTAAAAGATAAAGTAGAAAATGCTATTGCAGAATTAAAAGCAGAAGGAAAAGTAAAAGAAATATCAGAAAAATGGTTTGGAGAAGATATTACTTTATAAAGAACTTAACTTTTTGATATAGAGAAAATTACAATTAGAATATACGAAAATGGGAGAAATGAAACATGGATATGTCAAATATAATGAATTTAACAAAGATTTTGTTAGAAGGATTAGGAACAACACTATCAATTTTTATACTAACATTAGTCATTGGAATTCCAGCTGGAATTCTAGTGGCAATTGCAAAAAATGCAAAATGTAAAATCATTGCATGGATAATGAAAATATATATTCTTATCATTAGAGGAACACCAATGATGTTACAAATTATCTTTGTATATTTTGCACCATATTATTTATTTAATATTTCATATGATAGATTTGTAGCAGTGATTATTGCTTTTGTTATTAACTATGCAGCATATTTTGCAGAAATCTTTAGAAGTGGAATGTTAAGTGTGCCAAAAGGACAAAAGGAAGCAGCATTTACATTGGGAATGACAAAAATGCAAACATTTTTTAAAATATCATTACCACAAATTATCAAACGAATTTTACCAGCACTATCAAATGAGGTTATATCATTAATTAAAACAACATCATTGGCACAAATTATAGGAATTACAGAGATTTTTGCATTGGCACAAAAACAAGCAAGTTATCAATTTTCAATTGTTCCACTTTGTGTAGCAGGTGTTATTTATCTATGCTTGTGTGCAATCATATCTTTTGCATTTAACAGGGCAGAGAAGAAGTTGGATTATTACACAATCACATAGGGAAGGAATGAGATTAAAGATGAAAGAAATTGTAAAAGTAGAAAATTTGGTAAAAAAGTATAAAGATAATGTAGCCGTAAAAGGGGTTTCGTTTACAGTAAATGAGGGAGAAGTTTTAGCCATTATTGGTTCATCTGGTTCAGGAAAATCAACCGTTTTACGTTGTATGAATCAATTAGAGAAAATTGATGGCGGAAATATAAAAATTGATGAAGACGAAATGGTAAAAGAATATAAAAATGGAAAGCCAGTCTATAATTCTAAAGAAATCCTAAAAAAGATGAATTTAAAATGTGGAATGGTATTTCAAAATTTCAATTTATTCCCACATAAATCAATATTAGAAAATGTGACAGAAGCAATGATAGTTGTATTAAAAATGGATAAAAAAGAGGCAGAAGAAAAGGCTTTACAGTTGTTAGACAAAATGGGAATAAAAGATAAAAAAGATGTATATCCATGTAATTTATCAGGAGGGCAACAGCAAAGAGTATCGATTGCTAGGGCCTTGGCCATTGAACCAGAAATCCTATTTATGGATGAGCCAACAAGTGCCCTAGACCCTGAATTGATAGGAGAGGTGTTAAAGGTTATCAAAAAGCTAGCAGAAGAAAAAAAGACAATGGTAATCGTTACACACGAAATTCAATTTGCAAAACAAGTGGCTGATAGAATTATCTTTATGGATAATGGTTCTATTGTGGAAATGGGAACCCCTAAAGAAGTCATCGAAGAGCCAAAAGAGGAAAGAACAAAACAATTTTTAAGTAGATACTTAGAAAGAACATAAATAAACAATAGTATTAAAAGGTTGTAGGCAAAAAATTTTTAAAAAGTTGAATATGATATAAGGAGAAAAAAGCGTATGGAATTATTAAAATTAGAAGACTATCAAAATTTAGAAGCCAAAAAAGTCATTGACTATTTTGCGGAAATTAGTAAAATTCCAAGAAGGTCTGGAGAAGAAAAACAAATTAGAGAATATCTTGAAAAATTTGCTAAGAATAGAAATTTAGAATATGTAAAAGACGAATATGAAAATATCATTATTTATAAAAAAGCAAGCAAAGGAAGAGAAACAGAAGAAAGCTTAGCTTTTCAAGCACATACAGATATGATATGTGAAAAAGATATGGGAATTCAACATGATTTTTCAAAAGACCCTATTATTTTATACAAAGAAGGAGACTATATAACAGCAAAAGGAACAACCTTAGGGGCAGACAATGGTATTGGTGTTGCCTACATGCTGGCTATATTAGATAGTGATATCTCCATTCCAAATCTAGAATGTATTTTTACAGTGCAGGAAGAAACAACCATGATTGGTGCAATAAAAATAGATGCCAAAAATATTCGAGCAAGAAAAATTATTTCATTAGATAATGGAAAAGAAGGAAAGATTTTAATTAGTTCGGCCAATTGCAATGAATGGATAGGGATAATGGAAGCTGAAAAAGAAATGGTTAATGAAAAAAATGAAATCTATAAATTAACTTATGAAAACTTTTTAGGAGGACATTCTGGTGGGAATATTGGAGACGAAAAAAGAGGCAATCCAATAAAATTAGCAATGGAAGCATTAGAAAATGCTAGCAATATTCAAATTATAAAATTAATAGGTGGCAGTAGAGTAAATGTAATACCAAGAGAATTTATGATAGAATTTTGTGTTTTAGATAAAGAGGATAAGACAAATAAAGTAACTAGTAACAGTGAACTAGAAGGAGAAAATAAAATTAAAAATATTGAGGAAAATTCAGAAGATGTAATTCAAGAAATACAAGCAAAAATCCAAAAGCAAAAAGAAAAATTCCAAAATGAAACGATGATACTAGAAAAAATAGAAGAAAATAAACAAAATCGAGAAAAAATAAAAGCATATTCTAAAAACAAGAGTAGAGAAATCATTGATTTTGTAAATGAATATAAAAATGGAGCATTAAAAAGAGAAGAAAATCAAAATGTCATATTATCTGCAAACTTAGCAGTTTTAACAGAATGTGAAAATGGAATGCAAATCGAATTTTCAGAAAGAAGTAATAAAAAAGAATTAGAAAAAGAATATTTGCAAGAATTACAACAACTAATAACAAAATATGGCATAAACATAACATGGCATCAAGAACTAAAAGGTGTAGAAAAAAAGGAAAATAACAAACTATTAGAAAAATGTCAAAAAGCATATTTACAGGTATTTAATAAAAAGATGGAAGAAATTGTATCACAGGGTGTTGTAGAAGGCGGATTTTTTGCAGATAAAATGCCAGACTGCGAATATGTATGTATAGGACCGAATAGTTATGATGTTCACTCTCCAAAAGAAAGAGTATCTATTTGTTCTATTGATAGAATTTGGAAAGTCATAAAAGAAATTTTGAAATGAGACAATTTTGTCCAATTGGGGACGTTTCTTTTTGAGACACTTTTATGTAAAGCTTTCATTTTTAAAGATATAAATGTAGAAGTAAAATTGGTGCATGAACCTTTCTTATCTTTGTAAAGCAAAGCGATATACAAATAAGTTAGACACAGGAATGACATATACTATAAAATGCTATAAATAAAGAAAGTGTTCAAAAAAATCTGCGATTGTTCAACAGCAAAGATAACTTTACATAAAAATGTCTCAAAAAGAAACGTCCCCAATTGGACATTATAAATATTTTTTTAATCTCTCTACATTATTTTCTTGAAATTGAATAAAGTTTGTTAAAATATTTTTTATTTCATTAGTTGTTTCAGGATTATTATTCAATAATTTTACACCTTCGATAATTCCCATATTTGTTCCTTTAATTAGCATTTCAGCAATTTTAGAATCGGAATCATCTGTTAATGTACTTATTTGAATATCAAACCATCCCATCATTTTTTGAGCAGGGTTTAATTCTTTAGGAAATTCTTCATATTTACCAAGTTCTGCATTTACATCATTTAAAATTTCATTATATTGATTATATTCAGATTGTAAATCATCTTTTAATTGGTCATCAGTTACTTTCTCGGCAATAGAAGAAATAGAATCCATTCCCATCTTAATTCCTTTATTTATTTCATTTAAAATATATTCTGGTCTATTCATTTTTTACCTCCTTGATACGATAAATTTTATTATGAAAAACAATTAATTTTATAAAGGATAGATAGTTTTTTATTTTTTAATGTTTTTCTTATATTATTATGTACAAATAAATGAAAAATATAAATATAAATTTTAAGTGAATAAAAAAATAAAAAAAGGGAAAAAATTTATATATAAAATAAAAGATTGGAGTGAAGAAAATGGAAGAAATGGTAAATAAATTAAATGAATTTCTTGCAGATTTAAATGTATTTTATAGAAAATTACAAAATTATCATTGGAATGTGAAAGGAAAGAACTTTTTTGTTTTGCACGAAAAATTAGAAGAATATTATGACAAAATTAATGAAGAAATTGATGAAATTGCAGAACATATATTGACTTTGGATAAACAACCTCTAGGCACGATGAAAGATTATCTAGAGAAAACATGTATTGAAGAAGCAAAAAATGCAAAAATTGAAGGAGAAATTGTATTAGATAAAATACTAAAAGATTTTGAAACCTTATTGCAAAAGGCAATGACAATAAAAAAATTAGCTGATGAAAATCATATTTATGCAACTTCTAGTCTAATTGACGGATATATTTTAGAGTATAGTAAAATTATATGGATGCTAAAACAACATAAATAAACAAAAAAATATATGTAATTTTCCTAGAATCAAATACTTAAGGATACTAAAACTAAAGATATAATAGCAATAAAATGTAGGAAAGTCAATAGAAAGAGAAGATAAAAATATAAAATTTAAATGATGAAAATAATAAAAAGTGAAAAGCAGAAATCGCTTGTAAATAAAGAATAACAAGTGATTCCTGCTTTTTCCTTTTTCCTAGAGTATTTGACTAAAAGAAAAAATTGTAAGTGGTAAAAAGCTACAAATTAAATAATTACAAAGGAAAATAAAAGAAAAGAGGTAGAAAATGGAAAAAATGAAAGAGAGAAAACAACAAAAAGAAAGTAATAAAAATGAACAAACAAAAAGAATAATAAATCAAAAATATATAAATATAAAGTGTGAAGAAAAAAATCAAAAAAATCATGTAGAAAAACAGATTCAAAAAGTAGTAAAGCAACAAATAGAAAACAAAGTAAAGTGCCAGAAGGGAATTACTTTGCTGGCATTAGTCATAAC
>CALWZZ010000021.1 GCA_944386145.1 uncultured Clostridia bacterium | reverse complement strand
TGCTCCGTCCCCAAAATCATCGCTCCGTCTTCTAATTGTCTCAAAAAAAGAGAGTTCATAGAAACTCTCTTTTTCACATATTCTATTTATTTAGCACTTTTCTCTTAATGAAGAATATTCCAACACCTAATATGATACATACAACTACACCAATTGTTACTGGTACCATGTAATTTAAGTTTTCACCTGTATTTGGTGTGATAATAATTGTTTCTGCTTTACCATAATCTGTTTCTATTCCTGGAATACGATTTCCTGGATCTCCCGTTGTACTATCTTCTGGGTTTCCTGTCGTATTATTTCCTGGATCTTCTGAACTTCCTGTTGTATTATCATCTGGTTCTGTTCCTGGAACATAATTTCCTGGGATTGATGTGATATTTGAACCACCTGGCTTATCTACTTTTACAATTTCTGTTTCATTATCTAGTTCAATATCTTCTGATGCTGATAACATCTTAGAAACATCTAGTGTAACAGTTGCACTTTCTGTTGGTTGTAAATGATAACCTGCTAATGCTTCTGTATATAATATTGTTTTTTCATTTATTGTTGAATTTGGATCATTATATACTACTTCTGCTAGGTCTAATCTACTGTCATCCATTTCTACAACTTCCCAATCTGGATTATCGTTTGCATTAAAGCTCCAATCATTATCTAAGTAATCTACAATTGCTGCTGGTGTAAGGGTTATGGTTTCTCCTTCAATAATTCCATATTTATAATAGTTTTCAGATAAGTAATCTAATTCACTATTATTTTGTGCTGTGATTGCATAAGTTACTTCTAATTGTGATCCTTCAATTAATTCACTATCCATTTCTAGTCTGACTAATCCATTTCGTGGAGATGAATTATCTGATGGTGGAAGATAGGTTACACTTGATGTTTCTCCTTCTAAAGTACCATCTTCTGCTATTGTGAAGTCTACTAATGTTGATCCATTTGCTAACATAACACGCATAGAATCTACTCTTTTAATTAATGAGATCTCTTGTCTTGCTCTTTCTACAATACCAAAGTCTACATTCTCAATTCTATAAACATATCTATCTCCTGCTGACGCTGTATATGTTGTTTCATATTCTACACCTATTCCCATTGTTGGTGTTGTAGAATCCATTTGTGTCATTGTTGTTTCTGTTGAACTTGTAATTTCTGCTAATTCACTGTCAATTTGTAATCTCGTGTCATAATCATCCACTGCGTCTGTCCATCTGGTTTCTACATCATCTTTATACCATTCTTTATTTGCAACATTTGCATCATATCTGTCTTTGTTATACACGGTTCCTTTATAGTTTTGTACTGTATATGTTGTGTCTCCCCATGTATATGTTAATGTATAGTCTCCTGGTATAAAGTCTGAGATAACGAAATCTCCATTATCATCTGTTGTAGCAGTATATGTTAATCCTGTTCCTGTGTTTTCCGTAAGTGTTACGGTTACACCTGATATGCCAGTTTCTCCTTCTTCATAAGCACCGCTACCTTGTCTAATTTGTCCTGTCATTAATTCTCCTGAGGTAGAATCTAAGAATACTTTACCTGCTATTTCTCTTGCATCTGCTACTTCTAATTTTAATGATGGGCTTGAATCTGTATCATCTTCATAGGTTGCTCTATCTCCTGGTGTTGCATTTCCTGGGTTAGAGTCTACATCTACTCCAGCATATGCTCCTCCATTTTCATCAAAGGTTGAATATGAATTGATTTCTACAACATTCTCTAAGTTTTCTCCATCATTTAATATATTTAATACGGCTTCTCTATTTAATTCAAATTGTACATAAATATCACTTTGTGTTTGTGCTTCAAGTCTTGTATTTGTATAAATAACTGCTCTTGCGTATTCATCATTGTATGCTTCTTGTGTATAGTCTATACTTCCTGTAATGATACCTTCTTGGTCAATTCCTGTACCAACAGCTACCATGGTGTATCGACTATCAAAGTAATCTACGATACTATTGATTTGAGATGTTAATGTTGTTGCTTCATTTCTGACAGCAATTCGATATGTTACATATACTTTTAATTCTCTACTTGCGTCTTCTTCATTTACATATTCATAATCTGCTTTATAAATTGCTCTTGTATATGATTGACTGTCATATTCACTACCAAATTTAACACCTACATTAAATCCATCACCATATTCTCCTTGATTTTGGAATCTTTGTTCATATTCATAAATATGTTGATATCCGTTAATAGCAAGTCGAACATTTTTCATATCTTTAATTAATGCTAAATCTGGTTGTTCTCTTTCACATAGTCCTAAATTGATATATGGAATTTCTTCTGTTCCTGTTTCAAAATGATCTATGATACGATATCCTGTTTCGTCTGTATTTGCGGTTATTGGATATTGTCCTACTGGTAAGCCTTCATTAATTAGCGTTGATGTATGTTGTTCTGTGTCTTTCGTGTACTGTAGTTCATGTGCTACATTTCCATTTTCATCTAAGGCAACACCTGCTGTTTCTGAAGTTCCTTCTATTGTACTAAAGTTTCTATTAAATGCACTTCTTTCTTCAGCATTTTCTGCTGCTTTTGATCCATTGTCTACATCAATATGTGGTGTTACATTTGTATAGGTTAATCCATCATATTCAAATTCTATGTAGTAATTTTCTAGTTCATCTATTCTAACATCTTCAAATAGATAATATCTTAAGATTCCATCATCTATTTGAATTTCATGTGTTGTTGCTGTAAATTCTTCTCCATTGTCATTTCTGACAACTTCTCCTGTTCTTCTATCAATTAATCTGACAATAACACCTTCTAATAGTTCATCCTCACTATCATTATCATCATCATGATATAAATCATTTCTCAAAGACTCTTTTCCTTCTTGTCTATCTAACCATACATATCCTGAAAGTTTTACATATACTTGTTCATTCTCAATAACAAAATCCTCTGTTTTGTCTACAACAACTGTATATTCAACACCCTCTGAAGCAATTTCATATCCATAGTTTGGATTTTTTGTTTCATAAGCTATATATGTTCCTACAACAAGATTTTCAATTAGAATCTCTCCATTTTCATCTGTTACAAATTCTGTTGCTTCACTTTCATCTACATATGTAATATTTCCATTTGCATCTTGATGTACATATTTTCCAGTCTCTTTATTTTGAATAATAAATCCTACACCTTGTAATTTGATTTCATGATTATCTTTGTTAACTTTAATAACTTTTAAGTTTCCAAACATATCAATATCATATTCAAAATTTTCTTCAAATTCAAATGGGGTTGTATAATGTTTTCTTGCAATTAAGTTTTGGTAGTTGTATCCACTTTCTGATTCTAAGAACCAAATGGTTACACCTTTTACATCTACACTTCCTTTTGCTGTAATGCTTGATATTCCGCTAATACCACTATCAATTGGTATAGAAATATAGAATTCTTTATCAGAAGGGATTTCACTAACACTTATTTGATTTTCTGTTGTTCCTGTATATGTACTAAAGGTTACACCTTCTATTGGGTTTCCATCTTGGTCAAATACTTGTACTTCACTTAATGTTCCTGAAAAATACCATTTAAAAGGTCCTACTTTTATACTTGTTTCATCTGTTTTTACTGTAATGTTTTCTTTATTTGTTTCATCTGTAATGCCTACTATGTTTTGTACTTCATCTGCATAGGCAGAAGATTCTGAATCTAAGTATGAAGAATTTCCAGTAACTGTACTTGCAAATCCATCATATAATCCTGCATGATATTGTCCTACGTTTTTCATCCATGTATACATATAATTCCATATAGCATTTTGAACTGGTCCACCTTGTTTATCTGCCCCATTATCAGCTGAAAGTATATAGGCTAGTTTTGCATTATGCCAACTTTCTATGGATTTTCCTGTATAATCTGTTGATACATTTCCTGCAATATCTACTTGAGATATAACTTTATATGTTAAAGTTCCTCTTAAGTTTTGATGATGTTCAACACAGAATAAGTCTGGATCATCTCTATATTGACCATATGTCATTGTAACACTTTGTCCTACTGTATAGTCTGCGGCTTTTGATATGGTTGCATATCCTATTATTGCCATAATTATCACGATAAAACTAACTAGTAATTTTTCTATTTTATTCATCTATTTTCCCTCCTTTCCTTCTATTCTTTGTCTTTTGCATTTTTTCTCTTTACAATAATTCCTGATGTAATTCCTGCTATTACCATAATGGCTAGTATAATACCAATTGACATGTATACAACGCCACCTGTTCTAATACTGATGATTACGTCTGCTGAACCCATATCATTTTCGCCATTTGCACGGTTACCTGGTGTTGAGTTTCCATCTGCCAATCCTAAATCATTGTATGCTTCATAAATTTCTGCATAGTTCCTTGTTACCAAATTATCTTCTCCCATAGTTTTGGTTAATGTTAAAGTTACTGTTTTAGATTCTCCTGGGTTAATTATGTCATTTGATAATATAGATGTATATAATACATCATCTTTTGCATACCAATCTTTGTTCAATTCAGAACTGAATTCCAATTCACTTGGTACATAATCTACAATATTTCTAGCATATCCTGGTACTTCTCCTACATTTGTTACAACAATGTTATATTCAATAATAACTGTTGATCCACTCATTTGTTTAGCGTCTAATTCAATCTTTGCTGTTGTAGAATTGTTGTATTCTCTTGTTGTTGTACCTGAAGCATTTTGAACCAATATTCTACTTACATATTTATTTAATTCTAAATCAAAATTTTGTAATTCTGTTAGTCCAATATTAATGCCTGATACATTTTCTGAATCTACATTAATAATATCTGTTGAAGCTACATCCTGTCTTGTATTGTCGATTTGTAATGTGTTTAATCTTACATCAGAGTTTTCTTCCTCGCTTACACCATCTGCTTTATATGTTGTTAATGAATATTGAGATGTATTGTAATTAAATACAACAATATATTGTCCACTAGCAATATTATCCAATACATACATTCCATTTTCATTCGTTGTGCTTTCTAGAATGTCTCCTGAATTATCTCTTACATAACTTTGTGTTTCAACATTTAATAATCTTACAGTGATATTTGATAATGTTTTTTCTCCATCATCTTTTCTACCATTGTGGTTTTCATCATACCATGCTAAACCACTAAGCATTTGTTTTCCATTTGCAATACTTCCATTTTGTCCATTACTTGTACCATTGTTATTACCATTATTTGAATTGTTATTTCCACTTCCAGATCCATTATTATCTGTAACATCTGCTTCTATAATATGGTTTAAATCAGAAGTTGTTGCAATTTGTTCTCCGTAAATGCTTGCGGTTGCTCTATTGGTAATGGTTTCTGCTTCAACCCTTGCTTCTGAATAATTAACAACTGTTTCAATCTCAATTGTCATTTCTCCATTTGCTGGTACTTCATTTTGTATTTCTATATTATTTGTTGTAAAAGCTGTTTCTTCTCCATTTACAGTTACATGATTAATGGTTAATTGTGATGGAACTTCATCTCTAATTGTTAAACCTGATGTTGGAGATGTACTATTGTTTCTTACATGAATTGTATATGTAATTGTATCTCCAGATTTAACATATTGATTTTGTGTATTTGCTTCCATTGTCATGTCTATATCAAAACTATTAACTGTATCTTCCCAAGCATTTGATCTGTATTCGCTTTGTCCATCTGAAGCTGTTACAGCAAAGTCTATTGTATCTATCGTGTTGTCTGGCATTTCATTAATAATCATATTATAACTTAATACTTTAACTTCTCCAGGTGCCAATGTTCCAATATTGATTTCATCATTATAGTCTATTATGTCTGTTTGTGTATCTTCATTAATCTCTGAATTTGCTTCTTCATCAAGTACATCTACTGAATTGTCTGCTGATATTTCATATAATTCATTGTCACTAACTTCATTTTCACTCATACCTGTTATTAAGGTTAATCTTGTAACTTCTAGATTTTCTGATTTATTGGTTCTTACCATAACATTGTTTACGGTTTCAGATGATGTGTTTTTTACGATTGCAAAATATTCTACCATTCCTGCTTCATATAAATCTACTCTTCTATCGGTTACTCTTTTTACCATTGTTCTTAAATTTCCGCTCTCTGCTGAAATTCGAACTTCATTGGTTTCTTGTACAACATCTAAATAACTGATTTCTACTGTATTTGCAATTGTTGTTTGTGTATCTGTATTTACCATAACTTGATATTCTATATATTGCACATCTCCCACAGGTAAATTTTCGATTGTAGTTTCATAGGTATCTGCATTTACTCGTTTATAGTAAGAAGCTCCTGTATATTCATAATTATCTACTGGTTCTACAAGCATGGTTCCTTCTGGTACCATTCCTCTTACGGTTACATTATTTACATCTTCTGAACCAACATTTGATACTTGAATTCTATATGTAATAACTTCTCCACTTTTTACTGTGCTTGTATCTGTTAATGTTTTTCCTGCTACACTAGCTGTTAAATTAGTTTCTACTTTTGGTCCTACACCTGTTTCCATAGAAATGTCTGTTGCTTTTACTGTGTTTTCGCTTCTTGCTTGTCCTTTTGTATAATTTACTTCATATCCTTCTGTAGCTGTTTGGTTATATTCTAGATTTTCTGGTATTTCGATTGTATATGAACCACTAACAGAAGTTCTAGAAGGGATATTATCCATCGTAATTAAATATTTTTTTACATTCTCTGGATTTGTTATACTATCTGTCCATCCATTTTCTGTATTTTGAATGTCTGTTGTTGCATTTTCATTTTCTGTATAATATACAGTTGCATTTTCTAGTTGAATTCCATTTACAACAGCGATGTCCATATTATTTTCTTCTGTCTTTGTTGGGAATGTTCCTAACATAGAGACATTATCTACATTTTCTTCATTATTATTAATAATCTCAAAATCAACTTCTACTTGTCTAGCTTCTGTTCCTCTTTGTAAACCAACACTTGTCTTATCTTCTTCTCCAATTGTTTCTACATTTAAAGCATCTATACGATTGATAACCGTTACGTCTTTTGGTGCTACAACTTCGATGTCTTTAGAAATTCTACCAACATCTTCATTGTTTGCATAAGCATTTGCTTTTTCGTTTGTATATGTTACATTGATACTTTCTGGTTTCGCAATAGATGTTTTATTGATATTGACTGTTGCATTGATAATAATGTTGGTACCTTCCACAGATTGTGATTTATATGCTGTTTGATTTCCTTCCATTTGGATAGTAATATATCTTCCATTAACAGAATAATTAGCAATATGTAATTCATCTTCATATAACACATCTATACGATTGATTTGTATACTTTCAACTTGTTCTGGTAATTCAATTGTAAAGGTTGGATTTCTATATAAATCTCTTGATTCTTCATCTGTTTTTAAGATTAATTTCATTTCTATATTATTTGCAACAACTGTTGATAATGTATCTCTATTGATTTCTAATTTTGCCTCTGTCACAGTTTCTTTTAATCCCATTTGAATTTCTATTTCTGCTTCTATACCTGTTGAATATGTCGTTTTCTTTGCTCCTACATTTTCTTCTGTATAATCATTATATCCATAGGTAATTTTGGTTTCTATGCTTTTTGCTGATTTTACAATACTTGTATCAGTTTCTCTTATTGTTTTTACATGTTCAAATTCTAATGTTCCTTCTGCAATTGGGCTAGAAGTTCTAATTTCTATTGCTTTTGGTTCTCTTCCTGTATAATCTATTACAATGTTTCCATCTGTATTTGCTTGTGAACTACTTGTTATTCTAGCTAATAATTCATTACTTTCGTTATATATTTCAATTTTTCCATTTTGTCCAAAGATGGCATCAAAATCTTCTTTGCTTATTGTTGTTTGCTCATAATATACATTGCCCTCTGTTTCTCCATCTTCAAACATATATCTACTTGCTTCTTCTTTAATATCAATATATTCTGCAATATTTGCTAGATTAACCTGTAATACTGTTTGACTACGATATTGTTTGTCTATACCAGAATATAATTTTCCTTTATAAATACTTTCTTCTGAATTTTTAGCTGTTACTTCAATTGTAGAATCGATTTCTTGATTTGATAATGTTACTGTTCCTGCATTAGATGTTAATTCTTTATCATTTAATAAGGTGATAGTTTCTTCTGAAGTAATTTTTATATTATTTAATTCTACATCTGCATCATAAATATATGTTAATATAACATTTTCTTGTCCTTGTTTTCTCCATAGGACACTATTGTTATTTGTTTCCTCATTTGTAAATGTAATTTCAACATAACCATCGTCATATTTATAATCAAATGCTGACATCGTGTTTAGATCAACATCTCTCATAACTTCTGGTACATTACCATCGATTTCTGGGACATTGATTCTTGTATAAATTTCTTTGATTGGGTAATTATTTTCATTTAATCCTAAATCTAAAGATAATTGAATAACTCTTTTATCCTCTCCAGATATCTTCATGATTTTGTTGGTTATGATTTTTACATCATTTTTTACATCATCATTTGTATTTGCTTCTAACAATCTCATAATGACCGTTCTTGTGGCTTTTATGTTAATATCTTTTTCTGTATTATCTCTATAAATACCTGTTAATGTTAGTTCACTTTTGCAATCTAACATATCTACATCCATTACGTCATTTTCGATTGGTTTTACTTTAACCTCGATTTCCGCAGAGGTTCCCACATCTATTTGATTTAAATAGATGGTATTATCAGAGACATTACTTACAAATCCACTTTCTGAACTGACAATATCAAAGTTTGCATTTGATAACGTAATTTCTCCATTAAAAAATCCCTCTGTATTTACATTAACAGATAAATACAAAGATATATCTTGCATATTTGCGGTTCTTTCTAATGTTCTTATCTTTTGTCCGTTTGCGTCTTTAAAATAAGCGTCAAATTCTACATTTTCGTGGTTCGTGCTAATATTATCTGCCGCATAACTAATGATACTTGAACCCAAAAATATAAAATTAGTCATTGTTAGTGTCATAATCAATAGTAAAACAACACTAATTTTAAAAATTTTGTTTTTCATATTGGTACCTCCCCTGAAACTAAAATTTTCCTTGTATAATCACACTTTCAGCATTTTAAATTTATTATTACACCTATTATTTATTATAACCTGTTTTTGCTGTTTTTTCAACAATTTTCCAGTAATTTTTTAACTTTTTATGTAACTTTTTTTGTGTTTCTTAATTTTTTTCTTTTTTCCCCACAAAAATGGTTGTAATTCCTCTTTCCGTAGTGATGATTTTGGGGACGGAGCAAAAAATCATCATTTTTATAAAGACTTTTTATAAAACATTTTATAGAATAAATGATGATTTTTTGCTCCGTCCCCAAAATCATCATCAAAATATCTCTTTGGTAACTTATTAGCTCTTTTAAACATATAATACTACATAGAAAAAGAAATTCTGAATATATATTTTATGAGGTGATCATTTTGGATAATTTTAATATTGATGAAAATACAATGAACAAATTAAATTCTATGCTAAACAATGGAAATATAAAGGATATGCTTTCTCAAATCCCACCAGACACTCTTAAAAACTTCTCTAATATGATTAATAATAATAGTAATAGTGCTTCTCAATCAAACAATAATACTGCAAAACAAGAAAATGTAAACACCAATACTTCTAGTGCCCAAGCTTCTGCAAATAATTCTAATAATTTTAACAATTTTGATTTTAGTAATATTGATATGAATATGGTTATGAAGATGAAATCTGCTATGGAAAAGATGAATCATTCATCTGATCCAAGGTCTAATTTGTTGCAATCTTTGAAACCCTATTTACGAGAAGAGAAAAAAAGTAAATTAGATCAATATTCCAATTTACTAAACATGACAACATTAATAGAATTATTTAATCAAAATAATGGTAAGGAGAATTCAAGTGAACAATAACTTTCCTTTTTTTAGTTTTCCTTTTTATACTTATCCTCGTCATTATCAGAGAAATTTTTATCATCAACAAAATCCCCCAATAAAAGATGTTGATCAAAATTCTGAATCTGATTTCTCTGAGCACACTGAAATGAAAAAGGATAGATATGATGGAAACACCATGACATCTAATCCTCAAAATATTCAACAAAAAAAATCATCTAAATACAATTCTTTTGGTCCTATTTTCATTAATACAGATGGTTTTTCTAACAATGAAGAACCTATCTTAGAATTTTCAGGACTAAAACTGTATTTAGATGATTTGATAATCTTGTCTTTGCTTTTTATTTTGTATAAGGAAGATGTAAAGGATGATATGTTGTTTATATTGCTGATTTTATTACTAATTGGCTAATTAGGATTTTGATAATTGAATTTTGATTTTTATAGTATATAAATAATCACATTTCTATTCTATAACAATTTCATTATCAATAATGCTCACATATGCTTGTTTATGTAATGGTTCTTCTTCTCTATCAATTTCTTTTATGATATTAGCAATTCTAATTTGTACAGTATCTAATAGACCTGCTGAAATAATTGCTTGTTTATTCCCTTTTGCACCAGCATGTGCTAATCCTCGTAAAGCACCTAATACAACAATATTATCAGACGCCATCACTTCTGCCCCAGAATTGACATCTCCTAATATAACTAAACTACCTTCTGATTCCATTTTCTGTCCAGAACGTAAAGAACCTCTATGGAATTTTGTTTCAGAAACAGCAATTTCTTTATTAAACGTTCTTGTAATACTTGAAAGTCCTAACGATTTTGGCATATCAAAATCAATTTCCACATCAATATTTCTTTTTATCAAATCTTGTATTTCATCAATTTCTTTATTTTTCAATATTTTACCAGTAACCGTAATTGGTGTTTTCTCATTCTTATACATCTTTTTTAATTCTGAAATTTTTTTTCTCAAATTATCCATGATTTCTTTTTGTTCTGCATCATCACTAATTTTTATTAAAATTTCATTTTTTCTTAAATTAATACTAACACAATTTCTCATTCTTACATCCTTCCTTTAATTACTTTTATATGATTGGAAAATAATTGTGCTTTTGGCTAGGCAGACAAGTCGAAAATCAATGAGGCGTGCTATTTGCACGTTGATTTGATTTTCGACGAAGTCTAACAACGCCAAAACGCAATTATTTTTCAATCTATCTTAAAGATTGGCTATAATTCACCGCACTCATATCCTCCTGCACATCCTGTGTATTCATTCCAAAATATTCTTCCATAATATCTCTTACAACTTCTGCTGTATAATTTCCATGTCCACCATTTTCTACCATAACCACAACCGCAATTTCTGGATCTTCAAATGGAGCAAATCCAGCAAACCATGCATGAACCACTTCATTTCCATTATCGTCAAAAGCTTCTGCTGAACCTGTTTTTCCTCCAACAGATATTCCAAAATCTTGGAATCTTACATAAGCTGTTCCAGTTGTATCACTTGTAACTGACTGCATTCCTTTTAAAACTGCATCTAAATTATCTTGGCTTATAGTTAAATCTTCACTTGTATCCTCTTGCAATCCCAATTTCTGATTTACAAAATTATTCATTTCTTCTGTAGACGCCTCTGTTCCATCAGGTTTTATAATGCTTTTTACAATTGTTACATCAATATCATTTCCGCCATTTGCTAACATACTAATATATTTTGCCATTTGTAGTGGACTAAAATTATCTAATCCTTGTCCAATTGAAGCATTGATTGTTTGTCCTTTTGTCCATGTAACCCCAACCGTTTCTGCATATTCTGGTGATGCCATTGCACCTGATGCTTCACTTGGCAATTCTACACCTGTTTTTACACCTAGTCCGAAATATCTTGCATATTTTGCAAGGGTTTCAATTCCCATTCTATCTCCTGTTTCGTAGAAGAAATAGTTACATGATCTCTCAATTGCTTGTGACACATTAATACGTCCATGTCCTCTATGATAATCTGTATAATACCAACATGGCCATGTTTCACCATATTTTGAATATAATCCTGTATCATTAATAATTTCTGTTCTTGTAATAACACCTGATTCTAGCCCAGCAATCGCTGTAACCATCTTAAATATAGAACCTGGTGCATAAGAATTTTGCACAGCTTTGTTCATTAATGGTTTTGCAGGATCTGTATTATATTGATTCCATTTATCTGTACTAATTCCATTTACAAAATCTGCTGGATCATAATTGGGGTAACTTGCCATCGCTAGAATTTCACCTGTTTTTACATTCATAACGACACAACTTCCTGCTTTAGCATCATAAGCTCTTCCAAATCCTCCTGAAGCAATTTTTTGAATATTTGCTTCTAATGCTTGTTCTGTTATCGTTTGTAAATTAGAATCTATTGTTAATACAACATCACTTCCAGCAATTGCTTCTTCAGATGTATATTCTGCTGTTATGGTTCCATCTACAGCCATATCAATTTGTTTTGTACCATCTTGTCCTTTTAAATATTCTTCAAATACATATTCAATTCCCGTTTTTCCAATAATATCGTTTGGATCATATGTATCTTTCCTTTTAGCATATTCTTCTGCACTAATTGTTGAAGCATAACCCAAAATATGTGATGCCAATGTTCCTGATGTATATTCTCTTACAGGTTCTGTTACAATATTAATTCCTGGAAATTTATCACTACTTTCTGAAAATTCAGCCACTGCTTCTCTTGGAATATCCTCTGCAATGGTTAAAGCTCTTGTACTGCTATATCCTGTTG
Organism: uncultured Clostridia bacterium; assembly: GCA_944386145.1. Classification (GTDB taxonomy): domain Bacteria; phylum Bacillota; class Clostridia; order TANB77; family CAG-508; genus CAG-269. Next base: position 6,080 of record CALWZZ010000021.1, on the reverse strand, counting down.
TTGTTATTTCATATCGAATGGCAATGATTTTTCTAATCTCTGATATATCTGTATTTTCAATGTCGTATCTATCTTTAAAATTGTAAAAAGCCTCTTCAGCAGATATATTTTCATCTAAATCATAGCTTTCCTTCCAATCTGCTAAAGTCTCATCACTAATGGTAAATTGGAAAGGATCTATTGATATTGGAAAAGAATCTACATATTCTACTTGATATTTTTCTAATAAATTCACAATATTTAAAATTGAATTGTTTAATTCATTGTCATCAATTTTGGTTTTGTATAATTCTACACTAAATTTCGTAGAATTTGTAACCAAAGCTGTTCCTGTTCTATCTAGAATTTCTCCTCTTGCAGCCTCTAATGTTGTTTCTCTGGTAAGTCTTGTGTTGGATTCTTCTCTATATTCAGCTCCATGTACAATTTGCAAATTAAATAATTGGATAATTAATATAATTCCAATAATATATGTAATTACGGTTAAAACATTAAATCTTAAATTCAAATTACTTCTTGCCTTTTTCTTTTTTCTTTTAAAACTTAATCCTTTCAAGGCTTCACCTTCCTCTATTAAAAATATCTTGTTAGAATTTTATTTCCTTTATATTCATTTTCAATAGCATATCCAAATTTTTGCATTAATGGATAAATAATAATCACGATAATCAAATTATAAATAATCTCAATGGCTAATATTCTAATAAAATTTATCACTTCTATATTTGTAGAAAACACCATATAATTTAATATATAAACAATTACTTCAAAAATGAATGTTGCACCTAATACCATAAACATAATGGTTGCTCTACTATCTTTTGAAAAATTTTTGTCAAAAGTTGCCGCTAGAAATCCTATAACACCTAATCCAGTAGCATTAATCCCAATTTGTGTTCCTATTACTAAATCCAAAATAGCACCAATTGCTACCCCATATACAACACCCATGATACGATTTGAAAATAATCCAATAAATAACACAAATATAACAAATAAACTTGGCATAACACTAGAAATGGTAAACCAATTAAAAAAATTTGCTTGCAAAAAATACAGAATAAATGCTGTTATAATCAGGCATATATTGATTGTTACTTTTTTCAATAGATTCACCCCTTTAATTATTGGTTATTACTAATACTGTATCTAGTTTATCAAAATCCACAGCTGTTTGTACAATTGCATATCTATCTGTTGCATTTTGGGTATTCACGACTCTTTTGATGCTTCCCACATGAATTCCTTTTGGATAAATACCTCCTAATCCTGAAGTCTCTACACTGTCTCCTTGTATAATGCCATCATCATCTGGTATATACATAGCTTTTAAAGCAGATTCCTCTTCTAAAGTACCTTTGCACACAATGCTTTCATCAGTCGTACTTAATAAACAGCTAACAGAGCTTGAAGTATCTACAATTGTTCTAACTTTTGCAGTATCATTTGTTACAGAAATAACATGTCCTACAAGTCCTTGGTCAGCAATAACGGTCATATTTTCTTCTATGCCATCATCACTTCCCACATTAATAACAATGGTTTTTGAATAATTGCTAATATCTTTATTAATAATATAAGCTGGTACTGTGCTATACTCTCCGTATTTTTCCGTTAAGTCCAAATATTCTTTTAACGTTTCATTTTCAGACTTGACATTTTCTAACTCTCTTAGTGATTGTTCTAATTCACTATTTCTCTGTTTTAATTCTTCATTTTCTTGTGTTAAATTATTAATATCTGTAAAAAATGTACTATTGCCACTAATTCTATTTTTTAAATATGTCAATCCATTTTGTACTGGCATGACTAATTTACTTGCTGCATTTTCAAGAAATGAGGTTTCACTATCTGCATTTGAAAATACCACAATTAAAATTAAAATAATAATGGTTATTACAATCCCCGCTATTTCTGCTTTTTTATTTTTATACATTTTCTACTCCTAACTTTTTATTTTCTTCTTCTTGCATTTATCAAAACTGTTTTTAATCTTTCTAAATCTTCCAATGTTTTACCAGTTCCTCTAACCACACAGTCTAATGGTTCTTCTGCAATATAGACTGGCATACCAGTTTCTATACTTAATAACTTGTCCAAATTTTTTATTAAAGCACCTCCACCTGCTAGTACAATTCCTTTTTCCATAATGTCTGATGCTAATTCTGGTGGTGTTTTTTCTAATGTGATTTTTACTATTTCCACAATTTTTGAGATAGATTCTTTCATTGCTTCTTCTATTTGTGTAGAAGTTACTGTTACATTTCTTGGTAATCCATCTGTTAAGTCTCTTCCTCTTACTTCCATTGACATCTCTGTCATTAGTGGCATAGCACATCCTATTTGCATTTTAATTTGTTCTCCTGTTGTCTCCCCTATCGCCAAATTCATTTCTCTTTTTACGAAGTTGACAATATCTTCATCTAATTCGTCTCCTGCTATACGTAAAGAATGGCTAACAACAATTCCTCCTAGCGAAATGACTGCTACTTCTGTTGTTCCACCACCAATATCTACAATAATGCTTCCACTTGGTTCTCCAACATCTAATGATGCCCCAATTGCTGCTGCCATTGGTTCTTCTATTAGATATACTTCTTTTGCCCCAGCTTGAATAACTGATTCTTCAACAGCTCTTTCTTCAACTTCTGTAATTCCAGATGGTACACCTACAACCACTCTTGGTTTTCCAATATTATATCGTTTTCCAACTTTTCCAATTAAATTTTTAAGCATTAGCTGTGTTGCTGTAAAATCTGCAATGACACCATCTTTTAATGGTCTTACCGCTTTAATTTGGTCAGGTGTTCTTCCGAAGCATGTCTTTGGCTTCTGTTCCTGTTGCCATAATGTTGCCTGTTTTTCTATCAATTGCCACTACTGATGGCTCTTTTAAAACAATACCTTTTCCCTTTAAAGTTACTAAGATATTTGCTGTTCCTAAATCAATGCCAATATCTTTTGACCCAAATGTAAACAATTTCATAATCCTTACGTTCCTTTCATAAACTCATATTTCTCCATCTTTCGTTACTAGCTCTGAAATAATACTTGTAAAATTCTGATTGCCAATTACAATATGATCTAACAATTCTATGTCAAATGCTTGTGCCAAACTTAAAAGCTTTTTCGTTATCTCAATATCTGCCTTACTAGGTGTTGAATCCCCACTTGGATGGTTATGCACTAAAATGATTTTCGAAGCTTGTATTTTTATTGGCTCTGATAATATCTCTTTATATGTCATATTAACAGAATTGATACCTCCTTGTGCAATCGTTTTTATATTTATAATTTCATTTTTATTATTTAATAGAATTAATTTTACAAGTTCTTGTTTTTCTAATCGCATTTCTTCCATAAGTAAATTCCCAATATCTTCTGGTCGTTTTACTTTTACTTTTCGATAATTTAAAGGTGTTGTCATTCTTTTTGCTAATTCGCATACTGCTTTTAATTGTATTGCCTTTACTTTTCCAATTCCTTTTATCTTCATAAGTTCTGTCAATGTAATTTCCTTTAAAAAATCTAAATTATTATTTTGTTTTGGATTTAAGCTCAATATTTTTTGAGCAATTGTTACTGCAGATTCCTCTTTTGTTCCTGTTTTGATAATAATTGCCAATAATTCTGCATTTGATAATGCTTTTTCTCCATATAACTCTAGCTTTTCATATGGACGCTCTGTTTCTGGTAATTGTTTAATTTTTATAGACAAAATATCAATCCTTTCTTTTATTCATATTTTGCCCCTATATTTTTTTATAAATCAATATGGCTAATAACATTCCAATAATACTTGCTATACTGATTCTAAACATTAATGCAAATGTAATTGTTACAACACTTAAATCTAAAGTGATTGGATCTTGTAATCCAAATGTTTGACTATATGAAAGCCACCAAAGCCAATCAACATTAGAAGCTAATTGTCCCAATAGTCCCCCTACTACTAAGCCTGATAATATAAATACTAATAATACCCATATATTTTTTTCTTTTGTTGCCATTTTTATACCTCCATATTATCCTTTTCTTTCTTACGGATATTTATTTTTTCACATATTGGTATTATATATTGATTTAACATTTTTTTCAAGTAAAACCTTTACTTTTTTTATATTTATATGGTATATTGTTAAATAATCAAATTTTTATTACCAAAAATTATATATTTCAATATAATAATATTAGTAGTATAATATAAGTAATAGATTTTAATTTTTATGGAGGTTTTTAATTATATGAAAATTGAGAAATTGACGGAAAATAAAATTCGTGTAATTGTAAATTCAGAAGACTTGAAAAATAATAATTTGGATTATAAAACAATTATGGAAAAACCTATTGAGTCACAAAAACTATTTTTAGAAATGCTTTTGAAGGCAGAAAAAGAGGTTGGCTTTTATACAGAAGGCTGTAAACTTCTTGTAGAAGCATTTTCTTCTTCTGATGAAAGTTTTGTGTTTACCATTACAAAATATGTTGAAAAACCTGTTAATCCACCTAGCAAACCAAAAGTAAAACCAAAAAAGAAAATAAAAAGTGTAAATCCAAAAAGCAACACTGCTATCTATAGATTTCCTAGTTTTGAAGAATTCTGTGATTTTTGTACAGCTATAAAAAATACTGGTAGAATGTATTCAAAACAATTAGCAAAAAATATTTCACTATATCTATTTAATGATACATATTATTTAGTACTTGCTAATATTAACACAAACTATAAATATATTTCCGCTTTTTATTCTACAATTTCAGAATTTGCAAGCCTAACTTCTCATTCTGAGACTTTTAAGCTTAAGTTATTTGAACATGGTAAGGCCGTTATGAAAAAAAATGCAATTGAAACAGGTATACAATATTTTGTTTCACCATAATATGATAATAATATTATTTGCTACATGAAATTTATATTCTTTCGTACAATATTTGTTGTACAGAAAATCCACAGTTTATCAATAAACTGTGGATTTTTAGGCTATATTTCATGCTAAAATTTTATCTATGTACCTTATTAATATACATAATTTTGTGGATTATATGCCACACCATTAATTCTAACTTCTAAATGTAAATGTGGTCCTGTTGAATTTCCTGTTGATCCTACGGCTGCAATTGTTTCTCCTTGTGAAACAGTCTGTCCTACTGACGCATACAATTTACTACAATGTCCATAATAGGTTTGTATTCCATTTCCATGAGAAATAACAATCATATATCCATAAGAACCTTTCCATCCAGAAAACGTAACTGTTCCGCTTGCAGCTGCTTTAATTGCTGTTCCAGATGGTGCTGAAATATCTAAACCTGTATGTGCTGAACTTCGAATACTACTTCTTGCTCCAAATCTAGAAGTAATGGTCCCTGAAATTGGTCTAATCAAAGAAATACCTAAAGAACTTGTCCCACTTGATATTGTTGTTTTTGTGTTCACATAACCTGATGATGCTTTTGAAGATCCAGCTTGCGCAACCTTCACTTCTGTTTTCTTTTCTATATATAATTTAGAAACAACTTCATCCACAGAAACCAAATCTTTTATCCCTGTTTCATATTTCTCTAAAATTGAAATATTATCTATATTTTCACTATTTTTATCCTTTAATGTGTTAATAACATTTTCTGCTTCTTCAAAAGAAGATACATAGTACTTTTCTTCTTGATCTTCTAATATCGCATAATATCGATAATAAGGAATTCCTTGCTCTGTTACTTTACTATATATTTCTTCATCATTTGTTACAATATTTCTTTTTAATAAGCATAATTTATATTCTGGTAATTCATTTACTTGTACAAAAGCTACATTTTCATTTGTTCCATCACCATGATCTACATAATCATTAATACGTTGTTGTAATTCAGATTTATTAGATGTATATCCAACTTGCTTTCCATTAATAAATACACTATATGTTGGTTTATATAAAAATGCGACAGCTCCTATAATTAAAAATATTGCAATCATAAAAAGAATTATGAGTTTCAATCCTCTTCTTGCATGAACCAATACCTTTTTAAACATTACATTATCTCCTTTGTATATGATAATGTAATCATATTGTAATATTTTTTTT
>CALWZZ010000020.1 GCA_944386145.1 uncultured Clostridia bacterium | reverse complement strand
ATAAAGAGAATAGCAAAAAATAATGGTCAAAGAACTTTAAAACCATTATCTCCAAAAACAATTCTAGAGCACCATAGGCTAATAAGCTCCATGTTACAAAATGCAGTATATTGGCAATTATTACCTTCTAATCCTGCAAGAAGAGTTAAACCACCAAAAACCAAGAAACCTAAAATGGAATTTTTCAATGATGATGAATGCAAGCTTCTTATACAATCTTTAACAGAACTTACTGGAAGTAAGTTAAAGTATAAAGTAGCAATTCTTCTTGATATTTTCTCTGGTATAAGACGTGGGGAGCTTATTGGACTTGAATGGTCTGATGTAGATTTTAAAAATGAAACTATTAATATTAATAAATCTACTCAGTACTTACCTGAAAATGGGATCTTTGACAAAGATACTAAAACAGAAAGTTCTAATAGAATTGTTCCAATACCAGATTATATTACAAAAACTCTTCTTGAATATAAAGAATGGTATGATGAACAAAAAGACATCTGTGGAGATAAATGGATTGACTCTAATAAACTATTTATACAAGATGATGGAAAACCTATGCATCCAGATACAATTGGAAAATGGTTTAAGCTTTATATTGAAGAGTTAGGACTACCTATAATTAAATTTCACGGTATTAGACATACAAATGCTACTCTCATGATTGCTAATAATGTTGATATAGCAACAGTATCTGCAAGACTTGGACATGCAAGTATTAATACTACTATAAAATACTATGTGCATCCATTAGAGAAAAACATGAGAAAAGCAGCGTATGTATTACAAGACCTATTAATAGGTGACAACTAATAATCTTTTTTCAATAAAATTACAAAAATTGCTTTTTTTAAGTCTTATTTTGAAATTTTAGGCTATTTATAGCTATTTAGAGTTGCTTGTGTCCCCAAGCTGTCCCCAAAATAGACTAAAAACCACTTTCACAAAAAAACAAAGAGTCGACAATCTCTTGCGACTCTAGCAAAATCTTTGGTTGCGGGGGATAGACTCGAACTATCGACCTTCGGGTTATGAGCCCGACGAGCTGCCAACTGCTCCACCCCGCGATGTAAAATTTACAAATATAATTATACAACTAATAGCATACATTGTCAACACTTTGAGCAAAATTACAATATTTACCAAAATAAATTCCATTGATTCGTTTGCTAATTACCAAAATAGCAACTTCTCATCTTCTATTATTTTATAATGTAACTTATAGCAAAAATGCTTTATCCTTTTATTATTTATTTTTTATATTTCTATTATTATATTCCAAAAAAGGAAAAATATTCTTTTTAAATTCAAAATTTATTTTTTTAATTAACCTATTTTTACGTATTTTTTCTCACGTATTTTTCAATAGAGTAAAAAATTTCTCTTATATTTTTTTACCAATCAATTGTTTTTAATATAAATTTGATTAAAAAATCATAAAATATTCTTAATTTTTTATACATCTTTAAGTAAAAAATGTAAGAATTTTATTTTGTTTCCAAATATTGTCAGAGATTTTTTTACCCTAATTTTTCGATCAAAATTGTATATTTTTTTCTTACAATGTGATATACTATCCCTGTAATCAAAAATTCTATTAAAATCTTTTTGTTATGCATGGCAAAAAGACTAAAAGAAAGGATGGATAAAATTATGAAAAATGATTTAATTATTAAAAGATGTAAATCTTGCGGAGCAACTGTAAAAGTTATAGAAGATTGTAATTGTGATGGTTGTGGCATTGTTTGTTGTAATGAACCAATGGAGGTTCTTAAACCAAATTCTGTAGATGCTGCAGTTGAAAAACATGTCCCAACTTATGAAAAAGTGGAAGATGAAATTTTTGTAAAAGTAAATCATGTTATGGAAAAGGAGCATTTTATTGAATGGGTAACTCTGGTTGCTGATAATAAAGAATATACTGTTAAGTTATTTCCTGAACAAAATGCAGAATGTCGTTTTCCATATATACCTGGTTCTTGTATTTATGCTTATTGTAATAAACATGGTTTATGGAAAAAAGATGTTGATTAGACATTTTTAAATTTTTCCTTTATCTTAAACCATAGAGGATGTCCAAAATAGACATCCTCTTTTTATTCCACAAAAGTCAAAATTTAGTCATTCAATTATTATATCATAAATATATCATAAAAAGTTTAAAGTTCACGGAAATTTTCCGATATCCCCCTTTTCATAAATTGTACTTTTTATTTCGTGTTTTAATTCGTATCCGTAGAACTTGTATCATTGCTTGTATTTGTGTCTGTATGTATTTCTATGTCATTTTCTGTATTCGTTTCTACTACTATTTCAACCTCTTCTGCTTCTACACAATTTACTACTTGTTCTCCGATTTCTGCAATTAACTGGCTAGCATTTGCCACACCATTTGTGAATACACCGATTAAATATGTGTTTTCTCCATATATAATTCCATAATCATGTACATATCCACTATATGATCCATATTTGTGGGCAACATCATATTGAGGTAAATTTGCTTTTAAATATTCTCCTCCTGAAGATATTTTCATATATTCTATTAGTTCTTTATATTTTTCAGCATTTTGATACAAATATTGCAATACATCATAATAGTAAGCACCACTTGCTATATTAGATGTGTAAAATTCTTCTGGCATTTCTATATCTGAGTATTTCGTTAATTCTTCTTTGCATTGTCGATATCCAAGATTTCCCATTAATATATTTAATGCCGTATTGTCACTATTTACAATTGTTTGTTCTAATAGATGTGATAATGGGACACGTTCTCCTGGAGAGTAATAGGCAGCTGTTGTTCCGCCTCCTGCTTCATAGTCATCAATGTTATAAAGCAGTTCGTCTTCTAATGTCATTTTTCCTTCAGCTATCTGGTCATAATATAACATGGTTACTGGAACTTTTATCGTACTTGCTGCCGTAAAATAGGTATCTTCATTATAGAAATAATATTTTTTTTCTTCAATATTATAGTAGAAAAAGTGAAAATTATTTTCGTTTAAATTGTTTTCTGCACATATTTTAGCAATTAGTTGTTCTACGCTAGTATCTACAGTTTCTTCTATAACCTCTTCTTCTGCGCTTGTCGCTTGTACCGTTTCTTCTACTTGTTCGTTGGCAATTTCTGGATTTGGTGTTTCCTCTTCTTTGTTATTTGTATTATATATAACTATTCCTATAATAATTACCATTATTACAGCAATTCTGATTATAACCGCCTTTGGATTGACTTTTAATTTTCTTTTTTTTTTGTGTTTTCCTTTTGAATATGATTTTCTATTTTTTTCTAAATTTGTTGTTGAGGTTTTTTTTCTTCCTTTTGACACGTCTTCTATTGAAATTCTAGTACTTGATTTTGATCCTTTTTCTGTTGAATCTTTTTCTTTAAATTTTAGTTTACTTTCTTTTAAAGCTCCTTTACTTAATTTGGTCTCATTTACTTTTGGATTTTCTTCTTGTATTTTTGATGTATTTTCTTGTAATATCCTTCTTATTTTTGAAATGCATTTTTTTAGGATATTTCCTTTTTTAGACATCTTTTGATTTTTTGTCTTATTTCTTTGCTTTGATTGTCTTCTATTTCTCGTCATATTCTTCTTTTTCGAGCTATTTTTATTTCTTGTGATATTTTTATTTCTTAGTACATCTTTTTTCTTGGAATTTTCTCCTTTTTCCATTTACACTCTCCATTTTTTGTTTTATTATATCACATTTCTATAAATATCAATCTATTTTTGGTAAATATTTTTTGCTTTTTTGTTTTGCAATTACAACTTACAGTTGCTTTCTCCTCTAGAATTAGCAATATATAAATATTTTGTGAAATTAATTCATTTTAAAAGTAAATCTAAGAGCAATGCCAAGATTTTATAAAATTACAATTTAAATGTAATTGATAAACCCTTATAGACATTGCTCTTTTATTTACTTTAAATTATGTATTTAATTTCATAACTTTTACTTGTTACACAAATCTAGCTTTGCTAGATTTTTTCTCTTTTTTAACATTTTCTATATTAATTTAAAGTCTAACAAAAGACGTGTAATTCAAAATCCAAAGTTAAACCTTATTTTCAGAAAGTATCTTTTTTATCTTAAGAATCCATTGATAATTTCATCTTCTGCTTCTTTTTCTGATAATCCTAATGTCATTAATTTGATTAGTTGTTCTCCTGCAATTTTTCCTATTGCTGCTTCATGGATTAAGTTTGCTTCTACATTGTTTGCTGTTATTTCAGGTGTTGCTGTTACAATGGCATTATCTTTTATAATGGCGTCACATTCGCTATGGGCAAAACATTTGCTGTTTCCATATATTTTAGAAACAAATTCTTGTTTTGAATTCTCTGTAGCTACAGACCTTGAAGTAACATGTGTGCTAGCATTTTCTCCATTTAATTCGACATCAAATGTTGTTTTAGCAAATTGGTTTCCATCTGTCATAATTTTTTCTGTGACAACAAAGTTTGTGTCTTCTGCTAGAACCCCTTTTGTTTCTCTGATGGTTGAGCTTACACCTTTTATTTGCACGCTTTCCATTTCCATACTACTTCCTGCTTTTAGATATACTTCTGTGACTGGATTTAATATTCTTTTTCCATCTCCACTGCCTTCTCCATAGTGTTTTTCTATATATTTTACTTTTGCTCCTTCTTCTAAATAAAATCTATGAATTCCATCATGTTGTGAGTCTTTATGATGGTCATTATGAATTCCACATCCTGCTACAATAATTACATTAGCATTTTTTCCTATATAAAAGTCATTATATACTACATCTTTTAAACCACTTTCTGTGATAATTACTGGTATATGTATAAATTCAAATTTCGTATTTTCTTTTACATAAATGTCAATTCCTGATACATCTTTTTTGGTAACAATATTAACATTTTCAGTTACTTTTCGTTCTACACCTTTTCCATTTTTTCTAATATTATATGCGCCTTTTATCATGTTTTCTAAATTAGAAACTTCATTTAAAAGTTGCTCATCTATTTGGTTCAAATTTTTTGATTCCATTTTTCTTATCATCCCTTTCTTTTTACACCATTTTCGTTCTAATTCTTTACATTTCTCTATTAAATACATTCAATGAAATTTACAAAGCATATTAATAAATTTGCTTTTTTAAAATTACTCAGCCCCATGTTACACAAGGTTGAGTAGTAACCTTTTAAAAGTCTTTCTATTTTACATTTTTTAAAACTCATAAAACATATAAATAGTTCTACTCAATTGTAAAATTCTTTATTAAATTCTATTTTTGCCCTATGTTAATGATTCTAAATTTCCAGATAATTTATTTTTTAGCAATCTTTTTTAAGCCTACAACATCCTTTATTTCTGATATCTTCATTTAAGATTTCTTCACTTGTACCAATTTTTTGGATTTTGCCTGACTTCATTAAAATAATTTCATCTGCTATTTCTAGAATTTTTTCTTGATGTGAAATAATAATGGTTGTCCCTTTTGTAATTTCACTCATTGTTTGGAAAACATCAATTAAATTGTTAAAGCTCCATAAATCGATTCCTGCTTCTGGTTCATCAAATATAGTTAGTTTAGTTTCTCTTAAAGCAACTGTTGCAATTTCTATTCTTTTTAATTCTCCTCCAGATAAAGAGCCATTGACTTCTCTATCTACATATTCTTTTGCACATAAACCAACCTTTGCTAAAGCATCACATGCTTCTTTTTTTGTTATTTTTTTATGTGCTGCTATTTTTAATAAATCATATACTGTAAGCCCCTTAAATTTAACAGGTTGTTGAAATCCAAAACTTATTCCTAATTTTGCTCTCTCATTGATTTCCATATTAGTAATATCTTTTCCATCAAAAATGATTTTTCCTGAGTCTGGTTTTTCTATTCCCATAATCATTTTTACCAATGTTGATTTTCCTGAACCATTTGGTCCTGTAATAGCAATAAATTTTCCTAACTCTATTTGTAAATTAATATTATTTAAAATTTTCTTATTATCTCTTTCAAAACATATATTTTCTAATTTTAATATCATGTTTACCTCCCATTTTTGTTTTATATTAATCACAATCACTGATTTTTGTTTAGCCTATTTTTTATCGTAACTTTAATGCAACTTTGACATTTCGGATTATTTTCATCATAATCACAATCCAAATCTCCTAAATCCATGATTTTACCAATATAGTTTTCCAATTTTTTCGTTGTGTCTGGCGATATAGCATGTTTCATAGATTTAGCTTCTTCTTCGGCATTTTCCTCTTCTACGCCTAAAATATCCACCAAAAACATTTTAATAATATCTTGTTTCTTAATAATTTCTTTTGCTAATTCTTCTCCCTGGTAAGTTAAGTTAATATCCCCATACACTTCATATTCAATTAAATCTAAATCTCTTAAATTTTTTATGGCTCTATTAACACTTGGTTTTGTTATCTTTAATTTTTGAGCTATATCTGTAACCCTAATCTTGCCACTACTTTTTTCTAATATATATATGGTTTTTAAATACTCTTCTTGGGAATTTGTCAGTTTCATATTTTCCTCCTTGTTAGCTTTCGCTAACATTCTACTATGCTTTCTTACCTTTGTCAAGTAATTCCCTATAATTTTTTCAAATTACAACTAATTTTAGTTACAGTTTAGAGAACAATAGCGGGTTTTTTTAACATTTTATCTGTTTATAGCATTTTAAAGCCTACGTCATTCCGTTGCATAACTTATCTGTAGCTCACTTCGTTTCGCACAGCTAAGAAATGTTCTTGTACCAAATTTTACACAAGTCAAAATTTGTATGCAATCATTAGAGCAAAGTGACCTTCTGAACTATAACTATATATATTTAGGTTCTCGAGGAAGTATAAAGATTTGCCAACACAAAAAGTTATATTATCATTTTTTATGAAATTAAATGTGCTAATGGAGAAATATTACAAATTCTTACATTATCAAGTAGGAGAATCTCAGACTTGCTGTGAGAGGTGCCTGCTTTATAATGTTAGAATTTGTATATTTCGTAATGCCAGCCATTTAATAAATAAAAAATCATAATATAACTTTTGGCTAATTGGAAAAATTTTTAGGTGTGAATTGTAGTGCTTCTATTTTACGCAAATCAAATCCTTAATATTTTCATATTTTGCGTCACCTATGCCACTAACCTCTTTTATTTGCTCTATTGACTGAAAATCCCCATTCTCTTCTCTATAATTCACAATCTTTAAAGAAGTGGAAGGACCAATTCCTGGCAAAGTTTCTAATTCTGTTTGTGTCGCTGTATTTATATTAATCTTTCCTGTTTTTTGTTTTCCTGAACTTGTGCTTGTACTATTTTCTCCTTGCACAACACCTCCTGATGAAGTGATATAGTTTTGTGTTTTATCATTGGTATTTTCCTCTTCTAGTTCTTTAGCTGTTTCTTCTATTGTCGGAATATATATTTTCATTCCATCTTCCAATTTAAAAGCAAGATTTATATTTTTTGTATCAGCATTTTCTTTTAGTCCTTCTGCTTTGTCTATGGCGTCAGAAATTCTGCTATTTTCTTCTAGTTCTACAATTCCTTCTTTATTTACTGCACCTGATACATGTACAACAATCATTTCTTGTTCCTCTTGTGTTGTATTTTCATTTTCTTCTGTATTTTCTGTTGTATTAGTTACTTCTAATTCCTCTGAAAGAAGCATATTTTCATCTTTTGCATAAGTATAATATAAAAAGGCAATGATAAGTATTATACCGATTAATATTATGATAATTTTTTGTTTCTTACTAAATTCATACATGTGTTTTTCCTCCTTGATATATTTAGGTTTTTCTGAGGATCTACCTATAAACCTTTGTTTTTTTATGTATATCTCCTCTATAAATTGCATATATTCTTAACAAATCTAGCTTTGCTAGACCTTTTCTCTACTTTTTAATATTTGCTATATTAATATTAAAGTCTAGTAAGAAGCACATAAGATTTGTTGCAAAATTCGACAAAATGCTGTATAGTATTAACATATAAAATAGTTAGGAGTTTTTTAAATGAAAATAAATTTAAAAATACATATGAAGGTGGATGTTAAAAAGTTTATATTATTATCTTTTGTTATCATAGCAGTCTTTTTTACTAATCTGCCGATTGTTTATGCAGATGATAGCAATGAACCTCAAATTTCTTCTACGGCTGCTATTTTAATTGATAATGAAACAAATAGAATTTTATATGATAAAAATGCAAGTGAAAGAATGTTTCCTGCAAGTACAACAAAAATTTTAACTGCGATACTGGTTTTAGAAAATTGTGACTTAAATGAGACGGTAACTGCCAGCTATGACGCGATTTCCTCTATTCCGGAAGGATATGTTACTGCTGAAATTCAAGGAGAAGAACAATTTACTGTTGAACAATTATTAGAAATGTTACTAGTCCTTTCTGCCAATGATGCTGCTAACGTCCTTGCAGAATATGTGGGTGGTTCCATTGAAAGTTTCGTTTCTATGATGAATACGAAAATTAATGAACTTGGATTAACAAATACTCACTTTACAAATCCTTATGGTTTGCAAGATGACAATCATTACACGACTGCATATGATTTAGCAAAAATCATGCAATATTGTATGCAAAATGATGATTTTAGAAGGATTGCTGGTAGTGTTTCATGCTCTATTCCTGCAACAAATAAGTCAGATGTTAGATCTTATACTTCAACAAATGACCTAATTGTTCCAGATAGTGCAAATTATTATCGCTATGTAACCGTTGGAAAAACAGGCTTTACAACTGAGGCTGGAAGGTGTTTAGTTACTAGTGCTTACAGAAATGATATGGAACTTATTTGTGTGATATTAGGAGGAACATTTGAAAATAATGTGTCTTCAAGATATACAGATAGCATTACCTTATATGAATATGGATTTAATCAATTTACTTTAAAAAATATCGCTAATCCTGGAGATGTTATTACACAAATTGAGGTATCTAATGGAACACCAGATACGAAAACATTAGACTTAGCATTTGCTGATAGCATTCATGCTTTGGTTAACACTTCTGATATTAACACAAATTATACCCCTGAAATTCAACTAAATGATGATATTTCTGCTCCAATTGCTCAGGGAGATGTACTTGGAAAAGCAATTTATACAATTGATGGCATTCAGTATGACGCTGATATTGTAGCCACACATAATGTAGAAACTTCTCAGTTGCTTCAGTTTGTGCTACAGATTGGTGGTTTAATGATCGTTTTATGGATTACTTTTGAAATTTTCTTTTCAAATAAAAGAAAAAGATAAGAACAATAGCGGGCTTTTTTAAACATTTTATCTGTTTATAACATTTTAAAACCCGCGTTATTGTTCGGCGCCAAATTTTACTGGCGTAAAATTTGTGTGCAATTATGTTTTTTTACATTATAGGAAATTGTATTTCCTATAATGTAAAAAAAGGGTAGACAATATATTTGTCTGCCCCTATTTTGTTTATTCATAATCTTTTCCAATGATAACCGTTACATCTACTTTGCTAGAAGTTCCCCCTGAACTACTATCAGAAATTGTTCCTGTTCCTAATATATCTTGGATATCATTCATCGTTGATGTAGTAACACCTGTTTTATTTGCTATAACCGTTTTACTAGTTGAAGTCGTTGTTCCTGTTCTTGAAACATTATACCCTTCTTCTTTTAATTTATTAACGACTTCTTGAAGTGTTCTACTATTACTTGTACCATTTAAAACCTCTATCTTAATATCTGATTTTGAGGTACTTGAAGAACTACTTGATGTTGTATTTGAACTTGTCGTTGTGTTTCCTGTTGTATTGGTTGTATTTCCGTCTGTTGTTCCTTCTTCTGTCAATTGTTCTGGATAAAATAATTCTTTTATTAATTGTTCTGTTTCTTCTTCATCTGCAACAAATATACTAACATTATTTGTTTGGCTTAAATCTGGTACAGTTCCTGGTAATGAAGCTGTTTGTAAATTTTCTGTACTAAATTCTACAGCATATGGTAAATAGTCTTTTAATACACTAAAGTCTAAATTGGTAATTAAGTTTCTGCTAGCAATATCTATTATAGAACCTAATTTTGTAATATTTTCTAATTTTACAGTTTGCTCAACAACAGCTGTTATAAATTCTCTTTGATTTCTCATTCTTCCTATATCATTATCGCCATATTCTGATGGGAAACTGGTTCCATTATTATTCTTTCTAAATCTTAATAATTCTTCTGCTTTTTCGCCATCTATTTGTTGAACACCTGCTTTTAAATGGATGTGTAAATCTTGTGTAGGGTCATCATAATTCATATCAATTGGTACATTGTATTCGATTGGTCCAATTGCGTCTACCAATTCTATCAATGCTTCTGTTTGTACAATTGCATAATATTGCAAATCCAATCCTGTTAACTCATTAACTGCGTCTACGGTTTCCATTGGGTCTCTTGTAAGATTGTAAATAGCATTAATTTTATCAGACGCCACTGCTCTTTTTACATTTTTACCTGTAAATGTATCCCTTGGAATGGATAATAGAACTGCTTTTTGTGTATTTGGATTATAGGAAACTACCATGATGGTGTCTGTTAAAGCTACCCCTTCTTGATCTGTACTAACCCCCATTAAGAGAACTTGCAATTCTCCCAGAGATTTTCTTGTATTTTCATCATGTCCTACCACTGTTGCAAGCATTCCAGATAATCCCCATCCATTTCTATATACTCTATATGCAAATACGCCTCCTGCAATCAATAAAATTAATAAAATAACTAGCAGAACTTTTTTCCATACTTTCATTTTTTTCTTTGTTTTTTGGTTTCCCTTTTTCCCCTTTTGACTTTTGTTTGTTTTATTATTACTCACTTAAATTCACTCCTAAAAATTCATGTTACTAGTATAGCAAATATGAATTCAAAAATCAACAAATATAGACAAATTTTAAGAAATTCTCTTTATATTTCCTCAACTTTTGTAAATAGAATACTTAAAACATTATTTTCATTCATCATATTGCCAATATAGGAATCCTCAACAGCTGTATATACCTGATTTTGTGGTTCTATCTCCCCACTTAAGTTTACAAGAAGTAATAAAATATATACAATTAACAAACCTCTTAAAATCCCATAAATTACGCCACCTAGATGATTTAATTGGTCTAGAATTGGCAACTTTGAAATTAAATTTGCCAAAGCTGTCACAAATTTTAGAGCAACTCTAATTAGGATATACAATAATAAAATTGTAGCACCTTCTATTATATTAATAGAAATCGTTCTTGCTGTTTCTGGCAACATATTATTTTGAATACTTTCAACAATTTGATTAGCTCCTTCTTCTCCATTTGTCATTATGTCATTTGCTTCTTCTAAAATGGCACTTTGGATTGCTTCATCAATTCCTGTTACATTAACAATTACATTTGAAACTGGTTTATATAATAATAATGTCAATACAACTGCAATGATTGCTGCCACCAATTGTACAGCTAATGTAATTAGACCTTTTCTATAAGCTAAAAAAGTTGATAAGGCAATAATTGCCACAATAACAATATCTACAATAATACTCATATTTATCTCATTCCTTTCTTAAGGCACAAACCTGGTTGGAAAAGAATTAAATTTTGGCTAGGAAAACGAATTTGAAATTTATGAGGCGTACTAGTTGTACGTTGAATAAATGTCAAATGAAGTTTGACGACGCCAAAATTGTAATTATTTTTCAACCTTTCCTCCTATTATAAATTTATAATCTCAACCTTATCTCTATAAATAATTCCTGCAATACTATCTGAAACCTTAACATTTGTAACTTCTTGACTAGCAATGTATCGTTTTACTAACCATCCACCTGTATTAATAAATTCCACTTCTGTTCCCAAGTTTAATGCAATAATATCTCCTTTTGTATACATCTCTTTTACAGATGTGTCTACTGTATAATTTTTTGTGTTTCTACTTTGGGAATCTACAATATTAATGACAGAATTTGCAGAAAAAATTCCTGATGATTCTTCTTGTATTGTTGCAAAATAATTATCCAGTTCAACAGATTGTGCTGTTATCTTTTTATTCTGATTATCAAACACCACTGTCTCTTGGTCATTTTCTATGATATTAATCGTATCTGTGTACATACACACAATTCTGTTATCCTTTTGATATGTAATATTGACAAGTAATTTATTTTGTTCGCTTTTATAATTTTTTTCCTCAGAATCTTCTGGGTCAGTTCTTGCTTTTTCTATAATGATAATTCGTATATTAGATTGGATAACAGTCCCTGATGTATCTACCTCTGCTATGGCTAAATATTTATTATCATTAGAAATAGACACGTCTACAGCTATTGTTGAGGACAAGAATTTTTTAAACAATGCTTCTCCTTCTGGATTAAACACTTGGATAACACTTTTATAGCTTGTATCTGACATAATAACTGCTACATATCCATTTTTATTAACATATACTTGTGTAATATTGCCTTCTATCTCACTCTCCCATGCAATCTCTTTATCTTCTATTAGATAAATTTTTTGACCACCTGATTCTCCTACAATCAAAAATCTATTTTCAGAATCAAAAACTGGATTGTTTATCTGTATGTCTAAGCTAGTTTCTTGTGACCCTGTTGAACCATATACATAAAGTTTATTTTTATTTAAAATTCCAATATATTTATTAAATGCATACACATTTGTTGTTTGATTTTCCTCCAATTCAATTGTAGCCACACTATCTTGCGAAACTTCTTTTCTAAAAATTTGTACATCAATCCAACTTCTAAAGTCAACATTTGTAATGTATAATGCTGTAATAACAATGAAGGCAATAACAAGAATAGAAACAACAACAGATATGATGATTTTTTTTGAATTTATTTTCTTATGAACTACTTCTGGTTCTTCCCAATAATCTCTCATGTACATTTCTCCTTATCTTTTGCTAATGTTATTCTACTATACTAAATGCAAAAAAGCAAGCATTCACTAGCTTTTTAGCTAAATTCTTTCCTATTTTTGTTACAGCTTTGACAAACAATTCCTGGAAAGTATATATATTATATTTTGAACGGGTTTCGGGGGGACCGACACGCTACATACTCTTATTAAATCAGCGATAGTCCCATGGGAGCTGATTTAGTTAGAGTATGTAAAGTGTTGGGATAGTGAAAAATATAATATATATACTTTCCAGGAATTGTTTTCTGAATTATATGCTGAATTGTTACTTATCTTTATCTCTTCAAAATCGCAACAATTTGTACAAGACCAATATAGCCAAATATCGGATATAACAAATTCACCAAATTTGAAAATCCAATATTTGAAACAATGACAGAACTTACACAAATCAAAAATGCAAATTGCTTATAACTTTTCTTTGTCTTTGCTACATTCTCTAAAAAACTGGTTCCTAAAGATACACTTGTTGTTAATATAGAACTTAAGATGATGAACCCATAAATATATTCAAATACGATTGAAATTTTAGAAGCAACGTATACTGCTGGCATTTCCAAATTTTCAATAGGTACATCCACTTTCATCAGCATAAAAAATATAATTAGTGATAAAATAATTACCAAAATACCTGTTAATATAGAAACAACAATTTGTTTATTTTTATTCGTTACAAGATTTCTTAGTGCAATTAAGACAGGAATTAGCAAAATCGTATTATAGCTTCCATATAAAATACCATCTAATAACCATTTTCCACTTTGATTTTGTGGTAAATAATACGACATTTGAAAGATATCCTTTACATCAATAACAAACATCCCAATGAAAAGTAAACTACCAATCAATATAGGAACAATCCATTGATTTACTTTAATTAAACCTGAAACATCTCGTAAAAAAACGACATAGCAAATAACTGCCAATAAACAACTGCCAATTAATCCATTTATTTTTAATTCTTGCTCAAAATACGCTCCAAATCCAGCAATCATAATATAAAAAGTAATTAGAATAAACAAATCAATTACTGTATTAAAAACTTCTAAACATTTTTCATTTTTTATAAAACCATTTAAAAATGCTTTGTAATTTTCCACTTTATCTTTCTGACTAATATTAAAAACTTTATATATTACAACTGCTAACAAAACACTAGAAACAACGATTCCAGCAATTCCCTTTATTCCATATTGATAGAAAAAAATATAAATTTCTTGCCCAGATGCAAATCCCGCACCCACTAATGTTCCTATAATAACAAATAAGGCTTTTAAAACTTTACTCATAAACTTATTCCTTTACGGCTTTTTTTAACTAATTTTGTAATAGTTTATGAATTTTATTAAAATTTATGTACAATTGGGGACGTCTTTTGGTATAGGAAAACAACATTGCACAGAAAAGCTCTCAGGAGGCAAGATTTCTCCAGACACTTTTATGTTAATATATTGTATTTTGATTAACAAAAATAATGTATAGACTATTTTGTGAAATTAAATGTTAGCCATTTAATGGATAAAATAGTATATACATTATTTGTTACTTAAAATTATTGTTAACATAAAAATGTCTCAATAAGAAACGTCCCCAATTGGACATTATTTTTTTCTTCTTCTCTTTTGCCATACAATTAGTCCTATTAAAATAATTACTACTGGTACAGCAAAGATAATAACTCTAACAACTGTATCTTGTTGTTGTGTTGCTGTATATGTGACTGTTCCTGTACTCTTTCTAGCTGTAATATCTTCTTCTCTATCTGATAAGTATGCCAAAGAATTTAATGCTAAGTCTTTGTTATAAGCAAGTTGAACAGCAGGGTATTGAGAATTTTCAGTTAATTGATAATCTGAAATGAAATAGTTTTCTCCATAAATAATTAATGTTGATGTTACTGCTGATTCTCCTGTTTCTTCATTTGCTTCTGTAATTGTTTTGTCTAATTCTGCACCTACAACAAATGAACCTGTTTCTTCTCCTTCTGCTGCACTAGTTGTACTATTTTCAAAGTTTGTTCTAAAATATGCACCATCACTGGTTGTTGCTAAATCTGTTTCTGTAACATTTAAATCTTCTAATCCATCTTCATTAATATTTACTTTTGTTGCATTTACAAAAATAACCCCATCACTATATAAATCTTCTGTTATAGTTGAATATCCTAAGTTTGGAATAATTAAATCTGGAGAGCCAGATACCATTCTTGATGAGTCTGTTTCTCTAATAATTCCAACTTCAAATGGATTAACACCATACAATGCCAAAACTTCATTTACATTTGGTAAATCCATTGCATTTGCCATAGCTGCGTTTAACCATAAAATATTGCCGCCTCGATTAATGTAATCAATAATCGCAGTTTTAGCTACATCATCAAAGTCTTTTGAAGGTGAAGTGATTACTAGTGTATCACAATCTTCTGGAACATTTCCTGTTGATAAAATGTTTAATGTGTCCACTTCCATGATTTCATTTTTTAAATATATACTAAAGTAATACATATTATTATCTAATGTAAAATCACTATATCCCTCTAGGAAATACACCTTTGGAATATCATCTGTTGTAACAGATAATATAGCACTTGTTAATTTTTCTTCTGCAATGCTAATAGTTTCATATGTTGTAGAGTCGTATGTTACTAAATCACTTGATGTTAAAACTTTTGAACGGTCTCCACATTCAACAATAATTCCTGATGAACCACTTTCTATACCGTATTTTTCTGCTAAATCTGGTCTACTATCTGCATTAACCGTTTCTGCAGTAATTCTTTCATTGGCACTTTTATATTGTTTTGCCAATGATAAATCTGAATCATCATCTGAATAATTAACAAAATAGATATTAACATCTTTATCAATGTCTTTTACTCTTTCTTTACTCTCATCTGTTAAAGTATATAATTTGTCTTGTGTAAAATCTAATGGTGTTAAATCTAAACTA
Source organism: uncultured Clostridia bacterium (assembly GCA_944386145.1). GTDB lineage: Bacteria > Bacillota > Clostridia > TANB77 > CAG-508 > CAG-269. Next base: position 2,978 of record CALWZZ010000020.1, on the reverse strand, counting down.
TGCAAACCGAATGTAATTGCTACAAAAACAGCAATGATTAGCACTATTAATACACCTGTTTTAGTTCCATTAATTATCCAATTTTTCTTTATACTTTGGACAAATTTGCTTGTTTCTTTATCTTTCTTTTCCTTTTTATTCTTTTTCTCTTTTGGCTGTTTTTCTTTTTTTGCCTTATTCTCTCTTTTATCTTTCTTCTCTTCTTGAAGCGTATTTTCTTTTTTTAGGTTTTCTTCTTTTTCCTTCAACTTTATTAACCTCCTTACCTTACACTTTTTCTTCTTTGCATAACAATAATTGTAAGTAAAATACACATAATTGTAAATGTAACAAATGTTACTGTATCTGCAATGTCAATTTGTCCTGATGGAAATTTCGTAAATAAATTAATTAATGAAAAATCTGTAAATATATTGCTAAAGTTTGGTAAAAACCATGTTAATATGAAAAATCCTATTGTTATAACACCTGCTACAATTTGATTTTCTGTTATGCTTGAAGCTAATAATCCAAAAGATATATAGCTCATGGCAAGTAATAAAAATCCTAATAAAGTTACTAAGGCTGTTGTTAAATGTGGTTCTCCAAAAAAGGATAATATACCAAAATACATAAATGTACATAGTTCTGTAATTACCACAATTAATGTAGCTGATATGAATTTTCCTAACACAATTTTTGTAATGCTAATTGGTGATGTCAATAATAATTGCTCTGTTCCTGATTTTCTTTCTTCTGCCAAAGTTCTCATTGTAAGAATTGGTGTAATAAATGTTAAAATTGTTGCTCCTGAATAGAAAATATATTCAAAGTTTGTACTTTGATAGTAAAATACGTCTGTATAGAAAAATATACTAAACATTACTAAAAATAATCCTATAAAAACATAACCTACTGGTGACAAGAAATAGGATTTAAATTCTTTTTTGACAATTGCCCACATTATTTATTTCCTCCTTCGATTAATTTCATAAACGCGTCTTCTAAGGTTGTATCTGCTTTCTTCATTTCAAAAATAGTTATATTTTCTTTTGCAAATTCAGAGAAAACTTTTTTCCTTAAATCAACATTTTTATCTGCTTCTATTAAATATTGTTTTGTTCCATCTTCATTTTCTTGAACTAAATCTATATTTTTTATCTCTTTTATTTTATCCTTAATATTTGCTATTCTATTTTCTGTATCTTCCACTGTAACATAAAGACAATTATTCTTATTAACTCTATTTTCAAGATTTTCTGGTGTATCGATTGCTACGATTTTACCTTTATTAATAATGATAACTTTGTTACAAATTTGACTAACTTCTGATAAAATATGAGAGCTTAGGATAATCGTATGTGTTTTTCCTAATTCTTTTATCAAGTTTCTAATTTCTGTAATTTGTTTTGGGTCTAGTCCTACTGTTGGTTCGTCCAAAATTAGTATTTTAGGCTCTCCTACTAATGCACCTGCCATACTAACCCTTTGTTTATATCCTCTAGATAAATTTCTCGTTAACTTATTTTCTACTTCCTTTAAACCAGTTTGTTCAATAACCTTTTGTACCTTATCTTTTCTGGTTTTCCTATCTACATGTTTTAGTTCTGCCATATATGTCACAAATTCTTTTACTGTTAAATCTGTATAAAGAGGTACCCCCTCTGGCATATAGCCAATTTGTCTTTTCGCTTTTTTGGGTTTTTTTAGGGTATTATATCCTTCGATTGTTACCTCCCCAGATGTTTGCTCTATGTAGCCAGTTAAAATATTCATTGTCGTACTTTTTCCGGCACCATTTGGACCAAGTAAGCCTATAATTTCTCCATCATTGATAGAAAAACTAATATCTTCAACGGCTACAACTTTTCCATACTTTTTTGTAACATTTTTTACCTCTATCACAAAAATTCCTCCTTTGATTTTATTAATATTATGAACATATTATCATTTATCTTTTAAGATGTAAAGAATTTCACAAAAAATTCACATTATACGCTTAGGGAAACTTAGATTTGCAAAATTCGACACATTATTTTTTCATTCTGACAAATACAATTTTCTAAAATAAATTTTCCTTTTGTTTTTCATATTTTTTCTTTTCTGACATATCAATTAGTTAGGAAATGAGGTTTATTATGAATATATTTTATCCATTAATTATATCGTTTACCATTATATTTTTTGCGGAACTTGGAGATAAGACACAAATTATGGTCTTATCATTTTCTACAAAAAGCAAAACAAAAAATATATTAATTGGTATTGCCCTAGGAACATTTCTTAGCCATGGAATGGCAATTTTATTAGGAAGTAGATTGGGTTCTATTTCTAATGCTCATTTTTCTTACCTGTTAAACCTATTTACATATATTTCTTTTATCTTATTTGGTGTAATTGGTTTCATTTCTATGAAAAAAAATTCTTCGCCCTCAAATAGCGAAGAAACCAACAAAGCTGGTCTTATTTCAAAATTAACGAACTTAAAATTAAATTACATATTTATTATTGCTTTTTGTATTTTAGTTGGAGAATTAGGAGATAAAACTTTTCTTTCTTCTATTGGACTTGGAATTCAATATCCAGAATATAAACTTTCTTTGATAATCGGTTCTATTTTAGGAATGGTTTGTAGCAATGTTTTGGCTATTGTTTTTGGGAAACTGATTAGTATGAAATTTAATCAGCATTTGATAGAAATCATTTCTAATAGTTTATTTATTGTATTTGGTATATTGGGTTTATTGTTTAACATCTGAGATTTCTTGCTACTACTCAGTATATAATTTCTCAAAGATATATATATTATATTTTAAGCGGGTTTCGGAGATTTTTTTGATTTTTTGTCTTAAAATGATTGACACGAGGTTAGATTTGTGCTATTATATTTATTGTTATTTATCCATGGGTCAGTAGCTCAGGTGGATAGAGCACAGGCCTTCTAAGATTGTGACTACATTCACAAGTACATTGATATAACTGGATTTTGAGAGTTAGTT
>CALWZZ010000019.1 GCA_944386145.1 uncultured Clostridia bacterium | reverse complement strand
CCTATCAAAAAAAGACCAAGTATTAATTTACTTAGTCCATAACCTATTTATTTTAATTTATAAAGGAATAGTTACTTCTATTTTTTACTTAATGCAGTAAGCTAACCCCTTCATCTGGTGTGCCATGTCCTGCATCTAATATCACTACTTTTCCTGAAACAGGTAATGCTGTTACTTGAATAGCGTCTCCAATGCTTCTTTCATTTCTTCCATTTGATTGTGTGTTTTGCCCTATGTATACTGCAAGACCAATTATAATAGAAAAAAATATAATAAAAACTCTTTTCTTTGTGAATTTTTTCATTTTTACTATCATTCCTTCCCTAAGGCATAAGTTTTTATTATATGTATATGTTTCATTTATCATTTTTATTCTTCTATACAATTTTCCTTAATTTTATTAATTTCCTCTTCTGTAATACCAATTTCTTGTAAATATCGCTTAATACTTCCATATTTTTCATAAAAATATTGTAAAAATTTTTCCATATATTTTGCTTTTGGGGTTATGATTTCTTTCACATCTTTTGGCTTAGACGCTTGGGCAATCTTATCTAACATGTCTTGTAAATAATTTTCAGACAATGCATAATCTTCTATTATATCTTCATTTTTTACACCTAATGTCATCAGAAGTAAAGCTGTAATAACGCCTGTTCTATCTTTTCCGGCATTACAAAAATAGATAATTCCATTTTCTCCTTTTGAAATCTCTTTAAATATGGAATATATGCTTTCTTTTCCTTCTAACATTTGCATATATGAGATAGGTACACTTTCAGCATTTTCTGGTATTTTTCCTCCACCTTTTAATTTATAATGTAACAATTTAAAACATGGATTTTTTTCAAACACAGAACCTGCTTTTTCTACTTCTTCTTCACTTCTTAAATCAATAACTGTTTTTACACCTATTTCTTTTAAAACTTTCAGGTCTTCTGGTGTAACATTTGCTGGTAGATTGCTACGAATTAATTTTCCATATTTCACTTTTTTATTACCTGCTGTATATCCACCAATATCTCTCATATTTTCTATTGAATTTTGTAAATATCTTTTCATAGCATCTACCTCTCTTTACATTCTACCTTCGCAATTTGTCTTTTCTTTTCTTGGTATCGATTTATTTTCTCATTTGCGATAAAATATTTTTTTAGTATTTCTTTTGAAACTTTTGGATTAGATTTTGTATATTCATTTTCATTTTCTGCAAAATAGTATAATCCTTCAAAAATTCTAATTTTCATTAGAAATAATAAATAACTTTCATCAATTGGAAATTGAAACTGATGTGCTAGTTGCATTACTTCTCTCATGCTCCCATCTTCTATTAACACACTACTTGCTAAAAAACAAGCTAGTTGATAATCTTTTGGATATGCTTTTACACTCTCCCAATCAATAATATGAATATCTTGATGCTCATTATCAAATAAAATGTTATCTCTATTTAAGTCACTATGTACCAAACATGTCGGACTTTTTTTCATCTTTTGTATATTTCGTTTATCTGATAAGATTTCTTTAGCAGTTTGCACAACATATCTATTTTTTGAATGTTTTGCTTTTTCTTTCATAGTTTCATGTAAGTCTACTATCTCATAATGGTCTGTTGGCATTGTTTTTAATACTTGATGCATCTTTTTTATTTTTTTTGTCATTGCTTGTAATTCTTCTGTTGATAGTTTTCCATAAATATGCTCTCCATCCAAAAATTCTAATACTTTTATACTTCCCTCTTCTGTATTGGATATATTCAAAACAGTAGGTAAATCTGGTATTTTTTTCTTCATCCTTTGTAATAAATGTTTTTCTAAAATATCTTCTTTTTGGATTGGTCTATTTTTTATTTTTACAACATATTTATCTTCAAAAGTATCTACAATATATACTTTTGACGCCATTGCTCTATTTTTTTGTTGGATTTTTAAATTTTTCAAAGGGTCTTCTAAAATATGGATAGCACCATTAGAACTATCAATTGGTGTTGTTCTATCTCTCCCTTTTATTGTATTCACCAAACATCTCAAATATCCCGCATGAGATACAATTACATCATTAAATTCTTCTTTATCAATATAATTCATTAAAAATGAAAGAACTCTTGCTTGTAATACCTTTCCCTTTTCTGCTCCTGGAATACCATCTAAGTCTCCTCTTTTTTTCCAAATTGCATAATATTGTGGATATTTTAAAGCATTATATTGATGCGTATTTCCTGCTAATATTCCAGGATTAAATTCTATAATATTTTTATTAATTTCAGTTGGTACTTGTTTATCTAGGCAATTTTGAATAGTTTCTGCTGTTTGAATAGTTCTTTTTGTAGGGCTAACAATCATTTTATCTATGCCATTTAATTCTTTTAAATGTGCTTGTGCAATTTCTTCAATTTGCTTTTTTCCTTTATTAGATAGTCCATAATCATTTGTCTTACCTTGTATAATCTTGTTCTGGTTTCCTAGCGACTCTCCATGTCTCACTGTTATTAGCCTCTTCATTTTTTAACTCCTTTATCTTTGCATTCCAATATGCTTCCGCATATTCAGTATCAAATTGTTCTATTTTACGCATATCTATGTCTTTATCTATGTGTTTTCTGACAAAATGAATTAGTTTATCATAATTAACAGTTCTATCTGGATACAGCTTCTTTAATACATTATATAAACTGGTTACAATCATAGAATATCTAGCCATATCTTTAAATTCTTCTTCAGTATAACTATATGATTCTGTTACTTCACTATTTTCGTCAATTTTTATCCATTTGTCATCTTCTGTTCCTTCTACCAATTGATACAATTTTGTTCCTTTTATAGCTGTTAAATGATATCCTGCTAATACCATTGGCTGAAATTCATTAATTACAGTTTCTACCGATTGCTTTAATCCTTGTAAATTATCTCCTGGTAAGCCAACAATTAATTCTGCTCGCCAATTTATTTGCTTTCCATATAATTTACTAAGTTCTTCTTTTATTTTGGGAATAGAATTGCTCCTTACCCATCCGTGGAACTGCTGGGTTCAAAGTTTGTATACCAAATCGCATTTCTTCTAGATTACAACTTGATAATATTTCTACAAATTCATCATCTAACATTTCTGGTCTTAAATAAGCAATGATTTTTGTATCTGGAATTTGCTCATTACACATTCTTAAAACCTGTTTCCCTTTTTGTTTGTTTCCACCAATAATAGGGTCTACGATAAATAATCGTTTTATCCCCTGTTCTTTTATGTTTTTAATTTCTTCTGCTACATTTTCTAAATCGATATATCCTAGATTATTTCTAGTTTTGTGTCCACAATATCCACAGTTATAAGCACATCCTCTAACAGTTTCATACCATGCAAAATCTTCTTTCTGTTTATCATCTTTCATATCTTCAATGGTTTTAGAAAACAATGGTATTCCTTTTGGAATATCTGAATTTGTATAAACAACATGTCTCTTACCGTAAATCTGCTTCTTCTGAAAAAACATTATTCAATCCTAAGTTTATTACTTCTTTCGCATTAAATTCTGGATTTTTTAGTTTTTCTTCACATATCTTTAAGACTGCCTCTTCTCCTTCTCCTAAAACAAAGATTTCATCTGATTGCCAATCTTCAAAATTGACATCTGCTGTACTTGGACCACCTACAACTCGTATACTATTTGGATTTCGTTTTTTTATTTCTTTACTTAATATTTGTGCCTTTTTTTCTGTCCACATATAATTAGGTATTCCTATTATTTCTGGATTGTTTTCCAATATTTTTTGCAATTGTTTTTCAGAAATTTCTTCTTCTGAATCAATCGGTATAATTTTTATATGTAAGTTATTATTCTTTGCCATATATCCTGCTAATCTCAATGTTCCTAATGCATATTTGGTAGAATATTCATGAAATCGATTATAAAAGCTAATTAAATTTACATTCATTTTTGTTCCCATTCCTTTTTAACATTCAAATTTGTGTGCAATCACCAGAGCGAAACAATGTTCTTGTATAGGAAAAACTTGCTTTTCCTGTATAAGAGCATATCGTTTCTTATAGTGAATGAACCACAACTACCTTATTAAATTTTTTAAATTCGCTTGGTTTTTTCTCATTAATTTCGTCTACAATTTTCTTGTTGTTTTTTGGACATAATGGGTCTATTTCTTTTATATCTCCATACTCTACCATTTTTCTTACCTGACAGCCACCTCTACATTGATTATGATATTGACATCCAGTACAATCATAGTTTTTGATTTTTTGATAGTATTTTTTGATTTTATCACTTGTATATACTTCAGAAATACTTTTATAGTCTTTTACATTTCCTAAATTAAAATTATTCATTAAGCATGGTGTAATATTTCCTTTTGAATTGATTGCAATTAGCTCTTGTGCACCAATACAACCTTTCATATTTGGTAATCCAATATTAGAACAATTTGTTATAGGTGATGAAATCTGTGTTATAAATAATTGTTCTTTGTATTTTTCTTTTAAATCATTTATAATTTTTATATTTTTATAATATTTATCTTTTGTTTTAGAATAATAACCTCTTTCATGAAATAAACATCTTTCTGGATTTGCAAATTTTAGAACATCAATTTTTAATTTTAATGCTAATTCAATTAATTTTTCAAAATCTTCTTTTTCTGTATCTACATCATAAGAAACTTTTATTCCTACAAGATAATTTTGATGATTTTTTTCTCTATACTTGATTAATGTTTCCACACCTTCTAATGCTTTTTTTAAGCTACCTTTTCCTCGTATTTTAGCATTTTTTTCTTCATCTGCTGATTCAATACTTACTGTAATAGACATAATATTATTTTTAGAAATAATGTCACAAATTTCTTCTGTAATGCCTACGCCATTTGTCGCCATAGAAGACACAATTCCATATTTATTAGCTGTTGCTAAATATGTATTCATTTCTTCTGGAAATAAAGTTGGCTCTCCTCCTGCTAGATGTATTCTCATAATACCATTGTTATACATATCTGTAATAATTCTTTCAATTTCTTCACTACTCATTGTGCTTGTATTCATATTTTTTCGATTATAGCAATGTGAGCACCTTAGATTACAAACATTTGTGAAATCAAAATAATATTCTAACGGAGCCATTAGTCCTTCTTTATTGTTAGAATTGATTTCTTTTCTTTTGCCCAATAAACCTATCTTTAGGGCTTCTTGGTAAATTTCCCCATCTACTTTTTTTTCATGTAGTATGTCTTCTAGTTCTTTCTCGTCTTCATGATTTTTTAAAATAAAATAGGCTTTGTATTTTTTGCTCCATATTAATGTCCCCATACTTTCATGTCTTACAATTACGTCTTCCATATTAACAATCCTTTCTTTATATATTTATAAACATGCATATTATAAATGCTATCTAATTAAATCTATGATTATTTTTATGAAATATCCATTTTATTTTATAAAATCATAATATTGTTATACTAATTTTCCAAATAGCCTCATATCTATTTTCTTACTATTAGTTATACATATTTATATTATGTGAATTTATAGTATTATTCATATTATACACTATTCTTCGTTTTTGTCAATATTATTCTTTGTTTTTTCGTGTTTTATCACATAAATCGTATTACCTTTCTCAAAATTTGTTTTTATATAAGTTTTTCTTTGTTGTATTTTTAGTGTGATATAAAGTAATATACCAAATTTGACAATTCTACATTTGCTAGTATAAAATACTTTTATAAATACAATTTTCATTTCAGTATGACTTTCTTAATATAAAATGAGAAAGGAGAATCCTATGGAAAAACGACATACTTTACCAATTAGTGTTCAATTACTATTAGAAAAAGAAGACAAAATTTTACTAATGAAACGAAAAAATACGGGATATGAAGATGGAAAATACTGTTTACCAGGAGGACATGTTGAAGCTCATGAAGAAATAAGAAAAGCCTTAATTAGAGAAGCTAAAGAAGAAATTGGTATTGACATTGATATGCAAGATATTAAATTCTATAAAGTAATGAATAGAAAAGTTAATTCAAACCAAGAGTATATAGACTTCATTTTCAAAGCCAATCATTGGACTGGTGAAATTACAAATGAGGAAAACAATAAATGTGAAGAAATCATTTGGGCAAATAAAAAAAATCTTCCAAAAAATATCTTAAGTTTTATACCTGAGATTTTAAAAAACGACAAGGTCATGTATTTACCTTATAATTGGGATGAAAATTAATTAGTACAAAAAGAAGCGACATGATATTTTTATTTACATGTCACTTCTATTTATCATTTTATCTTCTTCTATCCACAGCATAACTGCTACCCATAACAGATTTTGCAGCATGTTTTACCTGTGCACCAACTTCTCCAATTTCCAAGATATTACTAAATCTTCCTGGATCTACAACTACAACACCTATTGAAAGAGATGTTAATGGAAATTGTTCAATAATTCCTTTTCTATTTTCAACTTCGATATATCCCTTCTCCAAGTCTCTTTCTGTAAAGAATTTTTTTACTTGACTATCAAAAACTGCCAATATATTTTGACATATTTTTTCGCAATTGGTTGATGGTAATATAGCTACAAAGTCATCCCCACCAATATGTCCTACAAAGGCTTCTTCTTCAAGGCTGGCATGTACACATTTTAAGATGGTTTCTGCTGTAAATTCTATAATTTGATCTCCTTTTAAGAATCCATATACATCATTATATGCTTTGAAATTATCTAAGTCTAAGTACAATACAGAAAATGGTTCTTTATTGGATATTCTTTTTTTCAATTCTGCATGTATCTGAACGTTTCCAGGTAATCCTGTTAAAGGACTTACTCTTCTGTTGTTTGAAAGTAGTCGATTTAGATTTTTTACCGTAAAATACAGATATTCTTCATCTACTGGTTTTTTTATGTAATATTCTATTGATTCTCTCAATATTTTCATTCTATGTTCTTTATCACTATTAGAAGACACCACAATTACTGGTGTTATTGTGTTATCCTCATCTCGTCTAATTTGTTTACAAAGCCCTACGACATCTCTGTCAATGGCATCCTCATTAATGATAATCAATGAAGGGATATTTTTTAATGCAATATCGATTTGTTGTGACTTTACACTTATAAATTTGTAGTCTTTGTCATTTTTGAAAAGTTCTCTAAAAATCACAATAGACGAATCATCATCATCGATAATATAAATTTCTTGTATCATACTATTCACCCTTTTTTTCTTTTTTTATATTTTTGTGTTTAAATTCAATTTTTTTATTTAAAATTTCTGTAAATTCTTTTGTATCAATTGCTGGGAAAGCCTTTTTCAATCTGTAAGCTCTTCTATATAAATGCTTTATTGTCCTGTCTCTTCTCGTTTTTAAATGATTAATTAAATTTTGTAAATTATCATTTGCAGAGATTTTTTCCTTTTCTTTTAATTCTGATAGTTTTTGCTTAATTTGTTCATTGATTTCTTCTACTTTTTGTAAAGTTGATTGTATATTCTTAATTTTTACAACACTAATAATCGCATCTATTAATAATATAAGTGCTATAATGCTCGCCCCAATTGCTAAATATGTAAAATCCATATATCCTATTATTTGTATAATAGATGGATGTATATAATTGATAAACAAAACACCCAATATTCCCCAAGCAATCGAATTTGTCAAGCAAATTCTTCCTTTATAATTAAACTTATGATTTGAATAATCCCAATATTTTGTATGAAAAAACTTTTCTAAAAGTACGCCTACTATGTATTCCCATAGTGATAATGCGATAACTGAAACAATAAACAAAAGTATGATATTATTTTTGTATTGATTTAAAAATAATATCATAATAATTGCACCAAATCCATATATTGGGCAAAATGGTCCTATTAAAAATCCTGTGTTTATGATTTTTCTTTCGCATATTGTTCTAACTATACTTTCTAAAACCCATCCCAAAAATGAATAAATTACAAAATACGTTAATAACTGAAAAAAAATATTATTCATTCATTGCATTCCTTTCTCAAGGTACAAATTACATTTTTATTGTATAGGAAAATCATCTTCTATCGTAAATTCTATAGATTTTCCTATACAACTTTTTTTTTGCTTTTTCTGTACAATATTCTATCTTGACCCTGTTTGGATTTTTTCATATACAGCAATGTTAGATTTTTCTTATTTTACTGCTCTAACTCTTTGTGTATCTGACGCAATTCCATCTACATTGTATGCTGTTATTTCTAGTCTGTTTTCGTCTCCTTCATTTAATGCTAACTTATATTTTAATTCCTTTTCTCCATTTTCAACTGTAACCGTTCTTTCTTCTCCCCTGATAACAAAGTCAACTCTTTCTAATCCTGTTTCATCTGAAATGGTAATTAAATAATTCTCTTGTGCATCATCAATTTCAATTGATATTGTTGGTTTTGTTGTTCCCATTACCGTTTGTTCTTTTCTTATCGTCTCATTATTAATATCTACCAAAATAACAGTTATTGTATGGGTTCCCATAGGAACATCAATTTCTTCATTAACCGTTGTTGAATTGATATCTACTGTTGTTTCTTCTCCATCATCCCATCGATATGTCATATATGAAATTTCTGTATCATTCTCTGCTGTTATCTGTAACTTGCTTCCAGAAATAGACATTTCAATTATATTTTCAGCTGTATATTCTTTATCTGTAGATATCTCTTGACCTTGTACATCAAATGCTGTTACATGTAATGTATTGGTTCCTCCTGGTATTTCTATATCTACTTCTATTTCTCTTCTTCCATTTCCTGTAATTGTTTGCACCTCTCCATCATTCCAATAATATTCTATTCTATCGATTGCTTTGTCATGTGTTACTGTTAATGCAACTGATGTACCATCTTCACTAAGCGCTTCTGATATAACTGGTTTGGTAACTTCTTCTGCCCTATTTACACTATCACTATAAATAGCATAAGAACCCGTTCCTACCATAAAAATACCAAATATAAGCATAACGACTGCAAAAACTCTAACAACTGATTTTATATCTGCTGGCCCAGTTCTTTTATTTTTCTTCATTTTTGTTTTTTTATTGTTCGGATTACTTGTTGCTAAGATTTGATTCATAACTCTCACCTCTTTAGTCTCTTTCATGGAAAATTATACCATACCCACTTTTAATTGTAAAGAAATTTAAAAAAATAAAATATGAACATCGTAATTATTCAAAGGTCAAGTCGGTTTTGCCCACTAAGCAATATATAATATAAAAAAATGAAATGATTTTGCGTATCTAAATTTGAAGTTAGAAATAACCAATAAAACCATGAGGAATGTTCACGGTACTCACGTTAGTGAGGGTCTGAGTGAAAGAGGCTCATGGTTTTATTGTGTTAGTTCTTCGAAAATTTAGCTTATACAAAATCATGAATGACTTTATATTATATATTGCTTAGTGGGCGAAACCGACTTGACCTTTGAATAATTACTGGACGTCAAAAACTTTGCATTCTTTAACGTCCATTTTTGTATTATTTTAACCCTTTTATTTCATTTTAATACTATATAACAAACTTCTTAATAAATACCAATCCTCCTGCTAATGTTCCCAACACGGTAAATCCTAATACAAAGTAGATTCTTTCTTGTCCTGTTTCTACTGATAACAATACTGGTGCGTCATCTATATCATCTTCTCCTGATCTTCGATTATCTGGTGTTGAGTCTCTATCTGGTGCACCTTTATCATTGTAATCTTCTGAGATTTCTGCTATATTTGTCATTTGTCCCATGTTGTCTTCTCCATTTATCCATGTTAATACCACTTCTACTTCTGCTGATTCTCCTGGTTGTAATAAGGTATTTTCTAGTAGTCTTGTTGAAATCACATTGTTTCCTTCATCTGTCCATCCTGGATTATCTTCTGCTAAGAATCTTAATCCTTCTGGTACATAATCTGTTATTTCTTTTGCATATCCTGCAATGTCTCCTTCATTTGTTATTCTGATTGAATATCTGAATTTTACTGTTACATCATTTATGTTCTTTCTGTATAATTCTACTTTTACTACTGGTTCTGGATCCATCTCTGCTGTATGTCCTGTTTGTGTTACTGTTTCTTTTCCATTTTCAATTACAATTGCTTCTGTTACCCATTTTCTTAATGCTAAGTCAAAGTATGTTAATTTGATATATTCTCTATCTTGGTCATCTTCTCCTTCATTCCATTCATCTGGTATTGAGTCGATATCTTCTACTGGATTTCCATTTTCATCACTGTCTTCTGTGATTTGTGCTGAGTTTACAATAATTCTATCTGATGTATTTGGCTCTACTACTTCAAATGCAACTTTGATATCTCTATAATCTGGATTTCCTTCTCCAATTGCTTCATCTGGATTAAAGGCTTGTAATAAATTTTCTCCAGCTGTTTCTTCTTGTTCTTTTGATAAGTAATCTGTTCTAATTTCCACTGCTTCTTCTACATTTTCTGTTACATTTCCTTCTGCATCATACATTACCCATCTATATTCTGTGTTTGTTACATTTTCTGGTAAAAATCTTAATCCATCTGGGATATCATCTGCTACTTCTTTTGCATATCCTGCTATATCACCTTCATTGTAAATTCTGATTGTATATTCTACTACATTTCCTGTTACCACTTCTACTGGATCTTTTGTATGATGATAGGTGATTTGATCTTGTTCTCTATCATAGCTAATTTCTGGTATTCTTGTTGTTACATCTTCTTCATCTACTTTTGTGATGAATTTTCTTAATGCTAAATCAAAATCTTGTACAATTACTTTTTCAAAGTCATCATCGTCTTCTTGTCCTGGTACATAATCTTGATTAATTTCATCATCTTTGTAGCCTGGTAATTCTTCATCACTTGGTACTTCTACATTATCTGGCGTAGAATCTCTATCTGGTATATCATATTCATTTTTATCTTCTGTAATTTCTGCTAAGTTTGTTAAACGCACATTTGGTTCTGCTTCTTCTCTTACTTGACATGCAATTTGCACATCTTTGTAATCTAATGTTGTTCCATCAAATGCATGTATTAAGTTTTGTCTTTCGTCTGTTTCTTTTGCACTTGATAGATAATCTGTTGTAACTGTTCTTCCATCACTTGATACTTGCCATTCATATTGTAAGTTAATTTCATGGTCTGGTAAGAATTCCAATGCTTCTGGTAGATAGTCTGTGATTTTCTCTGCATAGCCATCGATTTGTCCCTCATTATATACCCTTAAGGTGTATACAACAACACTATTTCTTTTTACCAATACTGGATCCTTTGTATGGTTATAAATAGCGGTTGTTCCATTTCTTAATCCTGATAAATCTACTACTGGTGCTCTATTATATGTTGTTCCATCTACTTCACTTATGAATTTTCTTAATGCTAAATCAAAGTTTTGTACATATACTTTTTCAAAGTCATCATCGTCTTCTTGTCCTGGTACATAATCTTGGTCAATTTCATCATCTTTGTAACCTGGTAAGTTCTCATCACTTGGTACTTCTACATTGTCTTGTTCAGAATCTCTATCTTCTACTGGTTCTTTATTTTCATCTTGATATTCTGTGATATCTGCTATATTGGTTATATTTTCGTTTGCATTTGCATTTTCTGAAACCTTACACATAATTGGAACTTCTACATAAGATAATGTATTATTTCCACTTTCGTCTGTTTGTGGTTTTGCAATTAAACTATTTTCTAGATATCTTGTGGTTACTGTTCTTCCATCACTTGATACTGTCCATCCATATTGTGCATTATATTCTCCATCCACAAATTCTAAATATGGTGGTAAATAATCTGTGATTTCTGCAGCATATCCATCTTGTTCTCCTTCATTATATACTCTTAGCATATATACAACAATATCATTTTTCTCTACCAACACCGGTTTTTTGGTATGATTATATATTGCTGTTGTGATTAGATTTCCATTTTCATCTGTTGTATTTAACTTAGATGTATCTACTACTGGTTCTCTTGCATATCCTGTTCCATCTTCATTTTTTAAGATTTCTTCATCTTCTATTGTTTCGTCTTCACTTACTGCTATAATGAATTTTCTTAAAGCTAAATCAAATGCTTTTTCCACAATATGTGTATTGGTTATATCAAAACTTTTTGGTTCAATATTTGCTGTTGTAGCTCTTACCATACTTTTGGTAGCATAGGTTGCTGTTGATGTTTCTACTTCATCTGTACTAGCTATATTTCGTGTATTATTTGTATTTTCTGTAATTTCTGTTGTGTAACCATCGATTTGTGTTATTTCTTTTACTGTATAACTAATTTCTTTTCCTTCTGCATTTACTGGTAAGTCATTAAATGTTCCTACCCAGCCTTCTTCTTCTTTGATTTTCATTGTTTCCGTTACAACAGGCTCATCGCTTCCTTCTATAGTTCCAATTAATTGTACTTCTATCATGTTTGGTCTTAATCCATCATAGTTGTCCTCATCATTCCATATTTTATTAATTGTTACACTTGTTGTTCCTGGTGTATGTGTATTGGTAATTATGAAGTTATTGTCTTCTGTTTCACTTACATTTGCTGTATAACCACTTGGTACATTTACTTCTCTTACACTGTATTCTACTACATTTCCATTCTCACTTACTGGTAAATTTTCAAATCTTCCTACCCAGCCTTCTTCTTCTGTTACATCTATGATATTTCCTGTTGACTCATTATTTTTTAATAATTCTACGTGAATAATATCTGGTTGTATTCCATCTTGATCATTATTGTCATTCCATTCTTTTGTTATTTCTACACTTGTTACTGCTTTTATAACAACCTTTTCAAAGTCATCATCATCTTGTTGTCCTTCAAAGTAGGTATCACTATCTGTTAAATCTTTTCCATTATTGCTTTCATTTCCTGTATATCCCTCATCTGTTGTTACCAATTCATCTTTTGTTTGTGTTGTTATCGTTTCTGGCTCTGAATCTCTATCCTCGCCAACTTGATTTGTTATTACATTTCCATTTTCGTCAATTTCTTCTGCTATCCATGCTATATTTGTTAAGACTTTATCACTTTCTCCTGCATTTTCTACTACTCTACATGTTATTTGTATTGTCTCTGAACTTAGATTTCCTTCTTCATATGCTGGTAAATTGTCTTGATTATCTGCTTTTCTTGTTAAATATAGCGTATTGGTTTCTGCATTATATTCTCTTTCTTCAAAGTTTCCACCTACAACTTCCATAAATTCTAGTCCAGCTGGTAATTGATCTACAATTTCTGTTGCTCTTCCTGCTTTTTCTCCTTCATTATATATTGTTAGATTATATGTAACAATATCATTTGTTTTCACTTCTACAGGATCTTTTCTATGTTTATAGGTTGCTGTTGTTCCAGTTTGTAATGTACTTTCATCTATATTTGGTGTTCTTGTATCAACTGGTATTCCGTTTACTGCTGTTATATATTTTCTTAAAGCTAAGTCAAATGTTTTTTCTTCATTTGGTACTGTTATCGTTATAACATTTCCCTCTAGGCTGACTTTTGCCCCTTCTACACCACCTGCTGTAATTTGTGCTTCAGTTGCTATATAATTTTCTACATTATCTTGTTTTGTAACTTCTATTGTGATGCTTTCAATTAATGGCTTATATCCTATTGGTGCTGAAGTTTCTGTAATTTGAATTTTATCTATTGTATCTGGATCTGTAATTTGTACAGTTCCTAAGTTTAAACGTCCATTTGATGTTGTTCCTGTTTGTTCACTTTGTCCTGGTAATGTCCATCTAAATCCAGTTTCTCCTGTAATTAGATTTCCTTCTTCATCTACCTTTACTAATTGTAATTGATATGCACCTGTTACTTCTTGTACAATGACTTTTTCAAAATCATCGTCATCTTCTTGTCCTGGCACATACTCTTGATCTGTTTCGTCATCTTTGTAATTTGGTAAGTTTTCATCATCAGGTACTTCTACATTATCTGGCGTAGAATCTCTATCTGGTATATCATAATCATTTTTATCTTCCGTAATTTCTGCTAAGTTTGTTAATTTGATATTTGGCTCTGCATCGCCTTTTACTTGACATGCAATTTGTACATCTTTATAATCTAAACTTTCTCCATTAAATGCGTGTAATAAGTTTTGTCTTTCTTCTGTCTCTTTTGCACTTGATAAATAATCTGTTGTAACTTGTCTTCCATCACTTGACACTTGCCATTCATATTGTAAGTTAATTTCATGATTTGGTAAAAATTCTAATGCTTCTGGTAAAAAGTCTGTGATTTTCTCTGCATATCCATCTATATCTCCTTCATTATATACTCTTATTGTATAGATGATAACACTATTTCTTTGTACCGTGATAGGATTTTTTGGATGATTGTAAATTGCTGTTGTTCCAGATTGTAATCCTGATAGATCTACATCTGGTTCTCTATTATATCCTGTTTCATCTACTTGGCTTATGAATTTTCTTAAACTTAAGTCAAAATCTTGTACAAAGATTTTTTCAAAATCATCATCGTCTTCTTGTCCTGGTACATAGTTTTCATGACTTTCATCTTCTTTATAATTTGGTAAATCCTTATCATTTGGTAATTCTACATTTTCCTCTTCTGAATCTCTATCTGTTACAGGTTCTTTATTTTCATCTTGATATTCTGTGATATCTGCTATATTGGTTATATTTTCATTTGTATTGGCACTTTCTACTACCCTACACATAATTGGGACTTGTACATATGATAGTTCATATTCTCCTGTTTCGTTTACTTCTGGTTTTGCAATCAAACTATTTTCTAAATATCTTGTTGTTACTGTTCTTCCATCACTAGATACTTCCCATCCATATTGTGCATTATATTCTCCATCTACAAATTCCAAATATGATGGTAAATGATCTTGGATTTCTGCTGCATATCCATCTCGTTCTCCTTCATTATATACCCTTAGCATATATACAACAATATCGTTTTTCTTTACCAATACTGGATCTTTTGGATGATTATATGTAGCTGTTGTGATTGGATTTCCTTCTTCATCTTCTGTATTTAATTTTGATGTATCGACTATTGGCTCTCTTGCATATCCTGTTCCATCTTCATTCTTTAAAATATCTTCATCTTCTATTGTTTCATCTTCGCTTACTGCTGCTATAAATTTTCTTAAAGCTAAATCAAATTCTTTTTCCACAATATGTGTATTTGTAATTGTGAAACTTTTTGTTGCTACATTTTCTGCGGTAGCTCTTATCATACTTTTAGTAGCAATGGTTTTGGTTGTTGTGGTTTCTACTTCATCTGTGCTAGCTACCATTTCTGTGTTATCTGTACTTGCTATACTATTTGTACTTTCTGTATTTTCTGTAACTTCTGATGTATAGCCATCTATTTGTGTTATCTCTCTTACTGTATAGACAATTTCTTTTCCATCTTCATTTACTGGTAAATCTGTAAATGTTCCGATCCATCCATTATCCGCTATAATTGGTATGGTTTTATCTACTACAGGTTCCTCTCTTCCTTCTATAGTTCCAATTAATTGTACTTCTATCTTATCTGGTCTCAATCCATCTTGATCATTTTCATCTACCCATACTTTATTAACCGTAACACTTGTTGTTCCTGGTGTATGTGTATTGGTAATTGTAAAGTTATTTTCACTGTTTTGTGTAATATTAACTGCATATCCACTAGTAACTGTAACTTCTCGGATTGTATACGTAATTTTTTGTCCATTTTCATTTACTGGCAAATTGTCAAATGTTGCTGTCCAATCTTCTGCTGTTAATGTTGCTGGTTCTCCAACTGCCTCTTCTGCTCTATTGTTTACTTGTTTATATAATTGTACTTTTATACTGCTTGGTCTAATTCCATCTTGATTATTATTATCATTCCATACTTTGTTTACACTTACACTTGTTACTTGTGGTGTATATCTATTGGTAATTGTATATCCGTTTGCTTCTGTTGCTTCTCCACTTGATGTATATCCATCTGGCACATTTACTTCTTTTACAGTATATGTGATTTTTTGTCCATTTTCATATACTGGTAAATTTTCAAATGTTGCTGTCCAATCCTCTGCTGTTAATGTTGCTGGTTCTCCAACTGCCTCTTCTGCTCCATTGTTTACTTGTTTATATAATTGTACTTTTATACTGCTTGGTCTAATTCCATCTTGATTATTATTATCATTCCATACTTTGTTTACACTTACACTTGTTACTTGTGGTGTATATCTATTGGTAATTGTATATCCGTTTGCTTCTGTTGCTTCTCCACTTGATGTATATCCATCTGGCACATTTACTTCTTTTACAGTATATGTGATTTTTTGTCCATTTTCATATACTGGTAAATTTTCAAATGTTGCTGTCCAATCCTCTGCTGTTAATGTTGCTGGTTCTCCAACTGCCTCTTCTGCTCCATTGTTTACTTGTTTATATAATTGTACTTTTATACTGCTTGGTCTTTTTCCGTCTTGGTTATTGTTGTCTTCCCATTGTTTTGTTACAGATATACTTGTTGTATCTGGTGTATGTCTATTGGTAATTGTAAAGCTTTTTCCTGAACTATCCGTACTACTTGTATTGGTTGTGTATCCACTAATACTTGTTGTTTCTCTAACAGAATATGTAACATCTTTTCCATCTATTTTCGTTGGTAAGTTTTCAAAACTTCCTGCCCATTTATCAGCTGTTAATGTAATTGTTTGACCTGTTGGATTTCCATCTCTTAATAATTCTACTATAACATTTGGTGCTCTAAGTCCATCCTGATTTCCATTATCATCCCATACTTTGCTAACATCAATGCTTGTTACTGCTCTGACAACTACTTTTTCAAAGTCATCGTCATCTTGTTGTCCTGCAAAATAATTTTCTGAACTTGTTAAATCTTTTCCACTATTGCTACTATTTCCTGTGTATCCTGTATCTGTTGTTACCAATTGATCTTTGGTTTGTGTTGTAATGGTTGATGGCTCTGAATCTCTATCAGCTCCTGCTTGATTTGTTATCACCGTTTCATTTTCATCAATTTCTTCTGCTATCCATGCAATATTTGTTAATATCTTATCTGTTTCTCCTCCTGTTTCTGTTACTTTACATGTTATTTCTATGGTTTCTGAACTTAAATTTCCTTCTGTATATGCTGGTAAATTTGTTGTGTTATTTGCTTTTCTTGTTAATGTTAAAGTATTTGTGCTTTTATTATATTCATTTACCTGAAAATTTCCACTGATA
Organism: uncultured Clostridia bacterium; assembly: GCA_944386145.1. Classification (GTDB taxonomy): domain Bacteria; phylum Bacillota; class Clostridia; order TANB77; family CAG-508; genus CAG-269. Next base: position 1,894 of record CALWZZ010000019.1, on the reverse strand, counting down.
ACTTCAACAAACTCTATTCCTGTTGGTAATTGATCTACAATTTTTGTTGCTCTTCCTGATTGTTCTCCTTCATTGTATATTGTTATATTATAAGTAATTGTATCATTTAGTTTTACTTCTACAGGGTCTTTTCTGTGTTTATATGTAGCTGTTGTACCACTTCCTAATGTACTTTCATCTATATTTGGTACTCTGCTATTAGCCACTGCGGTTCCATTTACTTCTGTTATATATTTTCTTAATGACAAATCAAATTCTTTTGGTAATTTCGTAACTTCCATAATTGGTTGTGCTTCTTTATCTTCTCCTGATACATATACTGTTAGAATTGTTTTGCCATCATTTACCCCACTAATTGCATTGCTTTTAGCTGTATTAATCAAATATTTATATAATGCCTCTACTTGGTTTTGTTTTAATTGTCCAACACCTGATCCTTGTTGATAAGTAGATAAACTTGAATATGTTCTGCCATCTGTTGTATAGTATAACCAGTTTACATTATTCGTTTTGTCATAATTTCCCCCATAATTTGTAAAATACCAAATAGCTGCTTGCTGTACTGCTTCAATATCTTCGTCTGTTAGATGATATTGTTCATAGTTTTCTAGTCCTTCTCTTCTTAAGATATCCATAACACCTGAAGCTTCTAATAATTGGTTCTTATCTGCTTCTGTTGATGCACCTGGTACATAAAGAAGATCTGCTAATGCTAGTAGATTATCATATTGACCATCATTTACCAATCCATTTAATATATCATTTTCACCAGCCATTAAACTTTCATCTGTTTTCATGTTATAAGATATATTATATGACTGTGTTCGGTTATTATCATCAAACCCACTATCTGCTTTTAAACAATATACATTTGCTTCTTTTGGGTCACTATAACTACTGTCACTATATTGTACAATATTCCAAATTCTCTCTGCTCCAGCATTTGGATTTCCAAAAGCATATCCCCAATTGGTTTCTGTACTTGTTTCTGTTATCCCAAAATATAGTGGTTCACTTATAGTTGTTGCATTAATTCTACTTCCCAATAAACTAGCAACTAGAAATACCACAAATAGTATAATGCTTGTTATCATAAAACGTTTTTTTCTCATATTCATCAACATTCCTTCCTTATGATTTTTTGGGAGAAAATACAGTATATCTAATAGAACAAATTTAGGTCTTCATTATTACAACTTACACGGCCAAAAAGCGATAACTATCTTTCGACATTTTCCCCTTCTTTTCTTCTTTATATATAATTATATGCTTAAAAAATTTCAATTTTCAATAGATTTTTTATAGCAATGTTTTCCTATTTTTTTTGTGCCTTTTTTCCTTACGGATACTGAGCTTTTATGGCATGCTCTATTATGACATTTTTATAATTTTTTTGTTACATTTTTTATACAATAATTGCTTTTTCTCTACGGAGACATCATTTTTTCTCTATAACACTTTTTCACTATAAAACTTTCCGTTATCACAACATCCTAGAAAAATAAACGAATGGTTAATGTATAGTGATAGATATAAAAGCTCAAAGTTATATTTTAATATTTTATGAAATTAAATGTGCTAATGGAGGAATATTACAAATTCTTACATTATCAAGTAGGAGAATCTCAGACTTGCTGTGAGAGGTGCCTGCTTTAGAATGTTAGAATTTGTATATTCCGCAATGCCAGCCATTTAATGAATAAAATATTAAAATATAACTTTGAGCCAGTTAAAAATTTTAAAACTATATATCATAACCATTCGTTTATTTTTACTTTGTCTAAGTATTTTAAAAAAAGCTGAGGCAGAAAACTTTTAAAGTTTTCCACCCCAACTATTGACATCGAGCCTCTTTATAAACATATTATTAACTAGCTATATAACAAACTTCTTA
>CALWZZ010000018.1 GCA_944386145.1 uncultured Clostridia bacterium | reverse complement strand
AAATTAATTGGTGCACCTCCAGGATATGTTGGTTATGATGATGCAGGACAATTGACTGATAAAGTTAAAAGAAAACCATATTCTATCATTTTACTTGATGAAATTGAAAAAGCACATCCAGATGTCTTCAATATTTTACTACAAGTATTAGATGATGGTATTTTGACAGATAGCCAAGGAAATTCTGTTAGTTTCTCAAATACGATTATCATTATGACATCAAATGCAGGTTCTAATTTAAACAATAATTCTATTGGATTTGGAAATTCTATGGTTAATAAAAATAAAATTATGGATAGTTTAAAAGATGTCTTTAGACCAGAATTTTTAAATAGAGTTGATGAAATTGTTACATTTGACCCATTAACCAATGAACAATTACTACAAATTGTTGATTTGATGTTAAATGATACGGTAAAAGCTTTATCAGATAAAGATATCAAAATGAATATGTCTAAAGCTGCTAAAAACTATATCTTGGAAAAAGGAACCGACATTAAATTTGGTGCTAGACCATTAAGAAGAGCCATCCAAAGATATGTAGAAGATGAATTATCTGAAATGATTTTAAGACAACAATTGTTAGATGGGCAAACTGTTAATATCGATTTTGTAGATGGAAATTTAACATTTGAAGTGAAATAATTTGATAAATTTTATCAAATTATTTGCTTTAAAAAATAATTAATAAATTCATTTACCAAACAAATAAAAGGTTATGATTAATGCCTTAATTAGATTGAAAGGAATGAAATTTTTATGCTAAAATATGTACCAAATACCCTAACAGTTATTCGATTTATATTAATACCATTTATTGTAATGAATATCTTTTCTGGAAATTATATTATGGCATTTATCCTATTTACCTTATCAGCTATAACGGATATTGCTGATGGTTTTATAGCCAGAAAATTCAACTTAATATCAAATTTTGGAAAATTGATGGACCCTTTAGCAGATAAACTAACACAAATTTGTACTATCGCTTCTTTAACATTAATCGATATCATCCCTATCTGGATATTGGTTATTGTCTTACTAAAAGAATTGATTATGATTGCTGGTGCTTCTTTCCTTTATGGAAAAGATGTTGTTGTATATAGCAAATGGTATGGAAAATTGGCAACTGTTCTTTTCTATGTTGCGATTGTATTTTCTCTACTAATTAATCAATTCGAGCTTGGAACTCTTTGGGCAAATTTGGATTTGGGCTTATTCTATTTGGCTTTATTTGCTACTGTTTTCTCTTTAATAATGTATATTAAAGATGTTTATAAAAAGGGATTTATTGATAAACAAGATTTGAATAAAGAAGTTACGATTGATAAAAAAGAGAGAAAGAAAAAATGAGACAGATTGGGCCAGGTCGGGTTTTGTAGCAAAAATGTCGAATATTGTCACTTTTAGATAAATTATCATAAGCGACAATATTCGACATTTTTGCTACAAAACCCGACCTGGCCCAATCTGTCTCATTTTACTCATAATCTTCTATTAACTGATTCAATTCCACTCTTCCATTTGCTTCAATTCCATTTTGTAATTCAATTCTATCTGTTTCTGTTAAAAATTCAGTTGCAATATCTGTTTCTTCTACCAATTCTTCCGTATCGCCCACTCTTAGATATACAGCCACTTTTCCATCTTTTTCTCTTAACACATAATGTTCTCCACATTCACTATCAAATTCTCTATATAAAACAATTTGATTTTTTGAAAATTCTTCTATTGTCCATCCTTCATATTGTTTCTGTAAATCTTCTTCTGTCTTATTAACCAATTCTGTTGGTACACTAGCATATTGTTCTAGTGTATGTCCACATTGATTATAATATCTTCTAAATATAATTGAACAATTTGGAGATATTTTCTCGCTTTCTGAGCTTGTCTCTTCTACTAATGTATTATTTTGCACCATTTCTTCATATTCATCTGTACAATCGTCATAAATTTCTTTTTGACTTTCTTCTGCGATTTGCGTTTTTTCTTCTTCTCCTGCAAAGTTTTTTATTAAAATAACACCTATCACAGTTCCTAAGATAAATAATACAATAATGGCTGAAATAATAATACTTTTTTTCATATTTTCTAACATTCCTTCCTAAGGCTTAATTTGGATTAAAAATGATTGTCTTTTCATTTTTATTTTACCGTTCTTATCCTTTTATAGTATTATTTACCTTTTTTTATAATTTATACATTAAATAGTAAGTAAATTTCTCCTTCTTCGTCTGTTCTGTAAATTTGCATGCCAAAAGCTTCTAGTCTTTTTAACACTTCTGTGCTAGGATGTCCAAACATGTTATTTTTTCCTACCCCGATTAGTGCTACTTTGCTTTTTACTGCTTTTAAAAACTCTTCTGTTGATGATGTTTTTGACCCATGATGCGCTACTTTTAATATGGTTGCTTGTAATACATTTGAATTGTTTTTATATAAATTTAAAATTTTCTTTTCTGCAATTTCTTCGATGTCTCCTGTAAATAGCATACTAAAGTTTTTGTACTGCATTTTCATAACCATTGCATTATTATTTAATATGTTTTCTTCTATTTGTTCTTCTGTTGGCCATAATATATGGAAGCTTATATCATCAATTAACACGGTATCTCCTGCTTTTACGACTTTTACGTGGAGATTTTTTTGCTTTACAATTTCTAAAAATTTTTTATAATTTTCGCTTTCTTCTCCTTGTTTTGTGATGTATATTTCTCCTACTCTTAATTCTTCTAGTACTGTTAAAATGCCTCCTATATGGTCTTGGTCAAAATGAGATATAAAGATATAGTCTACTTTTATATGTCCTTTATCTAATATGTAAGGAATAAGCGTATCTTTTCCAACATCAAATGTGCTAGAAGAGCTTCCTCCTCCGTCTATTAAAATGGTTTTATGATTTGGTGTTGTGATAAAACAAGCGTCTCCTTGTCCAACATCTAAGAAACAAATTTCTAGTTTTTTATTAAATTGAAAAATAACTATGACACTAATTAGCAAAATAATAATTTTATATGTCTTTAAAATAAGAGATTTTAAATTTTTCTTTACATCTGTATTCTTTTTATTTCTATCTTGTTTCCAAAATTCTTTATACGCCTTAGCAAATTTTCTCTTTTTTTGATATACCTTATACTTTATTAATGCAATTATATTTTTTACTCTCTTTTGTGTAGGGTTCAAATATTTGCTTGTATAAATGACATATAATTGATTGCCTACAAAAATAACAATGTAATATATAATGATACTAACTAAACTTGGTGTTGCCACATATATTTTTGAAAATGGTAAATTGGCCAGATTAGAAATTTCGATTAGTCCTTGAATTCCAATGGACAGAAATGTAGAAATAAAATGAGAAATTCCAGAATGAATAAATGCACTGATTATAAATAAAATAGATAACGCCATAATTGGTCCAATGATAATACTCACTAAAATGTTGGCTATTAAAAAATAGATACCAATCATATTAAAATGGTATAGCAGAACTGGTAAGAGCATAATTTGTGCAGATAGTGTGACAGATATTATGTCTTTAAGATTTTCTATAACTTTAGATACATGTTTATTTTTCTTGATTATAATACTATTTTTTAATCTTTTTATATTATCAAAATATTGTTTTATATTTTTATGAAATAAGATAATACCTATTGTTCCTAAATAAGATAATTGTAATCCCACACCGTGTAATAGCATATGGATTTTGAATCAGAATACACAATAAGGAAAATGCAATTGATGTCCATATATCTTTTCTTCGATAAACTAGAAACGATAATATACTTAGTATTCCCATAATGCCTGCTCGCACAATGGAACTTGTAGCTCCTGTTATGCTGACATAAAGAATAACGCCTAATATCATAATATATTTTACTTTTCTTTTTCCTAACCATTTTTTGAAAAGAATTTCTATTCCCATAATGATATAAACCACATGCATACCAGATACAGCTAAAACATGAGAAATATTGGCAATTTGAAATTGTTCTTGCAGGTCCTCTTCTAACACCGTGGTATCTCCTAACAGTAAACCTTTTACAATCTGTTGTTTCTCTTCTTCTAATTCACCTTCAATTTTTTGATTAATGGCAAGTTTAACGTCATTCATTCCTTTTTCTAAAACTGTTACATTGTTAGAAGATACAATTTGATATTTATTCACATTTAATGTTCCATAAATACTAATCGATTTTAAGTATAATTGATAATCAAATCCACCTGTGTTTCTCGCCTTACTTCCCTTTTGAAATTCTCCTTGTAAAATTACTTTATCTCCATATTGAAATTCTACTTCTTTTTTAACGTCTATATAGATTTGCGTAGAGTGATATTTTGTGGAATTATCTACTGTTAAAACCTTTACTTTATATCGATTTTTATATTCTCTTTCTTGTTTGTTGCTAATGATAATGCCCTCTACTTTTATGGTTTTTTCTTCATACAAGTGGTTATAACGACTTTCTTGAAATATGAAAATGATATTGGAAACAATTGAACTGACTATAATAACAGAAATAACTGATTTTGTTAAGAATAATTTGATATAGCGAATATATCGCTTAATGGAAAACAATTGAAATTTTTTATTTTCATTTACAGATTTCATCTTTGCCCTTTTATGTGGGAAAAAATGTGTCCCAAAATTTGAACAAAACAATAATTTCAAATAATAATTATTATCTTTTGTACTCATAAACAAAAGCTTTTTTACGCCATATAAAAATGCTATAAGGATATAGAAAAGGACTATACTAAAATGAAAGTATAGCCCCCAAATAATTCCAATACTATATCCTATAGCGATAACAACCATTGGTCTTTTTATGCTATCGCCTCCTAAATTACAATACTCTTCTTGCCCCATAATAATTATTGTTATAATATCCTGTGCTTAAAGAATCAATTCTAACACCTGTTGATGGTGTTGACGCGTGGATAATCTGTCCTCCGCCTATATATATTGCAACATGTGTAATTGATGATTTTCCAAACATAACCAAATCGCCTGGTTGTAAATTACTTCTACTAACAGCAACACCATTACTATATTGTCCTGCTGATGTTCTACTTAAAGTAATTCCATGTTGTTTAAATACATATGATGTAAATCCTGAACAGTCAAATCCTGTACTTGGAGAACTTCCACCATATACATATTTATATCCTAAATATTTTTTAGCTGTTGCTACAATTGCAGAACCATTGCTAGATGCTGGTACATTTGTTGTTTCTGTAGTTGTATTTTGTGTTGTTTTACTTTGGCTGGTTGTTGTCTTTTTAGTTGATTTTGTACTACTTGTTTTTCTTGAAGTGCTTTGACTTCTTGATGTTTCTTGCCTACTATCTGATAATAGGGAAGTCGCAATATATCCTTCTGCATTGTTCACTTTTACTCTGCTCCATCCACCTTGTTCGCTATATACTTGAACTTCTGTATTTAAAGAAGCTGTTGTAACAATTGTACTTGATGTATTTGCTTCTTGTCTAACATTTACAGTTGCAGAGTTAATATATTGTGTTTTAATTGGTGTATTTTCAGCAGGTTGTTGTTCTTGCTCTTCTTGCACTTCTTCTTGATTTGCTTCTACTGGTTCATCTTTCTTTAATTTGTCTTTTCTTAACCAACCTTTGGTTGTTTGTGTTTCTACACATGCCCATCCATTCATAATTTCTGTAACAGTAACTGTTTCATCTGCTTTTAATTCTATCACGTCTGTTGCATTGATAGATGGTATTAATTTTAATCTTGTATCCTCTGAGATTTTGTATTCTCCCAAAGTGATTTCTTCTGTATTTTCTGTGTTTTCAGCATTTTCCTCTGTTGTTGTAGTTTCTACTGTTGTGTTTTCTGTTGTATTTTGCTCTGTTGTGTTTGTTTCCACTTGATTGTTGTCTTGTGTACTATTTTCAACTTGGTTGTTTTCTTCTGTAGGTTCCGGATTTGAATTTACGGTAACAAGTTCTTTGCTCACATATCCTGTAATTTGATTATATGTAACTTGATACCAGTCTCCCTCTTCTCCTAATATTTCAACCTCTTGGTTCAAAGTGATTTGCTCCAAGACTGTACTTTCAGCATTTGCCTCTCTTCGTAAATTAGCAACATTTACATTGATTGTTCCTGTATTTGCTGCTAAGCTGATATTTATAAAAAGCATACTAGCTAAAGAAATAATTGCCATAATAAAAATGCTTTTTATATTCATTTTACTTTTCATTGTAATCCTTCTCCTTAAATATTTCATATTTTAAAAAAGTAGTACTCGGACAGTATACTATAAATCTAAAAAAAAGTCAAATTTTTGACTTTTTTCTAAATTCTTCCAGTTAATAGTCTCTATACTACCTGATTTTTTAGCAATAGCTTTACCATATGATAGATAAACTTTTGCTTTTCAATACTACATTTAATAATTAATTCATACAATTCTTTATCCATATATCTTATTATATTTTCATTTTTCTCATTTAGAACCTCATAAATAGAAACATTTAAGAAATCACATACTTTCACAAATTTTTCAAGTTCTGCATTTACTTTTCCATTTTCTAACTGATGAATATAACTTGTAGATATGCCCAACTTTTCAGCCATTTCTTTTTGGCTAATCTTATTTTGTATTCTGGTTTCCTGTAAACGTTTACCAATATTAGAAAAATCCATATTCATATTATCACTTCTCCTTTATTGGTAAATATAACATTATAAGTTTCATTTGTCAATATACTTTTACATATTAGTAAAATTAATTTTCTATCGCTTGAAATGCATAGGTATTATTAACAATTTTGTCATAAGGTGCTGGATTTTCTAACTCTCCTGCCATTGTCATAACTTGTTGAAGTCTGTTAAAACTTTCTTCTTTTAACACTGGTGTTTCATTCCATGCATCAATATCTTTATATGTTTGAATGGCTTGTGCCAACATTTCAACAGTTGTATCTGGGAAAAAGTCTTGTATCACAGTTGCAATCTCTTCTGCTGAATGTTCTTTTACCCAAGTTTGCCCTTCATAAATTGCGTCCGTAAAGTTTTGTATTGTTTCTTCATTTGCTTCAATATAACTCTTTTTTGCAAAATAAGCTGTATATGGGATTTCGCCTGCTTCTTCTCCAACTGACGCTACAACATATCCTTTTCCTTCTAATTCTGTTAAAGACGCTGTTGGTTCAAATAATGTTACATAGTCAGCATTCCCAGCAGCAAAAGCCCCTGCCATTAAGTCAAATTTAATGCTATCATCTAATACTACATCTGTTTCTGGATTAATTCCATTCTTTTTAAGTACATATTCTAATGTCATGTATGGTACCCCACCTTTTCTTCCAGGTATAACAGTTTTGCCTTTTAAATTTTGCCAACTAAAATTTTCTTCATCTGTTCTTGAAACTAATAGGGAACCATCTTTTTTCGTTAATTGAGCAAACACCTCTGTATAATCTTCTTTTCCTTCATTATATACATAGATAGACGCTTCTGGGCCAGCAAATCCAATTTCAACTTGGTTAGCTAAAACACTTGTCATAACAGCGTCTGCACCTTGCCCTGTTGATAATTCAATTTCTAGCCCTCTTTCTTCAAAATATCCATTGCTAATTGCTACATATTGTGGTGCATAAAAAACTGAACGTGTTACTTCACTAACATTAATGGTTTGCAATGTATTTTGATTATTTCCTTTTTGTTTGTTTGTAACTATAACGGCTATAACAATTGCAATTACTAAAATAATGACTAATAGAACAATTCTTTTTTTCTTGCTCATTTCACACCTCCTTATTTTTCTTTCTATATTTTATGTTGCTAGTTAGAATGTGTGAAATTTTTATTGTTTCCTATTCAACAAAAAAAACTACTAATTTATATTTTAGTAGTTTTGCTCTAAGTTATTTTTTTACTTTTCCATATTTTCTTCTAAAATTTTTTCTAAATCTGTTTTTAGTTTTACAATATCTTCAGTTATAATATCCCAGATAAAATTTAGTTTAATTCCTTCATAATCATGCACAATTTTATTTCTTAAATTCTTAATAATTATCCATTCTATTTGTGAGTATTTTTCCATAGTTTCTTTGCTTATATTTTTTACCAATTCTCCTATTTGACTAATGGCAAAAACTGTTGCATCAACTTTTTCTTCATTATTCGAAAACGTTTGAAAATCACAGTCTTTTGTATATCTTAATGCTTTATTAATATATTCTATCATTTTTTTTATGGACATATATTCCTTATTTTTCATATACTACCACTCCTGTTTCTTTGATTTCTTTGTCTATTGGAGAATCTTTTATAATTTCATATTTTTCAAACCCATCTATATTTTTTTGTAGCTTTTCTTGTATTTGACATATCAATTTCAATAAAGAAAATCCTTTTAATTTGGATTTTGTATCTATAATCAAATCTACATCACTCTTTTTAGTCGCTTCCTTTTTAGCATATGAGCCGAATAATATTACTTCATATACTGGTTGATCTTTCAATATTTCGTTTAACATTTCTTTTATTTCTTCTATTGTATAAATTTTCTCACTCATATACTTCCTCCTTCTAGCCTAAAGTTTTTTCTTATTTTTTACTATTTTAGTATATCATATTCTATTTTAAATTACCATAATTTAACTTAAATTTATAAGAAAAATTAAGTTAATGTTAGAATTTATTTATTCTGTAATGTTAGCCATTTAATGAATAAAATATTTATATATTGCTGGTTCTAGGTTTGAATAGATAATTATTATAACATTACTGAAATTTTTTAGTTTTCAATATTATTTTTTCTAGCAATAGTACTGCCAAATACATTAATCCTGCCACAACGCCAAGTATAATCACACTTGCCATAACCAAATCTAATTTAAACACTTGCCCTCCATATACAATCAAATAGCCTAATCCTGCTTTAGATACCAAGAATTCTCCTGAAATAACACCTACTAAAGAAAGGCCAATATTGACTTTTAAAGAATTGATAAAGGTAGAAATATTTGCTGGTATAACAATTTTTGTTAATATTTGAAATTTGCTAGCCTTAAATGTTTTTGCCATTTTAATTAAATCTTTATCTGTTTTCATAAATCCATTCAAATTTTCTAAGATTGTCACAACTAAAGATATCGCAACTGCCATAACAATAATCGCTGGTGTTCCTGCACCTACCCATATAATAATAACTGGTCCTAATGCAACTTTTGGCAAACTATTTAATACAACCAAATAGGGTTCTAATACATTTGAAAGAAATGTTGACCACCATAGAATGATGGCAATTATGGTTCCTAAGATAGTTCCTAATAAAAATCCTACTACGGTTTCATACACTGTAACACCTATATGTGTTAATAAATCATTAGAACCTAAATTGGTTAATGTGGCCCATATTCTACTTGGTTGACTTGTGATAAAACTATCTATTATATTTTTGTTGGCTAATATTTCCCACAAAGCTAAAAATCCTACTAATATTGCGATTTGTGTGATAAAAATTGCAATTTTTTGGTTTCGTTGATGTTTTAGATATTGTTTTCTTTCTGGTGTTATGATTTTATTCATCTACCCCCAACTCCTTCCATAAAGTATTAAAATATTCACTAAATTTTGGACTTTCCCTCACGTTAATCGGATTTCTATTTTCTATGCCAAAATCGATTTTGCAAATATCTTTTACGCTTCCTGGTCTTTTAGTCAAAACTACTACTCTATCTGACATACTAATGGCTTCTGAAATATCATGTGTTACAATGATAGCTGTCATATTTTCTTTTCTTAGTATCGAGTAAATATCATTTGTTACCATGATTCTTGTTTGATAATCTAATGCAGAAAATGCTTCATCTAGCAATAAAATTTTTGGTTTTGTGGCTAATGTTCTAATCAAGGCTGCTCTTTGTCTCATTCCTCCTGATAGTTCTGATGGGTATTTATCTTTAAAATCATATAAATTATATTTTTTTAACAAATTTTCTACATATTGTTTACTATTATCATTTAAAGCTCCTTTTAATTCCAATCCTAGTATGCTGTTGCTCCATATATTTCTCCATTCCAATAAACAATCTTTTTGTAGCATATATCCCACATCTTCTGATACACCTTCTACTTTCTTATTTTCTATGTAGATTTCTCCTTTTGTCTTTTCTTCTAATCCACTAATGATAGATAGTAAAGTTGATTTTCCACAACCACTGGGTCCTATAATCGATACGAATTCTCCTTTTCTAACTCGAAAATTGATATTATCTAATGCTAAAATTTCCCCTTCCTTACTTTGATAGGTTTTACAAATATTTTTTATTTCTAAAATCGTTTCCATCTTATTTCATTCCCTTCTCCCATTTTGCAATATTGTTTTTGAATTATTTATGATAATTTAAAACATCGTTTACTATATTTTATGTAAAACAAAAAAAGATGTGCTTCAACACAACTAGCCTTTCCAACAATTAATAAGATAAAAATTATTAGTCCAATAATCAATTCTATGTTACAGTTCAGCCATATGTAGACAGGTGGGGATTATTTATAAATTATTTAATTACGAATGTGATTGGAGATGTTTTAGAATTTGTTATTTAATTTATTGAGGAATGTTCACGGTACTCACGGTAGTGAGGGTCTGAGTGAAAGAGGCTCAATAAATTATATTACAAATTCTTAAATATCGTATTGAACCGAGTAATAAATAATTTATAAATAATCCCCACCTGTCTACATATGGCTGAACTGTAACATTAATGACTTTGGGCTTTATATAATTCTTTAAAAATAATGTTTTAAGCTTTCTACACACATTAATTCTTCTATCACTGTATCTTCTACTTTCACTATAGGAGAAGGATTTGTTAGATTCATTAGATTATATTTTAATTCTAGTATATGATTATCATATGTTGTCATTTCAAAGCAATGGTCTAGAATTTTGTCATATAGATATGTATTTTCTTTTACATAAATCACAATTGGCACAATTTTTAGCTCTTTTATATTTTCTTGTTTATATTTCTGCATAATACTGATACAATATTTTAAAATGCTATATGGTAAATTTGTCTGTATATATTGGCAATACAGAAAAAGATAAACCTGATTTTCCTTTTCATTTCTATAAATGATTTTTATACTTTTTTTCTCTTTAACACATTCTATATATTCTAAATCTTCTTTTACTATTTTTTCATCACTATCTGTAAAGCGATTAATAAAAAAGCAAATCCTTTCTGTGTCTTTTAATAAATATTCTATAATGCATTTTAACCTTGTTTCTAAATTGTTTCCTTGTAATACCCTATATGTTTCTATGTCTTCTTTTAAATCAAAATATGCACTTTGTTTGATACTATGAATGCATGCAATATAGTCTTGATATGTAAAATAATATAGGATTGGTATCACCTCCTAAACATATTCAATTTATACATATTAGGAATTTTACGAAATTAAAATTTATGAATATATAAAAAAACGATATAAATTAAAATCTTTTATATTAAATCACAAAACAGCAAAAAATACAAGTATTCTTTGCTGTTTTATGTAAATTTTAGTATGTTTTCTACTTCTTTTTGGGACAAATATCTCCATTTTCCAAGTTCTAAGTCTTTAACCCCTATTCCTGCAATAGCACTTCTATGTAATGCAAGCACTTTATGTCCAATCGATTCGCACATCTTTCTTACTTGCCTATTCTTTCCTTCATGTATGGTAATTTCTAATCTGGTAATTTGTTTTTCTTCATCTGTTTTTAAGTATTTGACTTTTGCAGGTTTTGTGACATATCCACCAATATCTACCCCTTGTCTTAATTGTTCTACGTTTTCTTTTTCAACAATTCCTTTCAAGGTAACGGTATATGTTTTATTAATCTCATGTTTTGGATGTGTTACTTTATAGACAAAATCGCCATCATTTGTAAGAATTAATGCTCCTGATGTATACATATCTAATCTTCCTACTGGTACAATTCGTTCTTTTATTTTTACCAAGTCTAAAACAGAGTCACGGTCAAATTGATCTTTTACTGTAGTTACATAGCCAATTGGTTTATTTAATAAAATGTAGACCTTTCTATCCTCTATTTTTACTGGTTTTCCGAGGTAACAGATTTCATCTTTCTCTGGCACCACTTTTGTTCCCAATTCTGTTATTACTTTTCCATTTACTTGAACTTTTCCTTGTAAGATAAGTTCTTCTGCTTTTCTTCTTGAAGCAATTCCTGCTTCTGCCAAGTATTTTTGTAATCGTATTTCTTCCAAAAACAATGCTCCTTTCATTATTGCATTTTTCTATTTTCCAAATCTTTTAAAATATTTTCAAAATATTCTGGCAATTTTGCTTCTAAATACATCTTTTGCCCTGTTGATGGATGCGTGAATTCCAAGCTTTTAGCATGCAAACATTGTCCTTTTACATTCCACTCATTTTTTCCATTTGAATACACTTCATCTCCCACAATTGGATACCCAATTTGGGATAAATGCACTCTAATTTGATGAGTTCTTCCTGTTTCTATATTGACTTGTAATAATGTGTATTTATCATATCTTTGTAATACTTTAAAATGGGTAATGGCTTCTTTTCCTTTTTTGGTAACTGCCATTTTCTTTCTATCTTTTTCACTTCTTCCAATCGGCATGTTAATTGTTGCTTCATTTTCTTTTACAATGCCTCTTACTAAAGCAATATATGTCTTTTTTACTTTATGTTCTTTTATTTGTTCACTTAAATGGATATGGGCTTTATCATTTTTTGCAACAATGATAATCCCTGATGTATCTTTATCCAATCTATGCACAATTCCTGGTCTAATCTCTCCCCCAATTCCTGATAATGAATCTTTACAAATTGCCATTATGGCATTTACCAATGTACCGTCTGGATTTCCATTGGCAGGGTGTACAACCATTCCCTTTGGCTTATTTACAACAATAATATCTTTGTCTTCATAGATAATATCTAATGGGATTTCTTGTGCTTTTAAAGATACTTCTACTGGTATTTCTTCTTCTACTTGAATACTATCTCCTTCTTGTACTTTATATGAAGGTTTTACCGTTTTTCCATTTACAAGCACTTTTCCGTTTTCTATCAATCTCTGAACTGCCACTCTTGATGTATCTTCAAGCTTTTCTGACAAATAGGCATCAATTCTTTTACTGTCTTTTTCTACTTCAAAATGTTTCATTTATTTTCTGTCCTTTCTTTTTTACTATCTTTTCTGCTTTGTAGCTCCTTTGCTGAAAATGCTGCAAAACCAGCAACAAAAGATATCCATCCAATAACAATACACAAATCTGCTATGTTAAAAACAGGAAAGTTAGAAATTTTAATAAATTCTACCACGCCTCCTCTACATAGTTTATCAATGATATTGCTAATACCGCCAGCTAGTGCAAAACTTAGTAATATTTTTGTTTTATTACTAATAAATTGATTGTGGCTTTTGATAATTCCAAAAATAATAAATATAATCACTAAATTTGTTAGTATATTAATACCTTTTGAAGTTTCTTCATACATTCCACTAGAAGATTCATTAGGACTTAAGGTAATCATGTTAGATATCCATTCTATATTCCCATAATGAATCACTAAAATTTTTGATAACTGATCTATGAATATAATTAAAAATACAATGATTCCTATTATGCAATATACTTTTTTTACTTTTTTCATACATAATTTCATTCCTTCCTAAGGCACAAACTAGGTTGGAAAAGAATTAAATTTTTCAACCTCTCCTCTTTTATTTAGTTAATCTCTCATAAACCGTAAAATAGTTATCTTGATACAATTGTTTATAATTTGGATCATTTGTTTTTTGGATAATCATATTCATTTTTGAATTTTTATATGTGATAACATGTGTAATATCATATTTTTTAAACGTATCTTCATAAAATGTTCCTATACTAGAAGTATTAATAAAATCCATAAATATATCTTCATCTTTGCCACTAAATTCTGGTGCATATAAATCTGCTCTTGAATCTATAAATACTGGTATTCCTCTAAATATCAAATAGCTTCCATAATTATATTCGTTATAAAATCTAGCATTTTCTAAATCAATGTTTTCTAATATAAAATCACAAGCTTGTACAGGATAATCTGATTCATCAATATATTCATCATCTTCTTTTGGTTCATAAAAATGGTAACTCAATCCCAACATAATAAGAATCATGAGTACATAGCCTACTTTGGTTGTCACGATTTTGAAGGCTTTTTCCAATCCATTTTTTGTATATAATTCTAGAAGTCCACAGATCATTTTATTGACCACTAAAACGCCAATTATGCAAAACATCGTAACTTGTCTTCTTGACCCCAACATTAAATAGCATAACCCTGCTATCATAAATAAATCACTCAATTTAATTTTGGTTTTAGTAAATGTTAAAATAGCTAAAATCAATACAATTGCTGATAATGCCTCTGTTTCGTCAACAATCGTCATTGGCAAATGTTCATTGATATTTTCTGTTGTATTTCCTTGCATTGTTTTATATAAATACGTGTATGGTGTGTCTCCTAATGGTGTTAATAATCCTGTAAATGCACAGATAATCATTACTATGATTAACCATTTGACATTTGGATTTTTTTGTAAGCGAATTTTATATGGATTTTTTAAGTCTTCTTCTCTTTTTATTTTAATTTTTTCATTTTTTGCAAGGATTTTTTGCAATTTTTCTTCTAATTTTTGTTTCTTATCCACATATTTTCCTGATTTTGTTAATAACTTAATTGCAATATTCATTATTTTTATATTTATTTTTCTATATATAGCAATATCTGCAATTATTGCAATCAAATATTCTGCTATATATGGCAAAAATAGTACAAAGATAAATGGCCAAACCGCCACATGTAGGTTAGCAACTAATGTTGAAATCACAACCAAGCCTACTGCATATCTAATTTTTCTATTTTTTAAGAACATTTCTATAAAATAGATAATCCATACAAACAAAATAAAGGTTACCAATTGAGCTCTTGCAGCAATATATCCTCTTATCATATAAATAACCACTGCTGTTAATATAAAAGAAATTAATTGGTTTTTAGCAATTTTCGTATTCACAATATATAATGAAATTCCTAAAATAGCTGATAATATACAGGTCATGACATAAATTCCTGTCATATCAAAAGCAGCATAAACGTAATATGTTATTAAGTCATATAACCAGTGTGGATACGTATATGCCAAATCCTCATGCCATGAAAAATGATCTTGCATATCAATTCCTGTTTTGGTTATTTGCTCTCCTATTTTTATGGTATAAAACGTATCATTTTGCAAACTAACAGGTGTCATAGCAATACAAAAAATTGCAATTAGAATAATTGCTAAAATGCCAAAAATTATTTTAGAATTCACTTTCTCTTTTTTATTTTGAATGTTTT
The DNA here is from genome assembly GCA_944386145.1 of uncultured Clostridia bacterium. Lineage (GTDB taxonomy): Bacteria > Bacillota > Clostridia > TANB77 > CAG-508 > CAG-269. The sequence continues at coordinate 3,968 of CALWZZ010000018.1, read as the reverse complement.
CCTCTTTCACTTTTGTCTTAAACATTTTATCTAGTTCCTTTCTCATGAATAAGTTTTGTTTGATTATATCAAAAAAAGTTTGAAAAGACTAGTCCTTTCAAACTTTTTCTATACGCTTCTTGCTAGATTTGTTCTATTTGTTACAGTTCGTGTGCAATTCTTTAAAGGTATATATTTATACAGCTTCTTGATTTTCTGTTTCTACTGTGTTTTCATGATCATTTTCTTCAATTACTTCTAAGCTTCCTACTGAAACTTCATAAGCTACTCTTGTTTCAACACTTCCATCTTCATGTTTCTTTTCGTAAGTTCTTGATTGTACTCTACCTACTAATTTGATTTGAGAACCTACTTCAAGATTTTGACAAAATCTTGCATTTCTGCCCCAAGCAATACATGGAATATAGTCTGATTTATTATATGCTCTATTAACAGCAAGTAATAAGTCTGCAATTTCTCTACCAAATGGTGTTTGTCTATAAATTGGTTTTTTGCAAATATAACCGATTAAAACCACCTCATTGGTAACAACATCTTTTCTAGCAATTTCATTTTCTTCTTCGTTTTGTTCTTCTTCAGAAATTACTCTTACATCCTTAGCAAAAACAGTTAATATTAATCTGTTTTTTTCGCTTTCATAACTATTGTATGATCTAAATTGTCCTTTTACCAATAATTTTTGTCCTTCATTTAATGTATCTTCTGTAATTAATCTTTCTGAAATTGTAATTGGTATAATGTCCGCTACACCACTTAAACGTGGAATTTCTAAATTAAAGATATAAAATCTTTCTCCATAAATTTCATGACTAAATTTTTTTTCTCCTGTAACTTTTCCAACTAATGTTAAATAGTTGTTTTCTAAATAATTTGTATCCAATTTATTTTCCTCCTTAAAAATTTTTTATCAATTGTATTTTTTAACTGTGTATTAACTTACATTACCTATTATACAACAATTTCCTGGATTTGTCTACATAAAAAGTTAAAATTTGTAATTTTTTTCTTCAAATCTTGTTTTTATTAATAGGTTTCTTGATATTTTTTTGTTTTCTATCTTAGTAAAGTTCTTTAAAAATGTAAAAAATTCTTTATGTGTCACTCGATATTTTTCATTATGCAATTATTTTTTAGAATGTATCAGCCATCTACTATTCATGATATATCAGATAAATTGAATAAATTGCTAATAGAATTTCTATTTCTACATGTTGATATTCTTCTAAGTTAATGCTAAGCTCTCCCATTTCAATTTCCATACCTTTGATATTTTTTATTTCTCTTTGAATATAAATTAATGCTTTTTCCTCTTGCACACTTGAAATGGTAATGGTCGATTTTTGATTTAGTCCATATGTTATACAATTAATCTTCTTATCTTCTTGTATAGGTAGATACAGCTCTATGTCTGCATTCATAATGATATATTTACAATGATTACATATTTTACTAAGAATTTTTTCAGTTTCTGTGTTGGTAATATTGATTTCATTTGTAATGACAATCGTTTCAAATGAAATATTTTTCATGTTCTCTATGTTTTTCATATTGATATTCAATAATTGCATGTTTTTTAAATTCATCTTGTTTTCTAGTTTATGTTTCATAGTTTCAAATTTTGAACGATTTGCAAAAATACCGATTAAATGCATTTCCAATATCTCCTAAATCAATCTATTTTCATTATTCCCAATACTTGCCATTTTATACATCAATTATTAAAATTTTGTGTTCCATTCATATCGATTGTGTAATTTTCTTTGTAAATAAGTTCTGATATTTTCACAATTTCTAAATTTTTTCCTTGAATTTGCTTGATTAGCATATCCAAACTATCTGCAGTATGCTCTGTTCCATTATGCATTAATATGATATCTCCTGCACCAATTTTATCTTTTATTCGATTCCACATTTCTTCTCCAGTTATTCCTGTATAATCTAATGTATCTAAGCTCCATTGTATCGTATAATATCCATTATCTTGTGCTGCTTTGATAACTGTACTGTTATATTCTCCATAAGGCGTTCGATATAGATTGGTTCGATTTCCCGTAATACTTTCAATTTTGTCATTGCTCTTTTCAATTTCTTCTATATTTTGCTCATAACTTAAGTTATTGACATGTGGATGTGTGTCACTATGTGAGCCGATTTCGTGTCCTGCCTCATATATCTTCTTTACTGCTTCTGGATATTTTTCTATCCAATCTCCTACCATAAAGAATGTGATTTTAACATTATTTTGTTCTAATATTTCTAAAATTTTGTCAATATCATCGGCGTTCCAGGCACAATTCATTGTTAATGCAACCTTTTTTTCTTCTGTATTTACTTTATAAATTGGTAATAATCTTTCATTTGCGGAGGCTGTTGCTATACTTTCTTTATTTCCTGTTAGTGTGCCTGCTATGCAAAATAATAGAACAACGGTTATAATAGATACTAGATATGTGTATATTTTTTGCTTGTTAAATACGAGAAACATAATAAAAACCTCCATTTTAAAGCTATTTAATTATATGCTTTAAAATAAAGGTTATTCATAAAATTTTATTCATTTTGAAAATAACTGATAATCCCTGTATAAATTCCCCATGCCAATCGATTTTGATATTCTTCATCTTGTAATTGTTTTTCTTCCTGAGGATTTGAAAGAAATCCACATTCTACAATTGATATGGGAATTTCTACATGTTTCATGATATATACTGTATTTAATTTCATTGCTATTCTATTATTTTCTTTTTGTATAGCCTCATTTAGATTTTCTTGTATCTGCTCTGCTAAGACTTTGCTTTGTTCGTTACCTGTATTGTAAAAGGTTTGCCAACCATAATATTGTTGCTGGCTAATTTTATTTAAGTGGATAGATACAAATATATCTGCTGATGATTCATTTCCTATTTTTACTCGATTATGAATATCTGAAACTTTCTTTTGTTTTAAGGTTTTAGCATCTAAGTCATAAATTGCATTTTCATCTGACCTTGTTAATATTACTGTACATCCTGATTGTTCTAATAATTCTTGAATTTTTAATACAATTTTTAAATTGATTTGTGCCTCTGTCGTTCCATTGTTACTTTCTGCTCCTTCATCTGATGGGTGCTTTTTACTGCATTTTAATATTTAATTAAAAATCTAATTTTTATTAGATTGCTTTACATTAAAAATTAAATTCTATCTCAACTCTCTTATCTTCATATACTTCAATTCTGTTTATTATTTGTTTTAATATTTCATTTGTGAATTCTTTACCTTGTTTAAAATCCATAACAATTTTCTTTAAGTTTTTTTCTGATATTTTGTTTTTATTTTTCTCTTGTAATTGTTCAAAAGATTTTTTAGTTTCTTTTAATTTACTTTTTAGTTCATCATATTGCAATTTAAAATTTTCTATTGATATTTTTCCATCTACTCTTTTACTATATAACTTTTTCATTTCGTTATCTATTTTTGTTTCATTGTTTTTGAGTAGTTTCATTTCTTTATAGGTTATATCATTTTTTCTATATTCATCAGTAATTTTATTTGTGGCTATATTAATGTTTATTGCATTCAATTTTTGTTTTACAGTATTTAATACTATTTCATTTAATGTACTTTCCATAATCGTATGTCCTCTGTCACATATACTAGGAAATTTATAAATCGTTCTACATTTAAAATACCAACATTTTTGAGGATTATCTAATATCTTTTTTCTTATTTTAGTTCTTGTTCTATATTTGTATTGCATTCTTGCTTTACAATGTCCACAATATACTAATCCTTTTAATAAATACTCATATTTATTTTTAGGTTTATAAAACTTTTCTTCCAGCATTTTTTGTACTTTGTCAAATTGTTCTTGTGAAATTATCGCTTCATGTGTATTTTCTTTAAAAATATATTCTTCTTTTGGTGTTTTATATTTTTTCTTTGTTCTGTAATCTGTATATATTTTATTTATTATCATCTTGCCTGTA
>CALWZZ010000017.1 GCA_944386145.1 uncultured Clostridia bacterium | reverse complement strand
ACCTCCTTGGTGTCCTCCCTCTCCAGTTGGATTATATAAGGTAACTAACACAACCACCTGCGGATTATCAATTGGTGCAACACCACAAAAAGAGGTCACATATTTATTGGTATTTACACCATCTTCAGATGTACCTGTTTTTCCTCCTATTCTATATCCTGCAACTTTTGCATTTTTTCCTGTTCCTTCTGATACAACACTTTCCATCATGCTTAAGACTTTTTCAGAAGTCTCTTTAGAGATAACCGTATCTCCTTTTTGTACTGGAATGTCTGTCACTTCTTTTGTTTCACTATCAATAATTTGCTTTACAACTCTTGGTTTTATACTCGTTCCTCCATTGGCAATGCTAGATACTGCTGTTACTAATTGAATTGGTGTGATTTCAAATCTTTGCCCAAAACTGATTGTTGCTAATTCCACAGGTCCTGCTTTTTCCTTTGCTAAAAAAATACTTCCTGCTTCTCCTGGTAAATCAATTCCTGTTGTTTTTAGTAATCCAAATTTTTCTAAATATTCATAATATTTTTCTACACCCAATTTTTGCCCTAATCCAATAAATACGGGATTGCATGAATTCATCAATGCTTGCCTTAAACTCTCTGAACCATGTGGTCTATAATATCTCCAACATTTTATTCTAACGCCAGCCACTTCAATTCCACCAGTACAAGAAAATTCGCCCTCATTATCTGTATCTGTAATTCCTTCTTCTAAAGCCGCTGAAGCTGTAATCAGCTTAAATACTGACCCTGGCTCATATGTATCTGCAATGGCTTTATTTCTCCAAACCGCTTGTAAATAGGTAGTTTTCTCTGACTGTTCTAAAGAGTCCCATGTCGCCTTTAATTCTTCTGTATATGGTTCATATGGCTCGTTTAAGTTATAATTTGGATAATTTGCCATTGCTAGAATATCCCCATTTTGTGGATTCATTACGATAATACTACCACCATCTGTACAAACATTATCAATACAAGCTTCCTCTAAATATTTTTCAACAATTGATTGTATCGTTAAATCAATGGTTAATACCAAATCATTACCATCAACTGCTGGTATATAATTTTCGCCTTCTTCTCCAATCTCTCCTCCTTTCGCGTCTGTATGTTTTTGAATTGCTCCCTGCTCTCCTTTTAACTGTTCTTCATATTTTGCTTCAATTCCATCTAAGCCCTGATTATCACTTCCACAAAATCCTATAATTTGTGAGGCTAAATTGTTATATGGATAATATCTTTTTGTATCTTCATCAATATTAATACCACTGGTAATATTATTTTCTTCTATCCATTTTCTTAACTCATCTGTTTTTTCTTTTTCCACTTTCCTTACAATTGTTTCAATAGAACTTCTCTTTTTCACTTTTTTTAATACCGTTTCATAGTCAAGTTCAAATATATTTGCCAAAGCTGTTGCTACTTTTTCTTTGTCTTCACTTGATATATTGCTTGGATTTACAGTTACTGTTTCTACTGTACTACTTACAGCTAATATATTTGTTCCTGTTGCATCATAAATTGTTCCTCTTTTAGGATTAATTTTTCTATCTAATGTTTGCTGTTCATATGCTAATTCTGATAATTCTTTCCCTTGTATTAATTGGATATACCCAATTCTTGTGATTAGACATATGATAATTAAAAAGGATATAAATAAAATATTTCTCATTTTTTTCTTGCTAGTTAGTTTGATTTCATTCATAAAAACACCTCTAATAATATGTATTAGAGGTGTTTGTTTTTATGCCTATACAAAAATAGATAACTGTTTTTTTACAATTATCTATTAAAAATTCTGTCTACAATTTTTTCAAACCAATTTTCTTTATTCGTATCACTGATTTCAACCTTTTCTGTTGCAGACTCTATATAATCCTTCTTAGGTAAACTAACATAAACAGTTTGTTTATTAGTTAATTTTTGCATACCCAATTTTTCTTTTGCTTGTTTTTCTATATTGCTTAAATTTAAGCTATTTTCAATGGTTACTTGTAATTGTTCATTTTCCTTTTGTAATGAAGACAATTCTGTTCTTAAATTTTGTACTTCATTAAATTTTTCATTTATTTGAGTGTTTCGATAACTTATGGTAAATAGCACAGCAAATATGGCAAGCACAAATAAAGTGGCTTTTCTATGTTTTATTTTTTGCTCTTTTGATAATTTCACATCTTGTTTTGGCAAGTCTTTTACAACTTTTATGTTTTCTTTCTTTTTTTCTCTTCTGTAATCTGGTTCCAACTTTCTTGGACTTGTCTCATATTGATATCTAGCTGCCATAAGTTATTTCACCTCCTCTTATGTTTATATTCTTTCAAAAATTCTTAATTTTGCACTTTTACTTCTCGAATTTTCTTCTTGTTCTTCTTCTGTTGCAATGATTGGTTTTTTCGTAATAATTTTTCCTAATGTTTCTGCTCCACATACACAATATGGTAAATCACTTGGACAAGTGCATTTTCCTTTTGCTTCTATGTAGGCATTTTTTACTGCCCTATCTTCTAATGAATGAAATGTTATAATGCATAATCTTCCTTGTGGTTTTAAACAGTCAATACAATCTTTTACAGTGTTATATAATGGCTTAATTTCATTATTAACTTCTATTCTGATTGCTTGAAATGTTCTTTTTGCTGGATGTCCATCATTTTGTTTTGATTTTGGAATAGATTTTTCAATAATGTCTACCAATTCTTTTGTTGTATTAATTGTTTTTTCTTTTCTATAATTACATATATTTCTTGCAATTTGTCTTGAAAAACGTTCTTCTCCATATTCATAAATTAAGTTTGCTAATTCTTTTTCTGAATAATAATTTACTACTCTTTTTGCTGTTAACTCTTGGGTTTTATCCATTCTCATATCTAGTTCATTTTCTCCTAAGTAACTAAACCCTCTATTTCTTTCATCTAGCTGATATGAAGAAACACCTAAATCTAACAAAATACCGTCTACTTTTTCAGTCTGTAATCTTTGCAATATTTCTTTTATGTTGTCATGGTTATCATGAATATATTCTACATTTTTATATGATGACAGTCTTTCTTTTGAAGCTTTTAATGCTTCTTCATCTCTATCAATTCCTATTAGTTTTCCTTTGTCTGACAACCTTTTTACAATTTCTATACTATGTCCTGCTCCTCCCATTGTGCCATCTACATAAATTCCGTCTGGCTTTATTTGCAAGCCTTCTATACATTCTTGAAGCAAGACTGGTTTATGTTCAAATTTCAATTTTACACCTCTTACTTTTTCTATGCTTAAACAACTGGTAATTTTAGAAACTACCAGTTGTCTTTATCGTTGTATATTATGTTTTTTCTTTTGGGTTTCAAATTGTTTTTCACAAATCTTTTGTTAAATTTTCTCGTGTAAATTTAACATTTGTTCTTTATCATATTCTCTTGTACTTTAAAAAATTTATCTTTTGTATTTTTTAAAGCTTTTGTATAATTATCTTTTGTACACTTATCTTTTGTTTTTTCATTTTTTATCTTTTGTAATTTTTCAATTTATCTTTTGTAAATTTATCTTTTGTGTTTATATAAACTTTTTCAAGTTATATACCTAAATTTGCCATATTTTCTGCAATTTCATCTGCTGATATATCTTCATCACATTTTTCCCAAATAGCTTTATCCCAAATTTCTAGTCTTGTCCCTACACCAATGATGACAACTTCTTTTTCTAAGTTTGCTGCTATTCTTAAATTATTTGGTATTAAAAATCTTCCTTGTTTATCTAATTCACACTCTGTTGCTCCTGATAAGAAAAATCTTACAAAGTTTCTGGCATTTTTATCTGAAAGAGGTAACGCTTTTAGTTTTGTTTCAAAGTTTAACCATTCTTCTTGTGAAAAAGCAAATAAACATCCATCTAACCCTTTTGTTACGATGAATTTTTCTCCCATGTCTTGTCTTAACTTTACTGGCATAATTAATCTGCCCTTAACGTCTAGAGAATGCTCATATTCGCCAATTAGCAATGGTCTTCCACCTCATTTCCTTTTTCCACCACTTTGTACCACTTCTCTCCACTTCATCTAAATTTTAATATAACTTTCTATATTTTGCAATAGTTTTTTAAAATTTTTTTAAATTTTTTTATTGTATAGGAAATCTATCTACATTTTGTTTTAATTTTTACCATTCAGTATAACGAACATTTTATTCTTGTATATTTTCATAGTCTAATTGTCAGTTCATTTTCATTTATTTTTCTACTTGATATACTTTTGACAAATTAGGAAGGAGGAACGTCTATATGGATAGTAATGAAAAATATTTAAGAAAAAATATTGGAAGAAAAATTAAATTAGCTAGGTCAAGAACAAATTATACCCAAGAAAAATTAGCAGAAAAACTTTCTCTATCAACAAGATATATTAGTCAATTAGAAAGAGGTATTGCTTTTGGTAGTGCTACTACAATTATTAATCTTTGTAAAGCTTTAAATATTAGTTCAAATTTTCTTTTTGATGATTTAATAGGCAATGATTCTTCCTCTCTCAATGATTTAGTTGATGATAAGTTTTTAGAGGCTTATTTGAAATTAAATAATTATAATAAGGAAATAATTTATTTGTTAACAACACAACTTATAAAAATGCAAGAGGAAAGAAGTGGAAACTATAAAAAAGCCTAGAAGAAAAAGGGTGTCTTTAAGATATAGACTCCCCTTTTTTTATTTTTTGTTAATTTATTGTTGTACTTGTTGCTCCTGTGCCAACAACCGCTTCTTGTAATGCTCTCCATGTATTACATCCCACTATACCATCAACAGATAATCCTCTTGTTCTTTGAAATTCCCTTACTGCATTTTGTGTTGCTGAGCCAAAAATACCATCTAGTCCATTTGTACTATATCCCAATGTATTTAAATCATCTTGTGCAATTAGTACATAATTACTTAGACTTCCCCTCTTTAATTGTGGATATCCACCTGTACTACAAGCTGGACTTCCAAAACGTTTATCAAAATGTACCCATGTCGGCGTTAAAGAAATTGGCTCTACATATGTCCATACACCTGAATTGTTCGCACTATTCCAAAGAACTCTTCTTCGTTCAGCTGATAAAGTTTGCCCAACATCAAATGCTATACCTGCATAATGTTGACTTTGATTCCCATGACCGCCTTCATATGGTCTTTTGAAAGCAAATCCTACTGGTATTGGTCCTCCAAATATATATCTTTGACTATTCCAACTTTGCATAGTTCTTTTCGTGGTCCACAATATGTTACTTTTGCTTGAACCTCTAAATTCTCTTACTCGTAATGTTCCATTTGTATTATATGGCATTGGGTCAGCTTCATTTCTATAATATGTTTCCATTCTATCTGTATCATTATTAAACACTAATATTTTTGCCATAAAAAATAATCCTCCCTATATAGCTTTTATTACTATATATATGAGAGAATTATTTTTTTGTTACTAATTTTAAACTTAGTATATATATTTTTTTAATATGTTATTTTGTTTCATGTCTGTCTCTTTGTATGATCGGCGTTAATACTAAATAATGCATCTTAATTTCTTCATCATCTTCCCAAGTATTTGGTGTATCTTCTACAATTTCATATTCCCCATTATTAACCATTCTTTGAATCATTCGATATGATGTATCTTCTTTTGCATTAAGTGTGACAGGCTTATTACCATTATGTGCTTTTTGGTTAATTACTCTAGTTATATAATTATGTATTTCCTGACTTGCTTCTCTATCCCTAGTTGGGATTGATGCTATATCTACTATTTCAACAGAGTCCTCATCTTCTCCATAAATGATATACCAATCTTTATTTCTAGCAATCGTAAGTTCAAATAAATCATACTCATAAGCATCTTCTAATTCATACACATCTTCGATATCTTGTAACATTTTCATTTCTTCTGGATATGCTTCATTTTCAACACTTTTTATAAATTGTAATGTATCTTCACTGATATCTTGTCCAGATTCTTCTATTAGTCTTCTCATTGGTTGCAATTCTGATGGAGATACTCTTAGATAATCTAAGTCATGATTTCTTGTGCTTGCAGTAGATACCATATTTTCTTGTTGGACTTTCGCCTGTAATTTTTCTTTATGTTTTTTTGCTATTTCTTGTTCTATTTGTTTTTGAATTTCTTCTTCAATTTGCGTTTCAAACTTTTTCAAGTTTTCTTTTCCCATATCATTCATATTTTTACAGCCAGATATAACTTGTTGAGCTAATTGAGGTCCATTATCTCTATTATAAGAACTTACATATATGATATTATCCTTTAAATCGATATATAATGGTCTCCCTTTTAAATAACTAAAATACGTTTCTTTTTCTAGCAATTTTCTTGCAAATTCTACAGTCATAGGTGTAGGATCGTATTGTGCCATTCCCATTCCCATTGGATGGCTATTATTATATAATTTTGCTAAAACCTCTGCTTTATCTTTATTAGAAATATCTATGATATCTTTTTTTATTTCTATATATCCATAGTCTTCTTTTTGTGGTTCTACTCCTAAATTTTCTAACATGACTTGTCCATATATTCTTGAAAATTCTCTTGCAAAAGTCGCATCTGCAATTTCATCTATATATCTAGGTACATATGATAATACCATTGGTAAATCGTTAAAAGCTTTTAATCTAGAAATTAGTTCTTCAAATTTTTCCCTCGTAACACTACTATTATGGAAGCCACATTTTCTATTTTCTATATCATTTACTAGTAATTGTATCGTAAATATTAATTCTTTTAGAGTTGCTGTATCTGATAATGTAGAAGATAGAATTTCAAAAAATAAAAACATATTTTTCGGATATTCATACCCTACTCTACCTTCATAATTTTTAAATCGTCTTTTTATATCTTTTATTTTTAGTTCTTGCATTATCTATCATCACCTCCAATTCCTTCAATATCTGTTGGTACTACTATCTTATCTTTTCTTATTTCTTTTAGGATTATTTTTGCTTTACTTTTACATTCCTCTATGGCTCTAGGATCTTTTTTTAATATCTGTATTTCTACTTTTCCATTATCTGTTATTGCTATATACCAATCCTTATTATAGGCAACATATGTACATTTTCTTATATTGTTTTTTCGTGTTTTTCCTGTTGCTGTATATTCTATCCCATCTAATTCTTGATTTATTTTTCTAATTTTTTTATCTTCTAATGATTTTATGTCTCTATATTCTACTATTTCTGGTCTTGGATCTTGGTATCTTGCGGTAACTTCTCCATAATATAATTCTTTGTCTTCTTCCCCTGCAAGAATATATTGTTCATATTTTGCATCAGAATATCCTACTGGCTCTAAAACTTTTGGTAATGGTTTCTCTGTAAATCTTTTAGATGGTTTTGTCATTCTTGATTCAGACGTTCCATAGGTAATCACTTTTAGACTTTCCGTCTCATTTTCTGTTTGATCAGAAATTTCTAACAATTCCTCACTTGCTTTTTGATAAGTTTCTAACAATTTGTCATAACTATAATTTCCTCTAGCTTCAACATTATCAAAGCATAAAACATTTCCATTTCTCCATGCCCAGCTTTGTGCAATGAGTTCTCCATTTTTTCTGACAATAAATGTTCTACCATTTTTATTACTAATAGAGTAATATAACGACTCTTTTGATAATCCATCTATTAAGAAACAGCATTTTGTGATATATCCTACTGCTAGAGCAAGAGGATCGTCTAAATCTAACATTTCATATGTATATTCATCATCCAAATTTCCTTGAATTTTTGGTATACTTGAATATTGTCTTTCTCTCATTATCTGATACCACTCTCTTGCTTTTTGTACAATTTGTGGTTTTCCTAGTCCTATTTCGTGTATTGGTCCTTCTAATTTATATTCATCTGGTTTTAAGAAAGTATTTTCCCTCTTATATAAATTTAAAATTCTATTTACCTTTACATTACCATTTAATTTTTCATAAATTTCTTTCCAATCATTATAAATGGAAGAAAAATATTTCCCAAACTCTGAATCTGTTTCATGTAATAATCTATTTATATTGCAATTTGGATCATTTTGATTACTTCCAAATAAAAAATTTTGTAGCTTTTTATTTATTTTTGGTGTACCATCTTCGTGTAATTCAATATGCCTTAAATTCAATCCATTAAATAAATATTCTAATGTTGTAAAATTTATTTCATGCTCTAATATCCTTAAGGATTTGTCATATCCAAATGCTAAAAACATTTTAAATCCTAGTTTTTGTATATTTTCTTCTAATGGAGATGATTCTTCATATTTTTCTCTTATTTTCTCACATAAACTTTTATATAATTTTAAATTATATGTTTGCACTTGTTTTTCTGTTAAATCTCTAACAATGTTTTCTATCTTTTTTACATCTTTTATCTTGGGATTCCTAGTTAAATAGACAAGTGCCTTTACAGTTTCTAAATTTTCTATCTGACTAAACTCTACTTTTCCTTTGACAATTCTATAGAAAAGCCCATTATTTACGCGTTTTCCCACAGTATTATCTCTACGTAAACTTTTAAATAAATGATTCATATATTTTTGTCTTAAATCAACATAACTTTCATTTCTATCATCAATTGTATGATCTTCTAGTAAAACTTTTCCTAAGATAATCGCTTGTATATAGTCATCATCAAATAATTTATGTCTTTTATCATCTTTTAACTCTGAAACAATTGTCCTAAATTCTTTTGATAAATCTTCCCCTTGATTTTTCTTTTCTTGAAATTCCTTCAATTGTTTTTGGGCATATATATCTAGCATTTTTTTCTTTACGGATTCTGTCATAAAATTTTTTAACGTTTCAGATTTTTCACCAGTAAATCTATCACGATATTCAATTAATACATCTGCCTTAATTTCATCTGTATCATGTTCAAATAATTCTACAATTTCATTAAGGTCTATTTCTGCAAATTTATCTTTTAATTGATAAATAGATGCAAATCTTTCTTTATCTTCTAATCTTCTTATAAATGTTTTAAAAAATGGTATTGATACTTCACTTAATTTATCTTGCATATCTGCCCATATACTTAAAAGCATTTCTGAATTTGTTGTTTTTAAGCAAAGTATTTGCATTAAATTATTGGCATTCAATTCATGAATTTGTTCTTTATATTTATGTAATGTACTTTTTAAATTTTCTTCATCACAAGCAATTAATATCTCTGTTAAATTCTTTGAATTTTGATATCTACTAGTAAATATTGGTATATTTTCTTGATATAAAGATATTGGTATGTCAGACATATCCTTTTGAGAATATTTTTCAAATTTTTCTCCAAAGTTCTCTAATACATATTTTTGAGCTTGCTGACTAATAGAAGCCATGAAATTATGAAATGTATTAGTTTGGCTTTTCATTAATTCTCTTTTGCATATTTTAATAAAGTCAATCTGCTCGTTTTCTGGTAAATTAATAATTAATGTTTCTATGATTTTAGGTTGTAAAATATCATGATATTTTCGTAATATGGATTTTACTTTATCGCTTTCTATATATTGTAATGATTCAATTAATGTTATCAAGTCTAAGGATTTTAGTTCTTTTTCACTATTTGCTTTTAGTGTTGGAATTCTATTTACTTCTTCTCTACTTCTTCTACTTAAATCTGTAAATAAAAACATTTGAAGCACTATTTCTTGCCTTGGAATTTGCTGTAACATCTTAAATCTTTTTTCTACAAATGTAAGAATTGCATTTGCATCAATATATGGTAAAGCTTTAATTTCTTTTTCATATTTTCTCATCATCTCTTGTACTTTACTAATTGGCATTCTTTGTATTTTATTAATAAAGATATTTATTTCAAAACTCATTATAAATTCCCCTTTGTGATGATTTACATAAGTATTTTACCACTATTTTACATATAATTCAATTATTTGAATTGAATTATTCCTTTTTTTTTGTATTTGATACCTTTTTTCTGCAAAAGCATTACTAACTTAGCAAATAAAATATTATTTATATTTTTTCTTTTCTTTACAATCTTTTTCTTTTCTTATATAATACCTTTAAGATTATATATAAGGGGAATGTTAAAAATGAAAAAGTATTCATCTATCATAATTTTTATTATTTTTATTTTACTGTTTGCATATTCAGAAGGCCTATTCGATTATTTTACAGAAATAAATTGGAATCCTTTTGATTATGCTCGAATCACAGATGTTGATTACAAAGCTGTATTAGTTGATAATCCTGGTAGTGACGGCAAAATTGTTGTTACTGAACGATTAACTTTTGATATTCATGCTGCATCGAAAAACAATCTTTTTTGGGAACTCTGGCGTGACCTTCCTGAAAGTTATATAGATGGTGTAAAGGTTGATTATCAAGTAAATTCTGTAAAACAAATCTTAGATGATGGCTCTGAAATTGTCTATACGGAAAGTCCAAAATTGTACTGGAATGATTCTGATTATACGAGTACCGCTAGACGGATATGGTCCTGGAAAGTGGTATCATAGTGGTGGACCTTATAACGAGTCTGCTAGATTATATGAATGTGTGTTTTTCTATGTTGATGGTTTATATCGTGGAGATTATACTTTTGAAATTGAATATGAAATGAATAATGCTGCTTTGCGTTATGGCGACTGTTCTGAATTATATATCTCTCTTTATTCTGAAGATTCTATAAAATATTTAGAGTCTTTTGATGCACAAATACTAATTCCAAATAAAGACATGCCACGCACAGAAAATTATGATGCTTATACTTATGGTACAAATTCTAACAGATTTCCTTTTACAGAGTCTGACACATTAAATCCTGGTTACCATACATTTGCATTTACTTTAGACGAATCTCAATTAAAATTTAAACCATATAATGAATACATTGAATTTTCATTAATCTCTTATGGAGGAGACAGTCATGTCTTTACTGATTACGCTTCTACAAATTTATATTACAATGACCCTGTTTTAGCAGAGCTTAGAGAAGAACAAGCAGATTATGACAATACTTTTGAAAATTATAAAACCATAAAAATTGTTGTATTTTTTATATGTCTAGTTGGCGCTTATCTAGTAATTCGATATATGATGAAGAAAACTAAAAAAATAAAAGAAGAGCATGTCTTCTATGAACCTACTAACGAAGTATCATATTTTAGAGATATTCCTAGTAACCTTGACCCCGTTTTTGCTTCTACTTTAGCTTTTTGTAAACAACATTCACGAAAGACTGATTCTGATGGATACGCTTCTATCATGCTAAGTTTAGTTAGAAAAGGTTACATCGAGCTTGCTAAAATGGATAATTTACAAGACTGGACTTCTAACAATGTAAAAATAGTTGTAAAATATAAACCAACACCAATCATAAATGGATTTAAATTGATGGATAATAATACAATAGAACGAGATAAAATACAAATACAAGCTCAAGAACAAGACCAAGAAAAATTAGAACCACTTACACCAACAGAAGAACAGTATTTCCAACTAATTAATAGATACTCTCATGGAGATGAAATTTCTATGGATAACTTCCAATCAAAAGTTTCTATTGATTATGAAAATACAAATAGCTTCGTAAAAAATATTCAAAGCTCAATTGTTAACATTGGTGTATCACAAGGATACTTCCAAAAAGCAGATTATGAACAACCTAAAAAGCAGATGAAATCCTTGTCTACCAAATTTATAATATTAGGCATTTTGTTAATAACCTTAGTTAACTTTATATCTTACCATACATATTTAGATTTAGCTTATGGTGCATTCTTTATTTTAGGTTTTACATGTATCATTGGTGCACTTTATCTTAGAAAAAAAGCTAATAAATATGTTTTACTAACACAATTTGGTGAAGATGAATATGCTAAATGGAAAGGATTATATGACTTTTTAAATAGTGAAACCCTTATGAATGAACGTACCTTGATTGAATTACCTATATGGGAACAATATTTAGTATATGCTACTGCTTTTGGTATTTCTGAAAAAGTCATCAAAGCATTAAAAATTAGATGTCCAGATATGGAAATGAGTCCAATGCTTAGCAATCCTTATTATACCTCAAGAAGTTTCCATTATCGCAGTCATTCTTTCAGAACTGCTACACGTAGTGCCGTACATACTGCTAGAAATGGTGGCTTTAGTAGCTTTGGTGGCTTTAGCGGACATGGTGGATATGGAGGCGGAGGCCGCGGTGGCGGTGGAGGCCGGAGGCGGTCATTAAATGTCCAATTGGGGACGTTTCTCTTTGAGACATTTTTATGTAAATCTCTTTCTCTGTTATAAATATCAGGACTAAAAATAACAGCTGTTAAAGAATGTTAAAATTTAACTGTGTAAATTCAAAAAATAAAATTTTGAATTACACAGTTTTTTCTTGTGCGATGGAAAGGCTTAAAGTATGGAAAAATTTAAATAAATTGATTTACAAAAAAATTTCAAAAGTGCTACTTGTCACTTACTTTTTTTACTGAAAATATTATGCCTAGAAATGGAGATTGTTAAGATAACTTTACATAAAAATGTCTCAAAAAGAAACGTCCCCAATTGAACCAAATGTTTTATAAATTGTTTTTGAAATATATTTTTCAGCAATTTTTAATATAGATTTATAATCATCTATATCATCTGGAAAATAGATACCACCTTTTTCTTTGTTTTTTATCATCCAGCATATTGCAGAAAGTGCAGACATTGCAACAGGTGTAATCGTTGGCGTTTGCCAATATGAATCTTTTTTGTTTTTATATAAAAAGGAAAGTTCTACCCTATTTCCTACCCATACTGGCTTGAATTTTTCTCCAATGAGTAAGACGCCTACATATTCTGTTCCTGATTCTATTTTTTCTTTATAAACAATTTCTGAATATTTAGGATATACATATCCTCTCACAATTGTTAAGCCATTTTGATTTTCACAGTCTAGTGGCTTGTTTATGTCTGGTTCTGGATAATCGTTTACTTTGGCATTTTCTAAATATCTTCTTGCAAATTCACAAGGAGAATATATAAACATAACTGATGGTCGATATACCACTTTTTCATTTTGTTTTACTTCTAAACTTTTTGCTATTGTAATGGTTTCCTCGTGTGGAACCAAAAATCCTTCAAATGCTCCATTGGGATAATATGTTTGACACTTTTTTTCTACTGCCAACTTTTTAAATTCTAAAAATCCATTTTGATAATCAAATTCTTTATATTTGTCTTCATAATCAATAATTTCATGTGTTCCTATATTCATGGTTGCTTCACTTAACATTTCAAAAAAGAACGAGTCTATACACCAGGTATTAAATAACTTGTCGTCACTGTAATTATCATTAATTTTTTGCAAGTCTATATCATTTACATGTATCATTTTAATTCCTAATTTATAGGCTGCTTCATTAAATTTATTATTTTTTATAAATTCTTTAAGTTGTTTATCTTTCTTAAATTGAGTATTTGCAATATATTCAATCCCTGCTTTTACAAAGTGAGAGACTAATCCTGGATTATCTCCATGTTGTAATACAATTGGATGTTTAGCCTTTGAATTACTATTTTTATACTTTTCTTTCAGCTTATTTTTTAATAAATTTTCATTTAAAATACTATACCAATTTTCTGGCCAATCTGCCTCTCCTGTATTAATATACATGATATTTCTTTCTGCACACCATTCACAAATGTCTTTTGTTCCTACTGTATCAGCAAAATCGATTAATAAGTCACCCTCATTCAAATACTTTTCAAATATTTCTTTAAAATTTTCTTTTGTGACTTGTGCTTCAATAAAATTTGCTACCATTCCTCCCAAATTGATAAATGCAGTGAATTCTTCTTTATCCATTGTGATTACAAAGTATTTATTTTCATTAAATTTGATTTCTTTTGAAACCTTTTCGTAAAAACTTTTCCCCACTGCTCCAAATCCAAATTGAACAATGTTACCATCAAAATTTATCATTTTTATCTCCTTTAAAAATCCTTTTCTTTCGGTTTTATTAACCTAACTTGCTTTATATTCTCATATTCATTAATCCAAAAAATCTGAATGCCTTTTGTTTGAAATGTATATAGAATTTTTTTTAAATCTTTTTGTATAGATTCTCCTCTAACCATTATTTTGTTAATACCATTTTTCAGAAAGTATTCTGCTGATGGCATATCCTGTGCGTATATATCCCAGCTATTATCAAATACAGATTGGTCCATTTTATATCGATTCATGCGATTCGTGTCTAATAGAAATGCTGGTGGTGCATTATCTGGAATTTCTATTTTTTTAAGTTCTAAAGCACCTTTTATTAATCCCATTTTTATTGCCCTATTATCTACTGTGGCTGTTGCACCATTTTGTTCATCTGTTCCGTTATAAATTGGAATTGGCCTAAAACCAATTTTTGCAAGTGCTATTCCTTCTTTTATACTATTATTTCCTGGTAAATCTATTATAATAGCCATATCTGAAATAGGCTCTTTTATATAATTTATTTTAGGAATTAGAAATTCATCAACTTCATATCCTTCAAAGCTTTCATTAATACCTACAAATGGAACTGGTCTAACCCAGTCTACCCATTTTGCTTCTGTAGGAGCCCATATTTTATATATCTCTTTTCCTGTCATTTATTATTTTTTCCTTTCTGGCAAATCTGCTAAGATATTTTTCGTTTCCTAGCAATATGATACATAGAAACTTAATCTTTCATTTTTCTATTAAAACCGATATATCTGCTGCATATGAATCAATTCGTGGCAGTTTACTAATTCTTGCATAATATCCTGCATGTTTTCCCTCTACACTATATGACCCTAAACATACATGAAAACTCTCGCCTTCTTCACTGATTAATGACTTACTATTAAACTTTTTTTGGGCTAAGTATTTTTTAGGATATTTTTTTACATCTGCCATAATCTTTCTATACTCATCTTCTTTACATGCTTCTTTTATAGATATCTTTTCTCCCACTCTGCCACACGCTGGCTTAAATATGTAATCATTTTTATGTTTTGCATTTTTGACCTCAACCGTCTCTGGAAGTAGCTGTCTCCAAGTAGATAGTCTAATACCTTGTTTTTCAAGCTGATCCCATACTAGTGGAAAACGCTTTGTTTGTGCAAATATTGCAATAGGATGATTACAAGATGGTGTTATAGTATCAAAATATCCTTCCCAATGTTTTGGCTTTATATCAATTAGCCACTCTAACGGTGTAAATCTAATAATTGCGTCAACTTTTCCTTCATTCCCATCAAGAATACTAAATGCCTCTTGGTTTTTAAATCGCAAATGGTCAGCAGCTGCATAGATAATACGAAACCCCAACTGTTTCAATTTATCTCCCAAAAATTGCATAACTTGTCTATCATCACTATATGATGTGCAATGGACTAGCACAATCGTTCCTTTGGCTTTTACTTTTTTGATAATCGCATTTGTCAAAATATCTCCAAAATTTTTATACCAATAACTTTTTTCATTTAACACATCAATAGCCATTTGTGGCATAATAGAACTCTCTGCAAAACCACCAGGGACATCACTATTCACTTCACTTACTGCCCACTTTCCCTCGATTGTTGGATGAAAATCGTATCTCATAAGGCGGATATGCTTATCTGGGTCATAATTTTTCATTTTCTTTAATTCTTTGTAAATTTTTTTAGGTAATGCTAATGGCTTTGCCAACTTCAAATTTTTATTTAACAAATCCTCTGCTTTTCTTGTCTCTTCATCAAGTTGTTCAGTTAATCTCTCTAATTCTTTATGTTCCTCATCTGTAATAACAAGAGCCTGTTTGGCTATTGTATTACTATCAAAAAATTGTGGGTCCCATTTATATGCATCAAACATAAGGTCAATTCTATATTCATCATATTTGTCTTTTGGTATAGAAACTAATTTCATAAAAATCCTCTTTTCCCTATAATACTTTTCTATTGTATCATATAATAAAGAAAAAAGCCATCACTACTAACTTTTAAGTAACAACGACTTTTTTGTTATAACTTAACCCTTCTGTAAATAAGTGGGAAGTATTTCACAAATTATTTAATTACGAATGTGATTGGAGATGTTTTAGAATTTGTTGCATAATTTACTGAGGAACGTTCACGGTACTCACGCAGTGAGGGTCTGAGTGAAAGAGGCTCGGGTAAATTATGTTACAAATTCTTAAATATCGTATTGAACCGAGTAATAAATAATTTATGAATACTTGCCACTTATCTATAGAGGGCTGAGTGGTAATCTTTTTGCTTTTTGAAATTACATTATAACCTCAATATTATAAATTTTATTACTTCCATCCAACTTAATACAATTTTCTACCTCTTCTCCATTTAATAGCACTTTATCCACACCAGTATTTTTTTGATTTTCATTGATTACCTTTATATTATAAATACTATCTTTCCATTTGTATCTCATAACATATTCCTTCCAATCTTTTGGTATACAAGGTGCAATTGTTAAATATCCTTTTTCAATTTTTAATCCTAAGATATATTGTATACCTGCGTCATAATACCAACTACTTGAGCCAGTATACCAAGTCCATCCGCCTCTTCCTGCTAAGTTTCCTGCTCCATAAATATCTGCTGCAATGACATATGGTTCTACTTTATATTTATTACATGCGTCTTCTGTTCTGGAATGTTCAATTGGATTTATCATTCTATATAATTCTAAAGCTTTGTCTCCAAATCCTAATAAGGCCTCTGCAATAATTGCCCAACAACTGCTATGTGTATATTGTCCTCCATTTTCTCTAACGCCTGGTAAATATGCTTTGATATATCCTGGTTCTAATTTTCCTTTTTCAAATGGTGGGTCTAATAGTTTGATAATTCCATTTTCCTTGTCTACCAAGTGATTTTCTAAACTTTCCATTGAAATATATTTTTTGTCATTGTCTCCTGCATTTGATATAATGCTCCAACTTTGTGCAATACTGTCAATTCTACATTCTTCATTTTCCATACTGCCTAATACATTTCCATCATCCATAAATGCTCTTTTATACCATCTGCCATCCCAACCATTTGTATTTAATGCTTTTTTTAATTGGATTTTTATTTCTTCAAATTTTACACTTCGCTCTTCTTCCTTTTTCTTAATAATTGGAATAAATTCGTCTAATATTTTATATAAGAAAAATCCAAGCCATACACTTTCTCCTTTTCCTTTATTGCCAACTGTGCTAAATCCGTCATTCCAATCACCACTACCGATTTTTGGTAATCCATTTTCTCCAAAATTGAAACTTTTTTCAATTGCTCTTATGCAATGTAAATAAATGCTTTCTTGTTTTTCACTTGTTTCATATTTATCATATCTTTCATCTATTCCCTCTTCTAAAACAGGCCCTTTAAGATATGGTGTTTCTATCTCTAAAATACTGTCATCTCCTGTAAAGTTTATATATTCCATAACAAGATATGGTAGCCATAACAAATCATCTGAAAATCTAGTTCGAATACCTCGTCCTGTTTCTTCATGCCACCAATGTTCTACATCTCCTTCTTCAAATTGATGTTTACTGTGTATGATAATTTGATTTTTTAAATATTCTGGAGAGATATATTTTAAGCAAATCGTATCTTGCAATTGGTCTCTAAATCCAAAAGCACCTCCAGACTGATAATAGCCACTTTTCCCTAATAGTCTACTTTCTAATGTTTGATACAAGCACCAGCCATTTAATAAGATGTTAGTTGATTCTAATTGTGTATATATTTGCAATTTACCTAGTTTTTCCTTCCAATCATGTTTTACACTATCTAATTCTTGTCTACAATTTTGTAATTTGCTATATTTATATGCTATATTTTTACAATCCATTACACTTTCTTCTGCCCCTAACACCAAAGAAATTTCTTTGTTTGAAAAGCTTTCAATTTCGACTTCTATTTCTACGACCATACAAGAATTTCTACCGATAGCGTCACTATTATTTAATTTCAATTTTTTTAATCCATCAGGATTTGATAATCCATTTTTTCCTAAGAAGAATTTTTTGTCTCCTGTATAGCTTTTTATTTTTTCACTAGAAGATATATACAGTTTTGTTTTATCCATTTCACTAACATAAGTGTTGTTGGCAACTAAAATATTACTATTTCTATCAAATTGGATATGAATATGTTTTCCTGTTTTGATTTCATCTTCTCCAATTACTGGTTTGATATAATAATATAATTTTACATGTTTTCGATTTGGTGTTTTATTCTTTAAATTTAATATACCAATTTTACAACTATCTTCTCTTGGTACAAAGATTTCTAATTCTTGTTCTAATCCTAAATTGCTATGAATATATTTACAATACCCAAATCCATAAACCACATTATAATTTCGTTCATCTGGCATTGGATTTAATCCTAATGACCATGCTTTTTTGGTATCCATATCTTTTAGATAGATTACCTCTGACGGAACATCAAAACTTGGATTATTATTCCAGCTCGTCAATCGATTTAATCTACTATTTTTATACCAACTATATCCGCCCATATTTTCTGTTACAATGGTTCCAAATGTTTTATTTGCCATAATATGTGACCATACCGTTGGAAGTCGATTTTCCTTGTTTACTTTTATCCAATATTCTTTTCCATCTTCTGAAAAGCCACCATATTCATTATAATATTTTAGAGTTTCTTTATCTTTTAATATATCCACATCTTCTGTGTTTTCTTCTATAAATACATTTGTATTTTCTTCTTCGCTAATGTCTTTGTAATTATCTAAATACGTTTCTTCCATATCTTTAATGTTATTTTCTAAGTTTCCTTTTGCACAATCAATTGTAATTACAGAGATAAATTCCAAAAAGGCAATATCTTTTGGTTCCATTTCTTCTTCATTTAAAGTAAATATGCCACCTTTTATATTTTTCAAATATCCCATATGCTGATTTAAAATTGTGGTTTCAATTTCTTCTCTTACATAATTTTCATAACTATATTTTTCTTCATCTATTATCACTATTTCTGTTTCTATATTTTTTGTTCTAAAATATTCATAAGCTTTTAACACTTCTTTTAAACATTCTGCGTCATTGGCATTTTTCATTTTTACAAAGATAATTGGCAGGTCTCCCGATATACCATATTTCCACAAATCACTTTGATGATATGCTTGTTTTGGAATTTTCTTTTCCTTCTGAGTACTTTTGATAGAATCATCAAATACAATATATGCTAACATTTTTTGATAGTTTTCTATATCTTTTCCTTTGATATTTAGATAACGTGTTTCTGCTTCAACTCTTGCTTTTGATAAATCAAATTCATTTTTTACATTTTCAAATGAGGTATATTTCTCTAGATTTTGAATCGTTTTTTCTCTATTTTCTTCAACAGATAGAATAAAGTCAATGATAACTTTTTCTTGTTTCTTAATTTTAATGGTTCGTTTCATCGCAATTACTGGTTCTGTTACAAGTCCTATTTTTTTAGAAAAAGGCAAAGAGTCTTTTACCATTTTTGGTATTTTTAG
>CALWZZ010000016.1 GCA_944386145.1 uncultured Clostridia bacterium | reverse complement strand
GAATCTCAGACTTGCTGTGAGAGGTGCCTGCTTTATAATGTTAGAATTTGTATATTTCGTAATGCCAGCCATTTAATGAATAAAATATATAAGATAACATTAGGCAAGGCGAACAATTATTAATTGAGAATTGTAACCAATTATTTATAGTATTCGTAAAATTTTTAAAATTATACTAGTTTTTACATAATAAAAATGCTATAATAAACGTATAGTGAAAAAAATAAAATAAAGTAAAAATAGATGAAAGGAAATAATTATATGAAGAAAGAATTTATTGATAAAATCATTTCTGTCATATTATTTTTAGTTATTATAGGCATTTTTTCTGTTATTATTGTTTTTTTAATGATAGCTCTTCAAGAATGGGGAAAAGAAGAGGATTTAGCATTTGCAGAAACAACACAAAATGTAGCAGACAGTTCTGAAAATGAAAAAACAGTAGAAGATGACATAGAAGTTCCAGCAATTGTTGAAAGTCCACTTAGTTCTATAGAAAAAACAAATACGACTACCAATAATAATTATTCCAATGTGCAAGTTGATAAATATTTTTATAACCAATTAGAAGAAGAATCAAGGATTATTTATCGAGCTTTTGAAAGTAATAAAGAACAAATGAAAACAGGAACTTATCAAATTGAATTAGGAACGAGTTTTTCTGATTTATTATCCCAAAGCAATGGTCAAGAACGATTAGGAGAATATTATCAATCAGCTATAGAAGCATATACATATGATAATGCAGAAGTATTTTATTTAAGCCCTAGAAAAATGTACTTAAACATAGAAACAACTACTAAAGGTGGTGTTTCAACATATAATGTATTTATCAATTCAGGAAATGAAGCAAATTATTTAGCAGATGGATTTCAATCTAAAGGGCAAATTGACCAAGCAGTAGCACAAATTGAGCAAGTAAAAAATCAAATATTACAAAATAAGACAGGAAATACCTATGAAGATATCAAAATGGTACATGATTATTTAATTGATTCTATTAATTATGATAGTAGTTTGTCAAAACAAAATATATATAATGTATATGGTGCATTGGTAAATAAAGAATGTGTATGCGAGGGATATGCAAGGGCCTTTAAATATTTATTAGATGAGTTAGATATACCTTGTGTAATGGTTATCGGAACGGGAACCAATTCACAAGGTGAAACGGAAAATCATGCTTGGAATTATGTACAATTAAATGGAAGTTGGTATGCAGTTGATACTACCTGGGATGACCCAGTTGTCATTGGTGGAGGAACAGTAAGTGAAGCATCTAGATATAAATACTTTCTAGTGGGAAGAGAAATTATTGACCAAGACCATAGCCCAAGTGGACAATTTACAGAAGGCGGAAAAGTATTTAGTTATCCAAATTTAAGTAATACTAGTTATTCAAATTAAAAGTAAAGATAAAAAAGATGTAAGGCCTATAACCAAGGCAAAAAAATGAAAAATTAGAAACCATAGAAAAAATCTAGAATAAGTAAAAAGAGTAAAGGAAGGAGAAAGTTGTTTTATAACAGCAAATCAATATGATATTAGATGAATTATTTGGAAATAAAATAAAAGTATATGCATTTGTTGGTCCCTCTGGAACAGGGAAAAGTTATCGTGCACAAATGGTAGCAAGTGAAAAAAATATAAGTTATATAATAGATGATGGATTATTAATTAAAGAAAACGAAGTTATAGCAGGAGAATCAGCAAAAAAAGCACCAACAAAAGTGGGAACAGTTAAACATGCGTTATTTTATGAAAAGGAAGAAAGAGATAAAATCATAAAAGCATTAAAAAAAGAAAAGCCACAAAGTATCTTAATACTAGGAACATCAGATGGAATGGTACAAAAAATTGCAGCAAATCTAGGTTTACCAGAAATCAGTGAATATATTTATATAACAGATGTAGCAACCAAACAAGAAATGGAAACAGCAAGAAGAATTCGTGTGACAGAAGGAAAACATGTTATTCCCGTACCAACCTTTCAAATTAAAAAAGATTTTTCAGGATATTTATTAGATCCATTGCAAATCTTCAAATCAAAAGGCAAAGGACAAAAACCATATATATCAGAAAAATCTATTATAAGACCAACTTTTAGTTATTTAGGCAAATTTACAATATCTGATTTGGTCTTTAGACAAATATTAGAATATATTGCTGTACAAACACCAGCCATTTACAAAATATCCAGAACAAGAGTAGAAAATTATGGAGAAGGTGCTAAAATCTATGTAGAAGTTACGGTTATGTATGGATATAATGTCATAGAAGGAATTAAAGACTTTAAAGATAGAGCCAAAAAAGAAATTGAAAAATTAACGGCTATGAATGTTGTTGAACTAGATGTTGTAGCTAAAAATATTTATGTGCCAGAAAAACAAAATTGAACGATTGGGGACGTGCCAAAATGGACAAAAAATGTCCAAAAGGGACACACCTCCTTAAAAACTATGATAATAAAAGGAGAAAAAAATATGTCATTTGTAGTAGCAATTGATGGACCTGCTGGAGCAGGGAAAGGAACCATAACCAAAATGGTAGGAGAAAAATTAGGATTAGTCAATATTGATACAGGAGCAACTTTTCGATGTGTTGCCTTAAACATGATTCAAGAACATATTGATATACAAGAAGAGCAGAAAATAGAAGAAATGTTAAGCAAAATCAATATTGAAATGCATCCTGATGGAAAAATATTTTTAAATGGAGAAGAGGTAACACACAGAATTAGAGAAAATGATGTCAATAATTTGGTTTCGCCAGTATCTGTGTTACCAGTTGTAAGAAATAAATTATTAAAAGTGCAGAGAAACATTGCCAAAGGAAAAAATGTTATCATGGAGGGAAGAGACATTGGAACTGTGGTATTTCCTAATGCAGATGTAAAAATTTATTTAGACGCAACCCCAGAAGAAAGAGCAAGAAGAAGAGTTTTGCAAAATCAAGAAAAAGGAATAGAATGTTCTTATGAAGAAGTTTTAGCAGGAATAAAAGATAGAGATAAAAGAGACTCTACTAGAGAAATTGCACCTTTAAAAAGAGCAGAAGACGCAATATATGTAGATTCCACCAATTTGAGTATTGAACAAGTGGTAGATAAAATTATAGAAATAATAAAGAATAATCAATAAAAGATTTGATAAATAGGATATGATAAAATAGAAAATAAAAGGTCTGTCCTTTTCGTAGGATGTCCTTAATATTCAAAAAGGAGACAAAAATGAAAAAAGTATTAAAAGAAATTATTAAAGCAATTGTAAGAGGAGCCTTATATATATGGTTTAAGATTTTTTATCAAGCTGAGATTAAAGGATTAGAAAATGTTCCAAAAGATGGGGCATTAATCTTCTGTGGAAATCATAGAAGTTATTTAGATCCACCATTAATGGTAGTAACAGCAAAAAGAGATATGAAATTTTTAGCCAAAGAAGAATTATACAAAAATAAATTCTTAGCATTCCTAGGTTGGGCTTTTGAAGCTATACCAGTAAAAAGAGATGAAAAAGATATATCTGCAATTAAGGCATCATTAAAAGATTTGAAAGAAGGAAAATGTATTGCTTTATTCCCAGAAGGAACTAGAAATGGTTTAGAAAAAGGAGAAAAAGTAAAAGACGGCGTTGCTTTTTTTGCCATAAGAAGTGGAGCAAAAGTTGTACCTTGTGGTATAAAAGGTGGAACAAAAGATCATCATAAAATCACGATTACTTATGGAAAACCACTAGATTATAGCGAGTATAAAGGAAGTAAAGACAAAGAAGTTTTAGATAAAGTAACAGAAGAAATTATGAGCAAGATTATAGAACTTGCTAGTTAGGAGAAAAACCATGTATATGTTAGGTTATATAGTCGTTTTGTTAATATTTGCAATAGCAGTTGCACTTTCTAGAAGTAAAAATAAAACCAATAAAACCATTGGATTTGGATTAATAATTTTAGGACTTATTGTATTTGCATATATACGATTTGGTTCAGTTATAGTATTTAATCCGATTTTTATCATTTTATATATAACAATTTTATTTGGTGTGATTGCATTTATCTATAGAAAATATAGAAATTTAAAATATCAAAAAGAAAGTTATGAAGATATTAATTACTTAAATAGAGATTTATCTACAGAATATCCACCATCAATTGTAGGATATTTGTTCAATCAAAAATTAAGATATAAAGATTTGATTGCAGATATTATGGAATTATATGCCCAAAAAATTATTAATATATCAAAAAGTAATGAGCAAGGTAAGACAAGAATTCACTTCTATTTGCAAGAAGAAGACTATAGAAATAAAATTAGTAGCCAAAGTCAATTATATATTATCAATACCTTAATCAATGACAATTCAAATAGAAAATTTGATTATAGAACATGGAAACAATATGTGCTAGAAGAATATAAGATAAGAAAATTTGCAAAAGAAAAAAATGAAGATAAATCCAAAAAAATTATTTTCATTACGATAATCTGTATGGTAATCATAGGTGGTGTCATTGGATGGATAAGTGGAGGCGAAACAGGTTTTGCTGGTATGACAATGTTTGTAGGAATGCTAGGTGGAGCTTTTATAGGAACATTGGTGGGATATCAATTTATCAACTTCATGAAAAGTTCTGAAAATACAAATGTATTTTTAAGTCCATATGGAGAAGAAGAATTAAAAAAATGGATAAAATTCAAAAAATTCATACAAGACTATATATTATTAAAAGAAAGGACAATAGAAGAAATTGCTATTTATGAAAGCTAGATCCCATATGCGATTGCATTAGATGTAAATGTGCAGTATAAGAATACAAAATTTGATATATTTGATGAAACAGAATTTCAATCAATTGTCAATGAAAGTGACAGTGCAAATTTCTTGGAAAGTATGGGAATAACTGTATAAATTAACATAAAAGATATATTTGACAAAATAGACGAATAGGTGTATAATTTTATAAGCTTATTTTTTAGAGATGTAGGCGTTTTTCAAGAAAAACTTTGGAAAACGTCTTAAGTTAGTCCAATTGGGGACGTTTCCTTTTGAGACATTTTTATGTAAAATCCTAGTGCTCTTAAAAATATAAATATAAAAGTAAAGTTTCTATTAACAAATCAACAGAACTTTACATAAAAATGTCTCAAAAGGAAACGTCCCCAATTGGACAAAATAAAAGAGAGGGAGTAGTAAAATGAACAACAAAAACATTAGAAATATTGCAATTATCGCACACGTAGACCACGGAAAAACAACATTGGTTGATGCCATGTTAAAACAAAGCCATGTATTTAGAGAAAATGAACAAGTAGCAGAAAGAATTATGGACTCTAACGATTTAGAGAAAGAAAGAGGAATAACCATTCTTTCTAAAAATACATCTGTTATGTATCATGATATCAAAATTAATATTGTTGATACACCAGGACACGCAGATTTTGGTGGAGAAGTGGAAAGAGTACTTAAAACCGTTGATGGGGTACTTTTATTAGTTGATGCCTTTGAAGGGGCAATGCCACAAACAAGAGAAGTTTTAAAGAAATCCTTAGCTTTGGGATTAAAACCAATTGTTGTTATCAATAAAATTGATAGACCAGGAGCACAACCTGAAAAAGTTGTAGACCAAGTTATTGAATTATTTATTGAATTAGATGCAAGTGATGAACAATTAGATTTCCCAGTTGTATATGCTTCAGCAAAAAATGGAATTGCAAAAATGAACTTAGAGGATGATGCAACAGATTTACATTGTCTATTTGAAACCATTGTCAATACCATTCAAGCACCAAACTGTGATGAAGATGGACCAGCACAAATGTTAGTATCAAATATTGATTATGATGATTATGTTGGAAGAATTGCAATAGGAAGAGTAGAAAGAGGAATTATAAAAGATGGAATGCCAGTTGCCATTTGTGGTAAAGAAGATAAAATTACACAAGGAAGAGTTGCAAAAGTCTATACACATGTGGGATTAAATAAAGTAGAAGTAGAAGAGGGAAAAGCAGGAGACATTATCGAATTGGCAGGCTTACCAGATATCAACATTGGAGATACAATTTGTGATTTTAATCATCCAGAAAAAATACCATTTGTTGATATTGATGAACCAACTGTATCTATGACATTTAGTGTAAATAATGGACCATTTGCAGGAAAAGAAGGACAATTTATTACATCTCGTCATATCAGAGATAGATTATTTAAAGAACTAGAAAGAAATGTATCATTAAGAGTAAAAGAAACAGATTCACCAGATTCTTTTGAAGTATCAGGAAGAGGAGAATTACACTTATCAGTATTAATAGAAACCATGAGAAGAGAAGGATTTGAATTATTAGTATCTCGTCCAAAAGTTATCTTTAAAGAAATTGATGGTGTAAAATGTGAGCCAATCGAAGATTTAGTTGTTAATGTTCCAGATGACTGTGTAGGAAATGTTATTGAAAAATTAGGTAGAAGAAAAGCAGAAATGGTAAATATGGAACCAGCAGAAGATGGCCATACAAAAATTGAATTTAAGATTCCAGCAAGAGGATTAATTGGATATAGAACAGAATTTTTAACAGACACAAAAGGGGAAGGAACCATGAATCATATATTTGATTCATATCAACCATATAAAGGCGATATCCAAGCACGTGTAAGAGGAACGATTGTTGCATTTGAAAATGGAAAATCTGTAACATATGGACTATACAATGCACAAGACAAAGGAGATTTATTCATTGGACCTGGTGTAGAAGTATATGAAGGAATGATTGTTGGTCTAAACTCAAGAGGAGAAGATTTAGCAATTAATGTATGTAAAGAAAAACATTTAACCAATACAAGAGCATCTGGTTCAGATGATGCATTACGTTTAGTACCACCAATTCAAATGTCATTAGAAAAAGCCATTGAATTTATTCAAGATGACGAATTGGTAGAAGTAACACCAAAATCAATCAGATTAAGAAAGAAAATTCTAGATACAAAGGAAAGAGAAAGAGCAAATAGAAATAAACAATAGAAAAGAGGAAAAAATGGGACTAAAAGAGCAAATAGAAAAATTTGTACCATTTAATGAGCAAGAAGAAGCAGACAAAGAAATGATGTTAAAATATATTGAGACTTTTGACGATGTATTAACTAGAGAAAATAAAATGTGTCATTTTACAGCTTCTAGTTGGATTGTAAATAAAGAAAGAACAAAGGTATTAATGATATATCATAATATTTATCAATCTTGGGCATGGACAGGTGGACATGCTGATGGAGATGATAACTTATTACATGTTGCATTAAAAGAAGCTCAAGAAGAATCAGGTTTGAAAAATTTAAAAGTGTTAAGTGATGGTATATTTAGTTTGGAAATTGTAACAGTTGATTGCCATATAAAAAGAGGAAAATTTGTACCATCTCACTTACATTTGGATTGTTCATATCTGTTAGAAGCAGATGAAAATGAACCACTTAGAATTAAAGAAGATGAAAATAGTGGCGTAAAATGGGTAGATATTGATAAAGCAACAGAAGTAACCAATGAACCTAAAATGGTACCAATTTATCAAAAGTTAAATGATAAATTATTTAAGTTATATTCTAAAAATAAATAATAGAAGAAGAACTGTCAAGATGGCAGTTCTTAAAAAATAAGTAGAAGTTGTATAAAATTTAGAAGAAAATGGACGATTAAACGATATGGAGGAAACTAAATTGAATAAAGCAGAATTAGAAAAAATAAAGAAAAGAGCATTAGAAGAACATATACCAATCATCATGGATGAAACACTAGAAGTGATTGAAAAATATTTAAGCAGAAACAAACCAAATAGGATACTAGAAATAGGGACAGCAGTCGGTTATTCTGCCATATGCTTTACAGAATTTTTAGCAGAAAATGGTGTAATTGATACGATTGAAAGAGAAACAGATAGAGTAAAAGAAGCAAGGGAAAATATCAAGATGGCAGAAGTAGAAGATAAAATCAACATTTATGAAGGCGATGCAGTAGAAATATTACCAACTTTAAATAATCAATATGATGTAGTGTTTATAGATGCAGCGAAAGGAAAATATCCATTTTTCCTAAAAGAAGCCTTAAGGATGATAAATGAAGATGGTATTATCTTTGCTGATAATATCTTATATAAAGGTTATGTTATGAGTGATTATAACAAACATAAACAACGAACAGCGGTTAGAAATTTAAGAGAATATATAAAAGAAGTAAGTGAAAATCCAAATCTTGAAACAGAGATTTTAGAAGTAGGAGATGGATTAGCAATTAGTAGAATAAAAAATAGAGGGAATAAAAAAATTGACTAATAGTTTTAATTATTAGTCAATTTTTTATTGTATAGGAAAAATCGGCTTTTATCTTGACTGCATATAAGATTTTTCCGTATACAACAAGGTTAGGCTTCCTATATTCGTGAAGTACTGCAAAGCAGTCTTCACATATGTGCATAGAAATCTTTGATTTCGTTATGCACGCCTTTCTTATATTAAACGAAATGCTTTTCTTATACAACAAGGTTAAGCTACATATAATACAAAAATAATTACCTATCAAGTTCATCTTCTTCTGTTTTGGTATCATTTGATGCATAAAAACCATTTTCAGAATCCAAAGCGTACCTTTTTAAATCTTCATAAGAAAGTTGGTTTGTATTTTTGATTTTCAAAATATCTTTTAATTTATCAATTAAAAATTCAGAAAGATAAGTGATTTCATCTCCTTTTCGTAATATTTCTGTAAAACTCTCAATTAAATCTTTTTTGTTAACATAGGCTTCTGGTGCAGTAGCATGTGCAGAACTAATAATTTTCATATCAGCAGGAGACATATATTCTGCATATATAGGTAGATATTGTTCAATTGTCATTTGGCTAGTACGTTTTGTAGTTTGTGTATCATACACATTTACAGGTTTATCGCCAATATATTTTATGTCATAATTGTCTTCTTTCATTGTATTATCGATGTCAATCATATCATTTTCTTCGATAAATTCATCTTTAATTTTAACATTATTTTTTGCAGTTTCAATTGCTTCAATTTTCTTTTGAAGCCTTCTAATAGAATTATCCAATCTTCTTTTTTCTTCAGGAGTTTTATTACGAGAAGATTTCTCTTCTTGTAAATTTTCTAACATTTGCTTTAAATCTTCTTCTTGCTTTTTAGAAGTTCTACCCAACAAAGAAAGATAGTCATTAAGAAGTTCAGGGTCATTTCTGTTATCTGTCAATTCAAAAAAGTGTTTAACATCTACTTGTTTACTAGGCATATCATTATGTGAAGAAATACCATTTTTAGTTTCTTTATATCGCATATTAGATTGAAGCTGTACTTCTGTTTTTCTGCCTAATGCGTCAGTTAGTTCAAAATAAATTGCACAAAATCCGTTTTCTTTTTTGACAAATTTAACAAAAGTTCCATTTATCTTAAAATCATCTGTAAGCAATGGATCATCTAATACATGAGGAAATGTAACTTGTAAGATTTCATTTTCTAACTTGTCATCTAATCGCCTTTTTAAGCAATCTATAAGAGTATATAATTCGTCTATTTCATCTGTTGTGGCTTTGGGAGCGAATGAATCTGTAGCATTAATCTTTTTATAGTTTGCAATAGCCAGTTCTAATCTTGTAGAATAATTTCCTTCTTTTATTTCATGCGTACATTCTGGATATGTACTATCTTGTAAACGATGAAGTAATTCAATATAAATTTGGAAATATTCTTCTTGGGTTAAGAAAATATCATTTGCAAGTAAGTATTTTTGAAGACTATGTACAAATTTTAGATTATGATTTCTTTGCTTTCTCAATTTTATTATTTCGTCATTTTCTGGGTCGTTTTCATCAAAATACATAGTATCATCTATATGGTTTAACACAATTGTAATGCCAGAAAAATCACTATTTGTTTTATCAGTGAAATTATTAGGATTATCTGTATTAGAAACAATCTGTTTTTCCATATC
The DNA here is from genome assembly GCA_944386145.1 of uncultured Clostridia bacterium. GTDB lineage: Bacteria > Bacillota > Clostridia > TANB77 > CAG-508 > CAG-269. The sequence goes on along the minus strand of CALWZZ010000016.1, from coordinate 9,578 downwards.
AGAAAGTGTAATACCAGTTTTTATATCACTAGGAATTGTATTTTGTAATCCTTTATTTAATTCTTTATGCATATTATCATCGAAACTTTTTAATCCTTTTTCACGACCAGGTATTGTTATAGAAAGTCCAGGATTTATTTTTTTGTATATTAAATAAATGGCACTGGATATATAATCAGAATTTTGTTGCCCATGAGCATTTGCTTGATTATAATATGTATCAGAAAGCTCTAACACAGTATTTTTTATAAGTTCTTGTTGTTTTAAAAATTCTTCAGCATTAATAGGATTTTCAATAAAATCTAAGAAAAGTGCTGGAAAATGTTTATTTACAATGCTTTTAAGACGTTCTTGTTCCGTTTCTGATATCTTTTGAGGATTATTATTGTTAATTATTTCAAGATATTCCTCTTTTATGATTTCTAGCAATTGATTAATTTCATTGTCAGTGATAGGGTTATGTAGTAAATTTGCAATATCTTCTGAATAATGAGAATATATCCTATCAGAAAGTTTATTAAAAAGTTCTTTATCAAGAGGAACGTTTTTTAACTTTAAAAATAGCTCATATAGATTAGACAATCCATTAGGATTGAAATTCTCAAGTAAAGTTTCTTCTGGTGGTCGATTAATTTCTATGTTTTTTAAAGAATTTAAAAAATCTTCTCTTTTCTGTGGTTTGAAAGCCATAAAATCACCTCAAAATTATTATACCATATGTTACTATTCACAGTCAATTTTTAAAACGACCTAGAACCAGTAATATATAAATATTTTATTCATTAAATGGCTATCATTACAGAATAAACAAATTCTAACATTATCAAGTGTAAAATCGCTGGCGCACCGCGACTTTTCCACTTGATAATATAAGAATTTATAATATTCTTCCATTTGCACATTTAATTTCACAAAATATTTATATATTACTGGTTCTAGGTTTAAGTAAGTTAATTTGAATTGGGAATTGTAACTACTATATAATTGCAAAGAGTAAAAGAAATGATAAATTTGTTGTAAATATGGCGGTTTTATGATAAAATTTAGTAGATTTTAAATAAAGAAAAGAGGAAAAAAATGAAAAAAGTAGAATTATTAGCTCCAGCAGGTTCTTATGAAAAGGCAAAAATCGCTTTTTTATATGGAGCAGATGCGGTATATTGTGGAACATCATCATTATCATTAAGAACAAGAGCAGATATGAAAGATGATGATTTAGAAAAAACAATAAAGTATGCACATAGTATCGGAAAAAAAGTGTATGTTACTTTAAATATTTTTGCTTGGGATGAAAAATATGATGAAATCATAGAAATGGCAAAAAAATTAGAAGTACTTAACCCAGATGGTATTATCGCAGCAGACGGAGGCGTTATAGATGTATTAAAACAATATGCACCAAGTGTGAATATCAATGTAAGCACACAAGCCAATATTGTAAGTCTTCATGCAGCAAATTTCTGGTATCATAATGGTGCAAAAAGAATGATTATGGCAAGAGAAATGAATAAAGAGCAATTAAAATATATCATGGAAAATAAGCCAGAAGGAATGGAGATAGAAATATTTATTCATGGTGCTATCTGTTTTGCATTTTCAGGAAGATGTTTCTTAAGTGATTTTTTGGCATGTAGAAGTGCTAATTTAGGAGATTGTGCACAAAGTTGTAGATGGTCATATAATTTATATGCTGAAGAAAAAAATAATCCAGGAGAATTGATGCCAATTGAAACAAGTGAATATGGTACAAGTATCTTTTCTTCAAAAGATTTGTGCTTAATAAAAGAAATTCCAGAAATTATCAAAATGGGTGTAGATAGTTTAAAAATTGAAGGCAGATTAAAAACAGAATACTATTTAGCAAGTGTTATAGGTGCTTACCGAAATGCAATTGATGATTATGAAAAAGACCCAGAACATTATGATTATACAAAATATTTAAAAGAATTGGAAAAAGTAAAAACTAGAGGATTGACTACATTTTATTTTAATGATAGAAATAACAAAGATATTCAAGAATATGGCGGAAGACAATATAATGAAAAATATGAATTTGGTGGAAAAGTAGTAGAATACAATGAAGAAAAGTCTGTTATTGAAATAAAGAACAAATTGCAAGTGGGAGATAAGATGGAAATTTTAATTCCATATAAATTAGAGCCTGTACAATTTACAATTGATAACCTATGGGATTATGAAACAAAGGAAGAAATACAAGCAGTTAGTCCTGGTGTAAAAGGACAAAAAGTGTTAATGAAATTACCAATTAAATGTGAAAAAGATTGGATAATTCGAAGAGAGAAGATATAGAATGAGACAATATAAAAATATAAATGAATGATATTATTTTAAAGAGAAAAATGTAACAAGTGAAAGAGCGATACGTCGAAACGTATCGCTCTCCCTCGCTTGCACTTCCCATCGCGCTCGCCTTGTGCCTTAGTAGCACATCCTTCTCCAGGTGGCACATAAGTGCCAAACCATCAAGCAAGTAGACTAAAAAATTTCATCTAAATGGTGATGGTGTCTACAAACAGACATTGCTGTTTGATAACATAAACAATTATAAGGTGCAAATACATATTTGTCAAGTATTATCAAGAAATAATTTACATAAATATGGTTGTAAACTAAATTTATTGACAAATAATCAAAAGTAATCTTTTCTGAATATAATACATAAAAGTGAAAAATAATACTTTTAACTAAGGAGAATACAAAAAAGTAAAAAATGAAAAGGAGGAAAAACTATTCATGAATATAAAAACAGTTATTGGAAATACACCAATGACCAAAATCAGATACCGATATTTTGGAAAAGAAAGAGAAATATATACCAAGTTAGAAATGTTTAACTTAACAGGAAGTATCAAAGATAGAGTCGCATATTATATGATAAAAAACGCAAAAGAAAAAGGTGTTTTGAAAGAAAATATGCCAATTATAGAAGCAACAAGTGGAAATACAGGCATTTCGCTATCAGCTTTAGGTGCTTATTATAAACATCCTGTATATATCTTTATGCCAGATTGGGCAAGTAAAGAAAGAATAGCATTAATGAAATTATATGGGGCCAATTTAAAACTTATTTCAAAAGAAGAAGGTGGCTTTATGAAATGTGTAGAAGAGGCAAAAAAATTGACCAAAGAACTAAATGGATTTTTAGCAAATCAATTTGAAAATGAAGACAATATATTAGCACATTATGAAACAACAGGGAAAGAAATACTAGAACAGTTAAAAGAAAAAGAAATTGGGGGATTTGTCTCAGGTGTGGGAACAGGAGGAACCTTAATCGGAATAGGAAAACGATTAAAAGAAGAAAATTCAAAAACAAAGGTAGTGGCTTTAGAACCTCAGAAAATGCCAATTTTGTCAAATGGAAAAATATTGGGACAGCATAAAATAGAAGGTATAGGAGATGATTTTGTCCCTGAAATTTTTAATAGAAATAAAGATATAGTAGAAAAAGATATAATTTTAGTAAATGATGATGATGCAATCAATATGGCAAGAAAATTATCAAAAGAATTGGGATTAGGCGTTGGAATTTCATCTGGAGCGAATTTTTTAGGGGCAGTTCTTTTACAAGAAAAATTACAGAAACCTATTGTTACCGTTTTCGCTGATGATAGTAAGAAGTATTTGTCTACAGATTTGACAAAAGAAATAAATGAAAGCAAAGACTTAATGAGTAATCAAATAGAACTATTATCATATGAAGAAATAAAAAACTAAAGCGAAAGGGTGCTTTAGTTCTTTTGCATTATAGGAAATTGCATTTCCTATAATGCAAAAAACAAGATTGCACAGAAAAATTGTTTCACAATTTTTCGCGCAACAAATCTTATACGCTTCTTGCTAGACCTTAAAATTAATATAGCAAATGTTAAAAGTAGATAAAAGGTCTAGCGAAGCAGTCTTCACATGTGTGCATAGAAATATTTGATTTCGTTATGCACGCCTTTCTTATTTTTTTAACTCTTTTGATAGTTTTCCAATTGCTTTTGTTTCAATTCTGGAGACATAAGAACGAGAAATACCCATCATTTCCGCAATTTCATGTTGCGTTTTCGGCTTGTGACCACCTAGACCAAATCGAAGTTCCAAAATAGTTTTTTCTCTATCTTTTAAAACAGATTTCATTTTTTCAAACAACAACTTAATTTTCATCTTGATATCTACTTCATCTTCGATATTTCTTTCATCATTTTCTAAAATTTCTTGTAAAGTAATCACATTATCATCTTTGTCTTTTCCAATTGGTTCATTTAAGTATACTTCAGCACCTAATTTTTTAGTTGCTCGTAAATGCATTAAAATTTCATTATCGATACATCTAGAAACATATGTAGAAAGTTTAGAACCTTTATCCACATTAAAACTATTAATTCCTTTTATTAAACCAATCGTACCAATAGAAATCAGGTCATCTTGTTCAACATTGGTAGTTGCATACTTTTTGGTAATATGGGCAACTAGCCTAAGGTTTCTTTCGATTAAAATATTTCGTGCTTCTTCATCCCCATTTTTCATTTGTTCTAAATATAGTTTTTCTTCTTCAGATGTTAAAGGTTCTGGAAATACATTGGTACCAGATATATAACCAACTAAAAAAACTGAAGTTTTCAAAAATTCAATAAAGCCTAAAACACCAGAAATACAAAGTGCTGAAAACATATATGCACCTCCATTAAGAAAATTTATGTGTAAAATAATAAAGCGATTTTTGCTAGACCTTAAATTAATATAGCAAATGTAAAAAGTAGAGAAAAGGTCTAGCGAAGCTAGATTTGTTCTTGTATAGGAAAAATCGAGTTTTTCCTATACAAGAACGTCGCTTCGCTCTAGTGATTGCACACAAATTTTACTAACGTAAAATTTGGCGCTGAACAATAACGCGGGCTTTAAAATGTCATAAACAGATAAAATATAAAAAAAGCCCGCTATTGTTCAGAAAGATTAAAAATCTTGCATAACAAATTATATGTTTCTAGAAAAATAAAAGTGCTTGACCATATAAAAATATTGAAATTGAATAAAATTTGAAAAATAGCTTGCCAAAAAGAGAATTTATCATCAATTTATTCAAATAAAATTCCATAGTCATATAAAAAAGAATAACAAAGTATATTTTAGAGAACAATAAAAATAATACATATATGTATTTTTGTGAGGAGCGTGTGTTATGACAGGATTTTTCAACATCATAAAAGGTATCTTTATTGGTGCAGGTGCAATTGTACCAGGACTTAGCAGTGGTGTTTTATGTGTAATTTTTGGAATTTATGAAAAATTATTAGATGCCGTTTTAAACTTTTTTAAAGATATAAAACAAAATATAAAATTTTTATTTCCCATAGCATTAGGTGTAGGAATTGGTGTATTGCTATTTAGTAATGGGCTAAATTATGCGTTATATGCATTTCCAATACAAACAAAATCGATATTTATTGGGTTAATTCTAGGAACCATTCCATCTTTAATAAAAGACGTTAATGAAAAAGAGCCATTTCGTCCACAAAATGTGGTATATTTGTTGATAGCTTTAGCTATAGGCATTGTAACGGTTATACTAGAAAATCAAATGACAATTATTAGCAATGTAGAAGAGATAAATAGTTTTTATTTAATTTTGTGCGGTGTTATCATGTCTTTGGGAATTATTGTACCAGGGATTAGCAGTACCATTATTTTAATGTTGTTAGGTGTCTATTCTATATATTTACAGTCAGTTGCAAATTTATATTTACCGGTGTTAATTCCTATGGGAATTGGTTTGGTTTTAGGAAGTATTGTTGTAATGAAAGTAACCAAAATACTTTTAGAAAAGCAGTATGCTAAAACTTTTTATAGCATAATAGGCTTTACGATTGGTTCTATTCTGGTATTAGTACCACAAGGGATGACCAATTTAGAAATGGTCCTAAGTATATTATGTATTTTGTTAGGTATATATATATCACGTATACCAAATGCTATAAAGGACTTTAGAAGTTCGAAAGTATTTAAAGCTGTTAAGGTGTTCAAGAAAATGCGTTCCCATCCAAAAACGCAAAAAGAGAAACGATGATTTTTTCTCCATCTCCAAATCATCGTTCCATTAACAAACTCAAGAAAAAGACTTGTGAAATGGCAGATTTTATAGTATAATGTTTGACGTAGTTAGATAATGAAATATCTTTCAATTATTATTAGAAATGAATGAAATAGATTTAAAAAGAAAAGGACAATATAAAAAGAAAACAATTAAAAAAATAGAAGGAGAGGAAAGGTAAAATGGATTATAAAGATTTAGCAAATGTAATATTTCCAGAAGCAAAGGATATTCAATATTATGAGGAAAAATATCCAGAAAGAAATTTGAAAGAAGGAGCTATTGTTACAAGATTTGCACCAAGTCCGACAGGATTTGTACATATAGGGGGACTATATCAATCTTTAATAGCTAGAAAATTAGCTAGTCAAACAGAAGGTGTTTTTCTATTAAGAATTGAAGATACTGACCAAAAAAGAGAAGTAGAAAATGGAATTACAGATATTGTGCAATCTTTAGATAGATTTGGAATTGAACCTGATGAAGGTATGATTTCAGAAACTGAAGGAAAAGGAAATTATGGACCATATAGACAATCTATGAGAAAAGACATCTATCAAAGTTATGCAAAATACTTAATAGAACAAGGAAAAGCCTATCCATGTTTCTGTACACCAGAAGAATTAGAGGAAATGAGAGAAAAGCAAGAAAATGCTAAAATCAGACCTGGATATTATGGCGTTTGGGCAAAATGTAGAAATATAACTGTAGAAGAGGCAATTGAAAAAATAAAAAATGGAGAAAAATACATTGTTCGTTTTAAATCACCAGGACGTGAAGATAGAAAAATCAAACATCATGATGTGATAAAAGGAAATGTAGATTTCCCAGAAAATGACCAAGACATTGTTATTATAAAAGCAGATGGTTTACCAACATATCACTTTGCACATGCAGTAGATGACCATTTGATGAGAACAACACATGTAATAAGAGGAGATGAGTGGTTATCATCAGTTCCATTACATTTACAATTGTTCCATGAATTAGGATTTAAAGCACCAAAATATGCACATATTGCACCAATCATGAAAAATGATAATGGAAACAAGAGAAAATTAAGTAAAAGAAAAGACCCAGAAGCAGCAGTATCATATTATGATGAAATGGGAATACCAAAAGAAGCAGTTAATGAATACTTATTAAACATTGCTAACTCAAATTTTGAAAATTGGAGAAGAGCTAATAAAGACAAATCTATTGATGAATTTGAATTACAATTAAATAAGATGAGTGTTAGCGGTGCTTTGTTTGATATGGTAAAATTATTAGACGTGGGAAAAACAGTCATATCAAAATTCACAGCAGAAGAAGTATATGAAAATGCTTTCAATTGGGCAAAAACATATGATAAAGAATTAGAGGACATGCTACAAGATAAAGAATATGCTTTAAAAATATTTGGAATAGAAAGAGGAAACAAAAAACCTAGAAAAGACATTGCAAAATGGTCAGATGTAAAAGAAAACATAGAATACATGTATGATGACAAATTCTTTGCGAAAGAACAAGATTATCCATATCAAGTTATCAATGAAAAAGAAGATATTAACAAAATATTAGACTTATATATGGAAAAATATTATGATGAAAATGATGATAAACAACAATGGTTTGATAAAATTAAAGAATTGGCAGGAGAACTTGGTTATGCAAAAGAAGTAAAAGAATATAAGGCAAATCCAGATGCCTATAAAGCACATGTAGGAGATGTCAGCACTGTTTTAAGAGTGGCATTAACAGGAAGAACCAATACGCCAGACATGTATGAAATTATGCAAGTTTTAGGAAGAGAAAGCATAGAAAAACGATTTGATGTAGCAAAGAAAAAATAGTGATGATTTGGGGACAGAGTGATGATTTTGGGGACGGAGCAAAAAATCATCATTGATGAAAATTAATTTATGATATAATTTTAAGAATTATGGAAATGATGATTTTTTGCTCCGTCCCCAAAATCATCACTTCGTTCCCCAAATCACTACTAAATTGAACATGAAAAAGGAGATTGTAATGGATTACCAAATAGGGGATATTGTTAGAACAAAAAAAGTACATCCTTGTGGAAGTAAATTATGGGAAATCACAAGAATTGGTGTTGATTTTAAATTAAAGTGCCAAGGATGTGGACATGTTGTAATGCTACCAAGAGAAAAAGCATTAAAAATTATAACAAAACTTGAAAAAAGAGTGGAGGATAATAATTTACCCAATACAGAGAAATAATAAAAATTTAAAGGCAAAGTTAATAAAAAATACGAAGAGAAAGTATAAGGAGGATATTTTCAAGCAAAATATCCTCTTTAAAAATAGTGGTAAAATCACTAATTGCAGTTGTTAAATAGATTATCGATAAAATTCCAAACATCTTCCTTGTATATTTTTCTTTCAGAAGAAAAAGGAAGTGTAGGAATATCTCCAATGGGATTTAATTCCTTCTGTAAATTCTTAACTGTATCATCTACTTTGGTAATGGCAATTTTATCAGCTTTATTTGCTAAAATCAAACAAGGTAAGCCAGAAGAGATGATATAGTTATACATAAGTTTATCGTTTTCGGTAGGACTATGTCGAATATCAATTAAAAAGATGATTAATGTAATTTCTTTTCTATTGAACAAATATTGCTCTATAAATTTTCCAACTTGTTCTTGCTCTTTTTTAGACATTTTACTATATCCATACCCAGGTAAATCCACAAAATAAAAGATATCATCCATATTATAGAAATTAATTTGTCTTGTTTTTCCGAGGTTCACTACTGGTTCTAGCTAGCTTTTTTCTGTTTATCATAGTGTTGATAAAACTAGATTTTCCCACATTAGATTTTCCGACCAAAACAATTTCTGGCAAATGATTTTTTGGATATTGTTTTGGACCAACTGCTGATATTTCAAATTGAGGATTTTTTATGTTCATAATTAAAATTCTCCTTTTTTAGTTTTTATATTTTCATATTTTAACATAGTTTTTTGCTTTTTTCAAATAAGAAAGGCGTGCGTTAACGAAATCAAAGATTTCGACGCACACATGTGAAGACTGCTTCGCAGTACTTCACGAATATAAGAAGCCTAACCTTGTTGTATACGGAAAAATCTTATATGTGGTCAAGATAAAAGTCGATTTTTCCTATACAATAAGAAAAGAGAGCGGTTGGGCTCTCTACTATATTAAATATCTTCTCTTACAATCAAATCATCACTTGCAGGACCAGTTCCTATGTATTTAACAGGAATACCAGAAGCCTTTTCAACAATTTCAACAAATTTCTTTGCAAGTTCTGGAAGGTCTTCATAGTTTTTACAAGAACTATCGATTGTCCAGCCACCTTCTAAAGTTTCGTAAACAGGTTCAGGAATTTCGCCTGTTACCATGATATCATCAGGATAATGATGGATTTTTTTACCTTTATACATATAACTTGTACAAACTTTAACATATCCTAATTTTTTACCAATTTCTCCTAAAGTATCTAAATGAT
>CALWZZ010000015.1 GCA_944386145.1 uncultured Clostridia bacterium | reverse complement strand
TATTACAAATCTTAGAAAGTAGATTAGATAATGTTGTATATAGATTAGGATTTGGAACATCAAGAGCACAAGCAAGACAATTTGTTAATCATGCTCAATTTGAAGTAAATGGTCAAAAAGTAGATATTCCATCTTACTTAGTAAAACCAGGAGATGTGATTACAGTAAGAGAAATCAAAAAAGATAATTCAACAATCAAAGCAAATATTGAAGAATCAGCTAAGAGACCAGTTCCAGCTTGGTTAGAAAAAGATAATGAGAAAATGAGTGGTAAAGTATTAAGATTAGCTGCTAGAGAAGACATTGATATTCCAATCGAAGAACATTTAATAGTAGAGCTTTACTCAAAATAATAGTAAAAATTAATTATAAAGGTTTAATAGAAACTGTAATGATTTTACTAAAGAAACCTATGAAGTTTGTAAAAAGTTTGAGATATAATCTCGAATATTAGGAGGTAAAAATGATAGAATTTGAAAAGCCAAATATTGAATGTCTAGAGGTAGATGATACAAATAATTATGCAAAATTTGTATGTGAACCATTAGAAAGAGGTTATGGAGTAACAATCGGAAATTCTTTAAGAAGAATTCTTCTTTCATCACTACCAGGATGTGCAATAACTAGTGCTAAAATTGATGGGGTATTACATGAATTTTCAACAGTACCAAATGTTGTAGAAGATGTACCAGAAATTATAGTAAACTTAAAAAATGTTAGGCTAAAATTTTCAGAAAATGAAGAAAAAATATTAAGAATCGATCACAAAGGTGAAGGAGAAGTATTAGCAGGAGATATCATTACAGATGGAACAGTAGAAATATTAAATCCAGATTTACATATAGCAACTGTTTCAGAAGGTGGACATTTAAAAATGGAAATGACTGCTGATAGAGGAAGAGGATATAATTCATCTGAAAAGAATAAAAAACCAAACCAAGACATATCTGTACTTCCAATAGATTCTATCTATACACCAGTAAAGAAGGTAAACTATCAAGTTGAAAATACGAGAGTAGGGCAAATGGTAGATTATGATAAGTTAGTGATAGAAGTATGGACAGATGGTAGTTTGAAAGCTCATGAAGCACTAAGTTTAGCAGCAAAAGTAATGACAGGACACTTAGAATTGTTTATTGATTTATCAGAAGCAGCTAAAAATACACAAGTCATGATTGAAAAAGAAGAATCTAAGAAAGAAAAAGTATTAGAGATGTCAATCGAAGAACTAGAATTATCAGTAAGATCATTCAATTGTTTGAAAAGAGCAGGTATTGCGACAGTAGAAGATTTAATCAATCGTTCAGAAACAGATATGATGAAGGTTAGAAATTTAGGTAAAAAATCTTTTGATGAAGTAACAGCAAAATTACATTCATTAGGATTAGATTTTGCCAAAGAAGACGAATAAAGAAAAATAGAACAAATTTAAAAAGGGTCAACACATATTCATACGGGTAGGGGGACATATCTTGTCCTAATAGAAATACCCTAGGAAAAGATGTGTCCCCTGACATTAGTTAAAGGAAGGTGAAAAAAATTGGCTACAAATAGAAAATTAGGAAGAACAACAGACATCAGAATGGCAATGTTAAAAACATTAACTACAGACTTAATCATGCATGGAAAAGTAGAAACAACATTAGCAAGAGCAAAAGAAGTAAAAGCAATTGCTGACAGTATCATAGCACTAGCAATCAAAGAAAAAGATAACTTTGAAGAAGTTGATGTTAAAGTTGTAAAAGCAAAATTAGATTCTAAAGGTAATAAAGTAACAGAACTAGTAAAAAGCAAAAATGGTAAAGAATATTTAAAAGTTGTAAAAGAAGAAACAACTGAAAAAAGACAAAAAGATATGCCATCAAGATTAAATGCTAGAAGAAAAATCATGAGAAAAATTAATAAAGTAACAGATAGCGAAGGTAAAAATGTAGATTTACCAGCAAAATTATTTAATGAAATTGCTCCAAAATATGCAGATAAAAATGTAGGAGGATATACTAGAATTTTAAGAGTAGGTCCTAGAAGAGGAGACGGAGCAGAAGTTGCTATATTACAATTAGTTTAATAAATGAAAAGAATTGACCAGATAGAAGGTCATTTCTTTTTTTTCAAAATGTGTTGCAAATAAAAATATGATATGCTATATTTAATGAGTAAGATACAAAAGTATTATTACAAAAACTTAAGAGAAAGGAAAAAAGGGGAAATGAAAGAAAAAATAAAAGTAATTATCATGTTATTTATTACAATAGAAGTGCTTGTAAGCTTTTTTGCAACTGTAAATGCACATTCAATCGATTTGGATCCCAATTCTGTAATTAACTTTCCAATAATGATTACAAAGGGACAAGGAACAATCACAGTAGAAGATATTCAAACAGAATATACATTATATTATCAAGCAGTAGAAATTAGCAATACAGATTATGACCAAATGTTACAAACCAAAAATACAGGAGAGCAAGAATTAGAAAATATTAAAGATGAGGCAAACACATTAAGTGAAGAATGTGAAAATCTAAAGACAATATTTGATGAGGCAGCAAAAACATATATAGAAAAATTAGATGGTAATGTAACAGGAACAGAATTAGAAGAAGCTGAAACAGCATATGAAACAGCTAAAACTAATTATCTAAATAAGGTAGATGAATATAATAGTAAAGCAGACGAGTATAATACTAAAGCGGAAGAATTTAATGCAAAGATAAAAGAATTAACACCTGGATATATTGAGGAAAATTGGATAGAAACAGAAGATGGAAGTTTTAGCGTAGATATATCACAATTTTCTGGTAATAAAGCATTTGCAATGTGGGTTAAGTTAGTTACTTCAGATGGAACAATTATTTATGATCAAGGAACTTATATGATATCTGGAACAAAAGTGGAAAGCATAGAAGTAGAGGGAATTAGCCTTGATAGAACAATATTAACACTACAAGAAGGAAGCAGTTATACATTAACCGCGGTCATAACACCAGCAGATGCTACAAATAAATCAATTACATGGACAAGTGATAATGAGAATGTTGCAACAGTTTCTAATGGAAGAGTGGTAGCTAAATCTTCTGGAACAGCAACAATTACAGCAACTACAAGTGATGGAATGCATACAGCTACTTGTAAAGTAACAGTTGTAGCAAGAGACAACAATAATATGGAAAATGACAATACAGTTGCAACTATAAAATTACCAAACGCTGGTATGAACATATTTATAGTAGTTGGTATATTGGCTATGATAGTAATATCAATCATTTCTTATAAAATTTATGCTAGCTACAAAGATGTAAAATAGATTTAATAGGAGATAGTAAAAGCATATATAATCTAGTGCGGATAAAAACCAGCGCTAGATTTTTTTTTGTATAGTATAATAAAAAAATTGCAAGATAGAAAAATAAATGAAGTAAAAAAACACTAAAATACGAAAAAAATTCCTAGAGTTTTTAACTCTAAGAGTGAAATTCTATAAAAATAATATCAATAAAATATGTATATGTCAATAAAAACTTAAAAAATGCAAAAATGAAAAAGTAAAGTCAAGATTTTTAATAAAGAATACGAAAAACCTACTATTATCAAGAAAAAATGGAATATCAAAATTCCTAGAGTTAAAAACTCTAAGAAAAATAATAGGAGGTAAACATGAATACAAAAGAACGAAAAAATGAAAAAGGAATTACAATATTAGCACTAGTAATTACAGTTATTGTTATATTAATTTTAGCAGGTATAACCATAGGAACAATATCAGGAGATGATGGAGCAATTATAAATGCCTCAAAGGCAAAATTTAGAACAGAAATTAGAGATATACAAGAAAAAATAGAATTAGAAGAAATTAACCATAATGATGGAGAAGATTTTCAATTTGGAAGTTTAGAGGATTTAATTGGTAGAACAGATGAATATAATATTAGTAATTTGTATATTAATGATAGTTCAACTAGTAGAGGCATGTTTTTAAATAATAAAGGAACAATAGAGAATCTTAGGATTATTGTAGAAGCATATGTTGGAGCATATTCAGGTATAATATGTGGAACAAATGAAGGAAAAATTCAAAATGTTAGGATTGATGGGAAAATCGAAAGTATTAGTACTTCAGCAGGAGGAAGTTGGTTAGGAAGTATTTGCTATAACAATACAGGAGAAATTATAAAAGGATATAACTATGCAGAAATAAAAGGAATGATGGGATATATAGGAGGAATTTGTTCACAGAATAATGGAACAATAAAACAATGTAAGAATGAAGGTAAAATATGGAATACTAATTCGGTTGTAGGTGGAATTGTAGGAATTAATTATCAAAATGTAGGTGAATGCATTAATAAGGGAGATATTAGTACAAATTTCAATTATTCTTTTATTGAAGGAGGAATGATAGGAAGAAATTATGGAAAAATTTCCGATAGCTATAACTTAGGAAATTTAGGAACAGTAAATTTACAAGAAAGATATATTGGAGGTATTATTGGAGCAAATGGAGAAAACGGAGAAGTGGTTAATTGTTATAGTACAGCAGAAATAATAGGAGCATATTTAGGAGGAATTGTTTCAACAAATTCTGGAAAAGTTACCAATTGCTGGTTTGTAAAAAAAGGAAACTATGATATTCAATTATCTACAAGCACTGGAATAATAGAATCTTCAGGTGAAAAGACAGAAGATGAAATGAAGGAAAGTGCATTTTTAGATGTATTAAATGCAGGTAATGAAGAAACAATTTGGAAAATAGATAGTAGAAAAAACAATGGATATCCATATTTAACATGGGAAGATGAATAAAATACACACCAAAAAAGTTAAAATAACATATAATAAAACCATAGGAGGCAATGATATGGAATTTATTTTAAATACAATTTTTTGGACAGTAGCCTTATATGGTTTATATGAAATTATCAAAAACATTATATACATAAATACATATACAAAATTCAAAAGTAAAGGCATTTATTTAATAATTGGTGTAAAAAACCAGGAAGATGTTATTGAAGGATTCCTAAGGTCAATTTTATTTAAAATTTTATATGGAAGAGAAGACTATTTTAAAAATATTATTGTAGCAGATTTAGAATCAACAGACAAAACAAAAGAAATTTCCAAAAAATTGTCAAAAGAATATGAATGTTTGAAAGTACTAAGTTGGAAAGAAGCAAGAGATTTAATGGATAACATAGATGAAAGTTAAAAAAATGATAGATACAATCTAATAGCTCATATTGCATTGTTGTTCTCATTATGATATAAATGGATTATAATTTATATTATTGAAAGGGGATTAATTATGAATTTAAGAACAGTCAATGCTTTTTTCGGATATGGACTTTTTGCACTAGGGGGAATGAAATTTATATTCACAATTTTATTGATGATACAGGGGTCTACAAATACAGCACTTAGTGAAGGAGAAATTATTTTTTATAGTCTTTATCCAATATTTACTCTAATAATTGGGGGAGCACAGCTTTTATTAGCGATTGGATCTGTTATTATGATATTTGTAAATATGTCAAATCAACCAGCAGTGATACCAGGATACTTGTGGGGATTAGGTGCAATACTTTTAGAAGTTACATCACCTTTCTTGTTTTATGTATTAGTTTTGTTTGCTGAATGTGGTATGTATATAAAAGCTGGAACCAGTATTATAAGTAAAAATATCAATTATGATGATGGATATAAGAAGAGTAAAAAAACCGTAAAAAACCAAGAATGGTATTTACGGAAAGAAAAATGAACAAAATGAATATGTAAGTGTAGAAAAGCAAAAAAGAATGGAAAAATTAGAAAAAGAACTTGGAGAATGGAAACAATTATTAGATACTGGAGAAATAGATGAAGAAACATATAATCAAGAAACAAGTAAGCTTATTGAAAAAGTAAAGAGGAAGAATGCGTAAAGTAAATAAGAATAGTATTAAAACTTATAAAAATGCCCAAAAGGAAACGTCTCAAATGGACATTTTTTTGCTGAAAAAGACTTGATTTTTCTGGTAAAACATGGTACAATATTTACCGTATTAAACACATAAAGTGAGTTTTAAAGGGTGTGCCAATATATTGGTCCTAAGAAACAAAGAACTTTATGGAAGAAATAACAAAAAGGGAGGAATTTAAAATGGCAGTAGTTGCAATGAAACAATTACTTGAAGCAGGTGTTCATTTTGGACATCAAACAAGAAGATGGGATCCTAAAATGGCGGAATATATATTCCAAGCTAGAAATGGAATTCACATCATCGATTTACAAAAAACTTCTAAAAAACTTGATGAAGCATATGCTTTCTTAAAAGAACAAGTGGAAGAAGGAAAAACAGTTCTATTTGTAGGAACTAAAAAACAAGCACAAGAATGTGTAAAAGAAGCAGCATTAAAATGCGGAATGTACTATGTTGATCAAAGATGGTTAGGTGGAATGTTAACAAACTTTGATACAATTCAAAAAAGAATTCAAAGATTAAAAGACTTAGAAGCGATGGAACAAGATGGTACATTTGAAGTATTACCAAAAAAAGAAGTAATTCTATTAAAGAAAGAAATGGAAAAACTAGAAAGAAACTTAGGTGGAATTAAAGAAATGGACAAACTACCAGGAGTTATTTTCTTAGTAGATCCTAAAAAAGAAAGAATTGCTATATTAGAAGCTAAAAAATTAAATATACCTGTAATCGGATTAGTAGATACAAACTGTAATCCAGAAGAATTAGATTACCCAATTCCAGGTAATGATGACGCGATAAGAGCAGTAAAATTAATTGCTGATGTTATGGCAAATGCCGTTATTGAAGGTAAACAAGGTGAAAGTTTTGAAGCTGGAGAAGAAGAACAACAAGAAGAAGTAGCAACAGAAGAAGCTACAAGTATGGAACAAGTGGTAGCAAACGAAGAAGAAAATAAAGAAGTTGAAGAATAAGAAAATATAAAAAAAGTTTACTTGACACGATAAAAGAAGAGTGGGGCTTTTCTGCTCTACTCTTTTTATCGAATAGGTTTCTATTCGATAAAAAATAATATTGAACAGAAAAATTGCAAAGCAATTTTCTATTATATATAAAAGGAGGAATTTATAATGGTAACAGCTAGCTTAGTAAAAGAGTTAAGAGAAAAAACAGGTGCAGGAATGATGGATTGCAAAAAAGTATTAACAGAAACAGATGGAGATATGGAAAAAGCAATCGAATTATTAAGAGAAAGAGGAATTGCAAAAGCTGCTAAAAAATCTGGAAGAGTTGCAGCTGAAGGATTAGTAGAAGCATATATTTCAGAAGATGGAAAAGTAGGAGCCATCGTAGAAGTAAATTCAGAAACAGACTTTGTTGCTAAAAATGAAGAATTTAAAACATTTGTTATGAATGTAGCAAAACAAGTTGTTGAAAAAAATCCAAAAGATGTAGAAGATTTATTAAACCAAGAAGCTACATTTGAAGCTGGAAAAACAGTAAATGAAGCATTAGTTGGAAAAATAGCAACAATCGGAGAAAATTTAACAATCAGAAGATTTGCAAGATTTGAATCAAAAGGATTATTAGAATCATACATTCATGGAGATGGAAAAATTGCTGTATTAATCAATATGGCAAAAGGAGATAAAGAAGTAGCAAAAGATTTATGTATGCAAATTGCAGCAGCTAGACCAGAATACTTGAATGAACAATCTGTTCCAGCGGAAAGAGTTGAAAAAGAAAAAGAAATTTTAAAAATACAAACAATGAATGAAGGAAAACCAGAAGCTATTGCAGAAAAAATTGTACAAGGAAGAATTAGAAAATTCTTTGAAGAAATTTGCTTAGTAGACCAAGTATTTGTTAAAGATTCAAATATGAAAGTATCTGAATTATTAAAACAAAAAGACGCTGAAGTAGTAGAATTTGCAAGATTTGAAAAAGGCGAAGGAATCGAGAAAAAAGAAGAAAACTTTGCAGAAGAAGTTATGAATCAATTAAAATAAAAATGAATGAAAAAGAACAGAAGGCCAAAAAGCTTTCTGTTTTTTTCATTCATGATGATTTTGGGGACGGAGCAAAAAATCATCATTTCTATCAAGATTTTTATAAAACTTTTTATAGAATAAATGATGATTTTTTGCTCCGTCCCCAAAGTCATCATTTTTTGTCCATTTTGGCATGTCCCTAACAGACCAAATTTAAGAAAAAATTAATAAATTTAGTAAAAATACTGTATTTTTTCAAAATATATGATAGAATATCTCTGATAAGAATATAGATAGGAGAGTGGAAAAATTGTCAGAGGCAAAATATAAAAGAGTACTATTAAAACTAAGTGGAGAAGCATTAGCAGGAGAACAAAAGACAGGGGTAGACGCAAAAACAGTAGGCGCTATATGTGACAAAATCAAAGAGGTAGTAGAAATGGGCGTACAAGTAGCCATTGTTGTAGGAGGAGGAAACTTCTGGAGAGGAAGAAATGGACATCAAATGGAAAGAACAACAGCAGACTACATGGGAATGTTAGCAACTGCAATGAATGGTCTAGCATTACAAGACGCATTAGAAGCAAGAGGCATTCATTCAAGAGTACAAACAGCTATTGAAATGAGAGAAATTGCAGAACCATTTATACAAAGAAAAGCAGAAAAACATTTATCTAGAGGAAGAGTTGTTATATTTGCTTGTGGTACAGGACATCCATATTTTACAACAGATACAGCAGCAGTATTAAGAGCAACAGAAATCAAAGCAGATATTATTCTTTTAGGAAAAGCGATAGACGCTGTATATTCAGCTGACCCAAAAGTTCAACCAGACGCAATTAGATTTGAAGAAATATCATATTTAGATGTTTTAAATAAAGATTTAAAAGTAATGGACTCAACAGCCACAGCTATGTGTAGAGATAATAACATACCATTATTGGTATTTGGAATAGCAGACCCAGACAATATTGTTAAAGCAGTAAAAGGCGAAAAAATAGGAACCATTGTTTCATAAGATAGAAAAAGAAAAAATATAGCAACAGATAAGATTTCAAGTGATAAGTGAAATTTGAGGGGAAAGATGAAAGAGGATAAAGATTTATACGAAAGAAGTTATTTCCTAGATATGGAAAGTGGCAAAAAAGAGTATGAAAAGAAGAAGAAAAAAGAGCAAAAGAAAAAGGATTATATAACAGGTCAAATTATCAATATATCTATTATCATTGGTATTGTACTAATTATTTTGATATGTTTAGTATTTTTCTATAAACCAAATGTAGCGGATTTTTTAGATGAAATAAAGCAAACATTTACCTATGGTATGATAACAATATTAGGGATTATTACGATTTTAATTATATGTTTTAACATAGTAATAAAAGATAAAAGAATGTTAAATAATTTACTAAAAATATTGCTTTTTTTCAATATAATTTGTTTAATCCTATTTTTCTATATAGAAGCGATTTTAGATAGAACATATAATAGTGAAGAAAATTTTGGAAGATTATATGATACAAGGATAGAAAATAAAACAGATACAGAATATTTAGATATTTGGAAAACTTTATTAGAGCAAGATGTACAGACAAAAACAGAAAGAGAAGTTTTTATAGAAGAAAATATGACACAATTTCGATATTTTAAAATAAGGATATATTTAATTTTTATTCTATATGTTGTCACAATGATGGCAAATACATATATGATTTCGAAAATTGATAAAGCGGTAAAAGCTAGAAAAATATTTGACAAAGATGATAAAATCATATTTAAAGATAGAAAGAATGAAGAGGAGAGATAATTATGAATTACGAAGATTTAAAAGAAAGAATGGGAAAAACCATTAATAATTTTTCAGAAAAATTAGCAGAAGTAAGAGCAGGAAGAGCAAATCCAGCAATACTAAATAAAGTAAAAATCGACTATTATGGAACACCAACACCAATTAATCAAGTTGCTGGAATTTCTGTTCCAGAAGCTAGACTAATTGTTATTCAACCATGGGATATGAGTGTATTAAAAGAAATTGAAAAAGCAATTTTAGCATCAGATATTGGAATTAATCCAAATAATGACGGAAAAGTCATAAGACTAGCTTTTCCTGAATTAAATGAAGAGAGAAGAAAAGAATTAGTAAAAGACATCAAAAAAATGGCAGAGGAAGCAAAAGTTGCAGTAAGAGCTATCAGAAGAGATGGTATAGAAGAAGCAAAAGCAGAGCAAAAAGAAGGAACCATGACAGAAGATGAATTAAAAAATGCAGAAAATGAAATACAAAAATTAACAGATAAACATGTTGAAGAAATTGATGAAATATTAGCTAAAAAAGAAAAAGAGATTATGAGTGTTTAGAAAAGTATTTATAAAAAGATAGAAATGAAATTGCTTAATAATTGTTTAGCTATAAATCTTAATGTTGGTTGTATATAATAAAAGCAGTTAAGTTTGCTATAAACAGAAAGGTTAGAAAAAAGATGGATTTTAAAGAAGAATTAAAAAAATATCAAGAAATCATAAATTGTGAATTAGAAAAATATCTTAGAAAAGAACAATGTCCAGAAGAAATTTTGAACCAATCTATGGAATATAGTCTAATGGCAGGAGGAAAGCGTCTAAGACCTATTTTGGTTTTAGCAACTTATAGATTATTTCGTACAGATATTGAAACCTGTATGCCATTTGCAGTAGCAATTGAAATGGTACACAATTTTTCTTTAATCCATGATGATTTACCAGGAATTGATAATGACGATTTTAGGCATGGTAAACCGACCAATCATAAACAATTTAATGAAGCAACAGCCATACTTGCAGGAGATGGCTTGTTAAATCAAGCATATATCGTAATTAGCAATACATTGCAAAATACAAAAAAAGAAGAACTAAATAAAAAGATAGCTGTATTTCAGGAATTTTCAAAAGCAGTTGATAGAATGATTGCTGGCGAATTTGTGGATACAGAATTTGAAGGAAAGCCAATTTCAGAAGATTATTTAGACTATATTCATAAAAACAAAACAGGAGCCTTATTAACTTTATGTGTTAGAATGGGAGCGATATTGGCTGAAAGCTCTAAAGAGGATTTAGATAGACTAATTTCTTATGCAGAAAAAATTGGATTGGCATTTCAAATTAAAGATGATATATTGTCAGAAGAGGGAAATGAAGAAATCTTAGGAAAGCCAGTAGGGAATGATAAAAAGTTAGGCAAATGTACATATGTTTCTAAATATGGCTTAGCTGAGGCAAAAGAAAAATTAGCAAGATTAACAAAAGAAGCAACAGAAGAATTAAAACCATATAGAGAAAAAGCAGAATTCTTAATAGAATTAGCAAACTATATAGAAAAACGTAATAAATAAGAGGGAGAATAAAACATGTTTGATAAAAATCATATGCCAAGACATATTGCCATTATCATGGATGGAAACAGAAGATGGGCAAAGGCACAAGGAAAAAATGCAAGTTTTGGACACAAAGAAGGTGCCAAAACGTTAGAAAAAATCGTTAGATATGCCAATAAAATTGGACTAGAATATATAACGGTTTATGCATTTTCTACAGAAAATTGGAAAAGAGCAGAAGATGAAGTAAAAGCTTTAATGATGTTATTACAAAGTTATTTAGATGATTATGCAAAACGTGCAGATACAGAAAATATACGTGTAAAAATATTAGGTGATATTACAGCTTTATCACAAGGAATGCAAAAAAGTATTCAAAACTGTATGGAAAGAACTAAAAATAATACAGGTGTTACGTTTAACATTGCTTTAAATTATGGTGGAAGAGATGAAATCATAAAAGCAATCAAACAAATTGCGAAAGATGTAAAAGATGGAAAAATTGATATAGATGACATTTCAGAAGAAATGGTTTCAAATAATTTATATACAAAAGATGAACCAGACCCAGATTTGTTAATTAGAACAAGTGGAGAATTACGATTGAGTAATTTCTTACCATGGCAATTGGTATATACTGAATTTTTATTTATTGATAAAAATTGGCCAGATTTTACAGAAGAAGATTTAGATAATGCTATTATAGAATATCAAAAAAGAACCAGAAAATTCGGAGCAAATTAAAAAAGAAAAGAAGAGGAGTTGGATATGGATATAAAAAGAATCACATCAGGATTATTAGGATTTCCACTAGTTGTAATCGTATTAATCATTGGAAATGTATATGTAGTAGATGTTGCTTTAACAATCATTGCAATCTTAGCAATGGATGAATATTTTAATGCAATTTCAAAAATTGCCAAGCCAGTTAGATGGTTGGGATATCTTAGTTGTGTGAGTATTGCACTAATACATATCATTCCAGAAAATTATTTAGTAACAGCTTCTATTTTAGCTATTCCAGTATTATTGCTAATATTATTTATACAGGTTATTGTAACAGAAATGAAAACCAGTTTTAAAGATATAGCATATACACTTTTCGGAATTTTATATGTTGTAATGTTAATAATGTTTTTTGCCAAAATCAATGGAATGGAAAATGGTAATATTCTTATCTGGTATGCAATTATTGCCGCATGGGGAACAGATATTTTTGCCTATTTCATTGGAAAACACTTTGGAAAACACAAATTTAGTAAAATCAGTCCTAATAAATCAATAGAAGGATGTATAGCAGGAACCATAGGGGGTATAATCCTTATGCTAGCCTATACATATATTGCAAATACTTTCTGGGGAATGGAATATTCTTATATAGCAATTGGCATTATTGGCTTAATATTAAGTTTAATTGGGCAAGTAGGAGACTTTGCAGCCTCTAGTATTAAACGATATGTGGATATAAAAGATTATAGTAACTTAATTCCAGGGCATGGAGGTATGTTAGACAGAATCGATAGCTTAATATTTTTAGCACCATTTGCCTATGTATTATTTATGTTTATTTAAAATGTCCCATTGGGGACGTTTCCTTTTGAGACATTTTTATGTTAATTGGTTAGTAAGGAGGAAAATTTGATAACTTTCATTATAACAGCTATAAAAATAATCATATTATTAGGTTTTTTGATTATCATACATGAACTTGGTCACTTTATAGTGGCCAAACTTTGTAATGTCAAAGTAAATGAATTTTCTATTGGTTTTGGACCAGGAATTTGGAACAAACAAGGAAAAGAAACAAAATATTCGCTAAGGGCAATTCCATTACGGTGGATATGTTAGTATGGAAGGAGAAGATGAAGTATCAGAAGATGATAGGTCATTTTCAAAATCGAGTATCCCAAAAAGAATTGCAATATGTGCAGCAGGAGCAATTGTCAATATTTTGTTTGCTATCATTGTGTACTTTATCCTAATGGCAACATCAGGTGTGTACATTTCTAATGAAGTAGATTCTACTATTCCAGGATATGCAGCAGAACAAGTAGGAATTCAAAGTGGAGATAAAATCATAAAACTAAATGGAGAAGCGGTTAATAATAAATATGATTTAGATAATATTATGGAGAAAGCAAATGGGGAAAAAATAGCTGTAACCATTGATAGAAATGGAGAAATACTAGAATTGACAATAAAACCTACAGAAGTACAATCAAAAGTAACTGGTATGTATTTAGATGAAAAATGTCAAGTTATCATGGTAGAAAAAGGTAGTAGCAGTGAAAGACAAGGCATACAAGCAAATGATGTTATCACAAAAATCAATAACGAAGAAACCAATGGCGATACAAACAAAATATTAGAAGTATTGCAACAACAAGGATTAGGAACTATCCTATTAACAATTCAAAGAGGAAATGAAGAAATAAATATAGAATTTACACCAGATTATGTATCAACCTATTATTTAGGTGTCAACATGAAAATGGCACCAGATACACTTGGAAATAGATGTTTTTATGGATTGGTTGAAACAAAAGAATTTATCGTTTCTATTGTTGATAATGTAAAACAACTATTTACTGGAAGAGTTGGCGTAGACCAAATGACAGGACCAATTGGAATTGGAGAAATGGTATCACAAACAAATGGATTTAGAGAATTTATATCTTTAATGGCATTAATATCTATTTCATTAGGGGTTACAAATTTATTACCAATTCCAGCATTAGATGGAGGAAAAATCTTAATTTTACTTATAGAAGCTATTAGAAGAAAACCAATGAAACCAGAAAATGAAGTCAATATACAATTGCTAGGTTTTTCTATATTAATTGCGTTATCAATTTATGTTTCTTACAATGATATATTACGATTATTTTAGCTATTTGTACTAAAAATAAACTAAAATAGTAGTAAAGTTATTAATAATAATGTTATAATAATGGCATATTAAATGGAGGAATGAAGTTATGAATAATATAGATTTAATGAATTATTGGATAGAAAGTTCTGATGAAGATTATAATGTAATGAAAGTTCTATATAAAAATAAGAAAAACACATATTGTTTGTTTTTTGGACATTTGGTAATAGAGAAATTATTAAAAGCATTATATGCAAAAAATAATAAAAATGCACCACACGCACCAAGAAGTCATGATTTATTATATTTAGCTGAAAAGATGAAATTAGAATTAACGGAAAGACAAGAGGATTTACTTGATATTATAACAAAATTCAATATGAGTGCTAGATATGATGATTATAAAAAAGAATTTTATGCAAAATGTACAGATGAATATACAGCTATGCAAATAAAGAATATAGAGGAGGTAAGAGAATGGATAAAAAGTCTATTGACAACAAATTAATAATGGAAATAATCGAACAATATGTTGAGAAAATTTGCGAAAACTATAAAATAGAAGCAATAATATTATTTGGATCTTATGCAAAAGGAACAAATAATGAAGATAGTGATATTGATATTGCTATTATTACAGATGATTTTGAAGATGATATAATTGATGAGGAATTAAAATTAATGAGATTAAGAAGAAAAATAGATACAAGAATAGAACCACATATTATAAGAATTGAGGATTATCGAAAGGCAGAAACACCATTCGTAAAAGAAATTATTGATACAGGAATAAAAGTAGCTTAAAAATCAATAAAATTGCACAGAAAAAAATTGTTGTGCAATTTTTTTTGTATAAAAAGAAAATAAAAAGGCAATTTCTTGACTAAAAAAAGTGCTAATGGTATAATGATAATGTCAAAAAATATACAAAAATGTAAAAAGTTAACAATATAGATAAACCAAAGAATTTAGAAGGAGAAAAACAATGAGAAAATTAGGAATAATAAAATTTATTTCAATTGTATTAATTTTAACATTAGTAGCATATAGTTTAATATCGTTATTAAACAACAAAACATATGCTGTTTCACAAAGCATTAGTTCAGACATTGACGGAATTAACGAGTCATTATACCCAGGATTTAAAGAAAAAATAAAAAGTTTACAAGCCCAATACCCAAATTGGACATTTAAAGTGTTTTATACAGATTTGGAATGGAGCGATGTTATAGCAAATGAATATACAGGACATAATTCAGGACCAAGAAATATGATACAAGCAACAAGCAATTATCAAGGTGCATGGATTTGCCCAATTTGTTCTTATTCAAATGGTAGTTGGAGATGTGCTTCACAACAAGCAATCGAATACATGATGGACCCAAGAAATTCATTGAATTCATCAGATATTTTCCAATTTGAAGAATTAACATTAAATGGTTGTGACATGAATGCTATAAATACAATGATAAATGGCACATTTTTAGCAGGACATGCTAATGAAATTGCCAACTCTGCAAATGCAACAGGTATTAATCCATATTATATCATTGCAAGATTAATTCAAGAACAAGGTAGAAATGGTTCTGCAACATCTTCAGGAGCAAGTGGATATTACAATCCATTTAATATAGGAGCAACAGGAAATTCTGATGCAGAAGTTATAGAAAATGCAATTAATTATGCTAGAAATCAAGGATGGGATACTTTAGAAAAAGCTATTACAGGTGGAATTAATTTTATAGCAAGTAGTTATATTAATAAAGGACAAAATACGCTATATCTACAAAAATTTGATGTAGACAATTCATCAAATGGGTTATATTGGCATCAATATATGCAAAATTTGATGGCAGCACAAAGTGAGGGAACAACACTAAGAAATACATATTCAAGTACAAATTCTATTAGTTCATCACATACATTCATTATTCCATTATACAAAAATATGCCAAGTACAGCATGTAGTAGACCAAATGGAGACAGTAGTGCAACTGTATCAGGAGATATCGTAAAAGTAAACTCAACAACAGGATTGAATTTAAGAGACGCACCAAATGGTTCAAAAATAGGTGGTGTTCTTAGTGGAGAGATTGTAACAAGAATTGAAAAAGCAACATCAAAAGTAGCAGGAACCTATTGGGATAAAATTAGAAGGTCTAATGGACAAGAAGGATATGTCGCAAGAGAAACGTATGACTATGAATCAGAATATAAACTTTACTTGTTACCATTAAGTGATGATGGAAGTAGTAGTGGAAATACAGATAATACAACAAATAATGGAAATACAGGTAATAGTGATACAAATACAGGTGGAGACAATAGTGGCACAAGTTACAACTTAGGAGATGTCAATAATGATGGAGGAATAACGGCAAGTGATTATGTATTAATTAAAAATCATATCATGGGAACAAATATATTAAGTGGTGCAGCACAAAGTGCAGCAGATGTAAACAAGGATGGAACAATTAGTGCAAGTGACTATGTTCTTGTAAAAAATTACATTATGGGAAGTATTACTTCATTTTAATTAAGTGAAAAATAACTACAAAATTGTTAATGAAAACCAGGAGGGGTATATGAAAATCAAATCTAAAAGTGTAATATGTATGTTATTGATTTTAGCAATTGTAATAGTAATAATGCCAAAATCACAGGCAGCAGGATTAGTTATTTCTTTCTCAAAATCAACGGCAAATGTTGGAGATACTGTAACTGTTACAGTAACAGGAAGTGGAATATCTGGAAGAGCTGATTTAAGTGTTTCAGGAAATGCTACATTATCTCAAAACAGTGTTTTTGTAGATAATGGTTCAGCTAGTGTAACTGCAACAATTAATGGAGCAGGCTCTATTAGAATTACGGCAACAGCAGTAGATATGGCAGATTCTTCTACAGCAGCAGTCTATACAGGTTCAACAGGAGGAACAATTACAGCAACAAGTGCTTCATCAGGTTCCTCATCAGGAAATTCGTCATCAGGTAGTTCTTCATCAGGAAGCTCATCATCAGGAAGTAGTACGTCTGGGAATACTGGAACGTCTACAACACAATCACCATCAAGTAATGCCAATTTAAGCAATTTAGGTATTAGACCAAACGACTTTACAGGATTTAGACCAGCAACAACAACATATAATGTAACCGTTCCAGAAGATGTAGAAAGTGTAGAAGTATATGCAACAGCCAGTGATTCAAAAGCAACAATAGCAGGAACCGGAAATAAAACACTTCAATATGGAGCAAATGCTTTAAATGTAGTGGTAACAGCAGAAAATGGAACAACCAAAACCTATACCATTAATGTAACTAGAGAAGGAACAGAAGAGAATGCGGAAGAACAACCAGAAGAAGATACAGAAAACACAGAAGTTGTAAATGGATTATCAAATATTACAATCAAAGATTTGGAATTAAAGCCAGCATTTTCATCAGATGTCTATGAATATACGGTAGACTATATTGGGGAGGCAACTTCATTAGATATTCAAGCTGTTGCAACAGACCCAAGTTATACAGTAGAAATGTTAGGAAATGAAGAACTAAAAGAAGGAGAAAATACAATAACAATTCTAGTTTCTGATACTGAAGGAAACAATGTAGCAACATATCAGTTAACAGTTAATAAATCATTAGTTGATGAAGAAGCTTTAGCAAGGGAAGAGGAACAAAAACAACAAGAAGAGCAAAGAAGAATGTTTATGATAGCAGGAGGAATTATTGCATTAATTCTAATTATCGTAATCATTATTATTATAAAACGTAGAAGAAATCGTGTATATGCAGAAGAATTTTCAGGCGTTCCATTTGCAGGAATTAATGATGAAGACGACTATTATGATGATTATAATTCAAATGACCAATATGATGATTATAACAATGTGGATACACAAAATAATCAATTTCCAGAGGAAGAAAACCAAGCTACATATATAGAGCATAGTGGAGATACAAAGAATGCACAAGATTATGATAATGTGCAAGAAAATGAAACATTACAAAAACCTAAATTTTTAAATAATCCAATAGAAGATAAAGAATTACAAGAAAAAGAAAGAGCAAAACAGGCATTTCTAAATGGTTATAACACAGATGGTGATTACGATTATGATAATGACTATGAAGATGAAAAAACAAGAAAAAGAAAAAAAGGAAAAAGGTTTAAATAAAACAATAAAAGAGGGACACATCACAAGACAAAATATGTCTAGTGGGTGTCCTTAAAAATTGAAAATATAATAGATATACATTTTAGAATGCACACTTAACTGAAATAAACTTTTCCACATTTAGTAAAAAATAATTGAAAAAATCAGAAAGGATATGGTATAATAAAAAACATGAATAGAAGAAGTAATTTTAGAGAAATCATAAATAATTTTATAAGAAATACCAAAAGAATTATAAGTAGAATTCCCAAAAAAGTAAAGACAGCCATTGTAGTGATATTGGTACTTATCCTAATAACATCTTTAATTTTTGTATGGATTAGAGAAAGTCAAAAACAAAAATATGAACAATATGATGGCGAAAATTTAAACGAGAGCAAATATCCAGGATATAAAGAACGAATAGACGCTTTGTTAGAAGAACATCCTAATTGGACATTTACTCTATTTTACACAAAATTAGATTGGGAAGAAGTTATTGCAAATGAAGGACATAAAGATAATACAGAATATCCAACAAATTTAATTCCAGATTCATCAGACTATCCTGAAGATTGGAAATGTGAAATAGATAGAGACAGGACATTTGATAATGGAACATGGCTATGTGCTTCTGATAAAGCAATAAAATATCAAATGGACCCACGAAATATTTTAAATGATGACAACATATTCCAATTTGCCGAATTAAAATATGTAGAAGGTGCACAAACAGCAGAAGGAATTAATGAAATAACAGAAGGTTCTTTCCTAGAAGGAGATAGTATAACAGAAGCATTATTGCAAGCAGGAAAAAATGCAAATTTAGACCCATATTTTATCGCTTCGAGATTAATTCAAGAACAGGGAAGAAATGGAACAGTACTATCTAGAGGTTGTGAATACAATGACACAGTCGTGTATAATCCATTTAATATAAATGCAAAAGGAAATTCACAAGATGAAATTATTCAAAATGCAGCACAATATGCCTATGAACAAGGATGGGATAGCTTGGAAAAAGCATTGATTGGTGGTGTAGAATTCTTAAAAGAAGGATATATTAATGTTGGACAAAATACATTGTATTTGCAAAAATTTGATGTTGTAAATCAAGATGACAGTTTATATACTCATCAATATATGCAAAATTTATTAGCACCACAATCTGAAGCAAATAATATGAAAGAAATTTATGAAGCGTCTGATACAGTGGATTCAGCATTGAATTTTATTGTTCCTTTGTATGAAAATATGCCAGAGGAACTTTCTGAGAGATAATAAAAACAAAATATTGTACAGGAGGAATTGACATTACATGAAATATGCGATAAAATTTGTCCTGTACAACTCTATTTGCCAATATAGCTCAGTTGGTAGAGCAACGGATTCGTAACCCGTAGGTCAGCAGTTCGATTCTGCTTATTGGCTCCATTAAGTAAAATCGTCGCACCAGACGAAAGTATTGATAAATCAACTGTAAAAGGTTGATTTTTTTGTCGCCTTTAACTTGAAAAAGGAAGGATGGTGTGGTATGATTAAAATTGTAAAAAAGAAAAACAAAATACGAGAAGAATTACTCTCTAAAATTGAATGGGCTTGTAGTTTGAATTCTATAAAACTTGAACACATAAGGATATATGAAG
>CALWZZ010000014.1 GCA_944386145.1 uncultured Clostridia bacterium | reverse complement strand
ATATTATACCTGAGGTTTTATATTTTTTCAATTTTATTCATTTGGTCCATTGCGAGGTACGAGCAATTTAGTACGATTGTAATAACTAGTGCTATTAATGTAATACCTTTATTCTTTTGTTTTTCTGTTTTTATCATCTTTAAAATGCGCTCCTTTCTTTTGTTTTTTTCTTTTACTTTACCTACAGTACAATACTCTAGGAATACATAGCAAACTTTTAATATATTGATATGTTTGGTTTTCCTGGATTTTTTATAGTGTAAAAAATAAGAAAGTTTCTAATTTTTTAATAAACTTTTTTCAGAAAACATTTTGTTCATTTTTATTGACTTTACAATGTTTTATTGATACAATTTAAACATAAAAATCTTCTTAGAGTATTGTACTCTAAGAAGATTTTTTATACTCAGTGTAAAAATAATTAATATGAATTTCTGCAAAAACTCTCTCAATCATAGAGGGTGTCCTGAAATAGGATTCCAAGCAAAAAGATGACTTTACATAAAGTCATCTTTAATCTATATCTCTTATATCTAATTTTATTTTTTTCCATACAATCTTTCCAATACAATAATAAACATCGCATGGCTCCAACCAAGTCCAATAACCCAAGTTGGTTTTAAAGTATTGTTATCAATTTGTTCTCCTAAGAAATCATGTTTTCCTGCGGTCTTTACGACAAAGTCAAATGTTTCTTTCGCCTTTTGTTTTTCTCCTGCATCTAAATAATATAAGGTCATCCACAAATTCGCTATTGGCCATGGGTTGCCATTCATATAATGATCTTGTTCAAATCTTTGGTATCCACCTGTATATGTTCGGATACTTAAGTTGATTTTTTCAATTGTATTAAGAACCTTCCTTTCTTTTGGTTCAAACATATGGAATGGCTCTACTGCTCCCAACATACTAATATCCATTTTTTTGTCTTCTGTATTTCTTAAGTAAGAATTGGTTTCTTTTTCATACATATTTTCATTGATGAATTTTTTAATTTCTGTTTGCAAGTATCGTAATTCCTTTTCTGATTTTGATATTTTTTCTTCTTTTAATCTATTATTGTCAAATTCAGAAACATTCTTATCTAATATTCTATACATCTTCATGATACTTTCAAAAGCTGCATATATACTTGCCAAAGAATACAAATGTATTCCTTCATGCATTTCCCATATATCATAACTAATATGTATCATATCTTTGCTTGCATAAAAACTTTTTTCAATTTCTTCTTTTACGACATCTCCGCTTTGGTCTTTTATTTTTAACCATTGATATGTATATTTTTTTAAGAAGTCAATGGCTTTTTCACACATTTTTAAATTGTCTTTTAAAAATTTTTCTGATTTTGTATATTGATAATGTTCATATACCCCATATACAACACTTGCTGTTTCATCAATTTGATATCCCCAGCAAGGTGCTAGTTTTCCATCTGTAAAAAATCTTTGTTCCCACATACCATTTTTGCTTTGTGTCATTTTGCAAAAGTTTTTATAAAATTTTTCTGTTTCTTTTTGCATATTTAAGATGTCCATTGCTCTTGTAATAAATACTGCATCTCTTGGCCAGCAATATGCATATCGTCCACATTTTGTAAAATATTCATCTACTTCTGGTGAAGCAATGATACCTCCTGTTTCTTGATTGGTTAATAAAGGAAATAATAAAATGGTTCTTTTATATATCTCAAATATCTTTTCTTCATAACTATTTTGTGGCTCTTTTAAATCCAACCCATTATGTGCTTTTACATATTTTCTCCAATAGCTTTTGGTTTGCACACATTCCTTATTTAAGTCTTTTCTTGTTATTCTGTCTATTTCATCTTCTATCTCAGATACATTTTTGTTGTCATCTACCATCATACAAATTTCAATGGTTTTCTTTTCATTTGGGTGAATTATTCCTATTTCATAGCTGATACTTGAATCTTTTGACATGCCAATATAATCTTTATCATAAATTTCGCCTCTTTTTATCGTTTCTTTACTACCATTTATTTGATGTTTATGAACTTTATAGTCTTTTGCAAATGTAGAAACAACAAAATCATGGGCATATTGATACATACCATTGTCTATTACTTTGCAACTAACATGATTATTTTCACTAGATAATAATTCTGCGTGAATAAAGAATTCAATATCTAAATCGATTTTTCCTTCATTAATAAATGTATATCTTTTTAATAGTACATTATCTTCTCTTATTAATGCACAATCTGTTTGTAGCATTGTTAAATTAAAATACGTATTGGTTATTTCTGTATTTAAAACATTGGTATCTGTATCATAATATTGTTTATATACATTATTAATATCATCATGCAAATAAATCAAATCAGAATTATTGACTTTTATCCCTGTATGAAAAAAATTGATAAATTGTCTATTATCTTTTGAAGGAAAATATAATCTTTGCAATTCTCCTTTTGCAGTATATGTTGCAAGCATTTTCTTATTTCCAATAATTGCTTCATTCAAATATTTATTTTCCATTTTTATTTTCTCCTATCTCTATAAATGAATAGATTATCTCTCGATATTTTCATTTATCTTATTTTTTTAGCCAAAGCATTATTTCTTAATCATTTTATACCGATATATTATATATTGAATAAATTTTGAATGTGATTGGAGATATATTAGAATTTATTAATCATTTATTGAGGAATGTTCACGGTACTCACTAAGTGAGGGTTTGAGAACAATAGCGGGCTTCTTTTTACATTTTCTCTGTTTTTGACATTTTAATACCCGCGTCATTGTTCGGCGCCAATTTTACGCAAGTAAAATTGTGTGCAACAATTAATTTAATATTATAGAAAATCTTTGATTTTTCTATAATATTAAGAGGCTCAGATAAATGATGTTACAAATTCTTATATATCGTATTGAGCCGAAAAATTTATGAAATATATAATATATCAGTTATATTTTTTATATTAAACTACAAAAATTAGTTATTATCCTTCAATGACATTTAGTATCTGCCTCTCCAAATCCTTAATCTTCTCATTAATTCTAAACATATCCTCATCTCTTAAAGTTTCATCTTGTAAATCTTCATGTACACAAACTTCCATATCTTTTAATTCATCTTTCAATTTTCCTAATCTTTGTAGGATTTCTGATTTCATTGTTGGATTTACTTTTCTTTCTATCTTATGTGTCATAACAATTTCATCATTTAATTCATACGTTTCTCCAAATTCCGGAATGGTTACACCGATATTGGTTTCTGTTTCAATTTTATTTGCTAATACATCCTGTGATTCTGGTTCTCCATGTACTAAAAAGATATGTTTTGGCTTTTTAATATACGAATAAATCGTATTCATTAATAATTCTTGGTCAGCATGTCCAGAATATCCTTCTATATATTCTATTCTTGCATTTACAGCAATTTCTTCTCCAAATATTTTGACAGTTTTAGCACCATTGACAATACTATATCCCAATGTTCCTGGTGCTTGATATCCAACAAAAAGAATCGTGCTTTTTGGATTCCATAGATTATGTTTTAAATGATGTTTGATTCTTCCCACATCACACATACCACTTGCAGATATGATAATACTTGGTGTTGGGTCTTCATTTAATGCTTTTGATTCATCTGCCGTTCTTGTAAATTTTAGTCCTGGAAATTCTAGTGGATTGTCTCCCCTCATAATTTCTTCTTTTGTTTCTTCATCAAATAGTTCTGTATTTTCTCTAAATACTTCTGTTGCAGATATAGCAAGAGGGCTATCCACATATACAGGTACTTTCATCAAAGTTCTATATTTTCTTTTAAATTCTTCATCATCACCATGTTCGTCTTTTAATTTGTTGATTTCATATAAAATTTCTTGTGTTCTTCCTACTGCAAATGATGGAATAACAACTGTTCCTCCGTTATCCAATGTTTCTGATACTACATCTAGAAAGATTTGTGCTTTTTCATCATTTCTCATATGTAATCTGCTTCCATATGTTGATTCCATAACAAGAAAATCTGTATCTTCTATCATCGTTGGAGGACTTAATAAAGGTATATCATTGTTTCCAATGTCTCCTGTAAAGACTGTTTTTGTTTCCTGTTCTCCTTCTTTTACCCATACTTCTATAATGCTTGACCCTAACATATGTCCTGCATCATTAAATCTTACGTGAATTTCTGGTGTGATTTCTATAATTTGATCATATTGAACAGGCTCAAAAATTTCTAAACATCTTGCTGCATCTTCTGCTGTATAGATTGGTTCTATTGGCTCTTCACCTTTTCTTTTTCTTTTTTTGTTTTTCCATTCTGCTTCTGTTTCTTGAATATGTCCACTATCTGGTAACATTAAGGCACATAAGTCACAAGTTGCTTTGTGTGCATATACTTTGTTTCGAAATCCTTCATTATATAATTTGGGAATCCTTCCAGAATGGTCTATGTGTGCATGTGTTAATAGCATAAAGTCGATTTCTGATGGGCTAAATTCAAAATCTTGACTATTTTCCATTTCTTGTTCTGCTTTTCCTTGCCACATTCCACAGTCTACTAAAAATTTTTTTCCTGCTCCTTCTACTAAAAAATTGGAACCTGTTACTGTTCTAGCTGCTCCTAAAAATGTAATTTTCATATAAACCTCCATTATTCAAATATTTTTATCTTTTTGTTTAGTTTGATTTCCAAATCTTTTTTATTTATGCTTCCAAAATTTTCGAGTTCTATCTTTTCTTCAAATACATCTTCATCAAATAATTGTACATAAAATTTGTCTTTTTCTTTTGTTAGTTTTATATAAATATCTTCTAATGAAATAATTCGTGTATCAAATATATTTTTTAATATTCCATCTGTAATCTCTTTATTTTTTGAAAGTTCAATAAATATTTTTAACGCTTGTGCTTTGTCTAATAATGCTTTTCTCGTTTCTGTTATTTCTTTTTGTATTTCCTTAATTTCGTTTATATTATTATTTTGATTAAATGGTAATGTCATATAATAACGAAATTCGTATAGCATATCTATAATTTCAGATTTATTTTTAATTTGCTTTATTTTCACTTTATAACAGCGTAAAACAATTTTTTGTAATTTTATCATTTCTTTTTCGATTTCTTTATCTAGATCTTTGATTTCTACTAATTTTAAATATTCATACTTTTCTTCCAATTCTTTTTTATATGCAATAAAATTTTTGGGATTAAGCAATCCATTTAATTTTTCAATTTCGTTTAATTTTTCTTCTCTTTCTTGAATCATTTGTTTTGATAAAATTCTAACACTAAAAATTTTTTTCTTTAATGGCAATTTTTCATTTCTCTTTATATATTCTTTTTGTAGCATATCTTTATTATTAATTGTTTCATCTATCAGTTTAATTTTTCTTGTTAAATCTCTCTTCTGTTTGGTAAGCATTTCAATAAATTTTTCTTTATCATCTATTTTACTTAATTTTTCTTCTGTTTCAACTTTTTCTTTCTCTAATATTCTCTTTTCATTTGGATTATATTTTAATTCCAATAGAACAGATAATATCTCTATTACTTTCAAAATATCTTTTTGATTTTTTACGCCATATGCTTCTTCTAGTCTATTTTTTAATACTTCTATATAGTCTATAATAAATTCTCTATTATTTATCCATTTTTTTAAAAAATCATATCCTAATAATATTCTTAGATTTTGATAAATCAAATTATAATCTATGCTTTCTATTTCATTTCTAATGGTTGTCCATGAATATCCATTAAAATCTCTTAAAGGTTCTACAGTATCAATATTATTTCCAATATTGATTGTATTGGATAATGTTTTGCATATAATTGGATAGTTATTTTTTATGATTTCATCATGTTTACTTATTTTTGCAATACAATATAGTAATTTTCTTTCTATTGGATAGCAAATGATTCTTTTGGTATCTTTTTCCACTAAAAATGATTTATTTCCTAATATTTCACTTTCTTTGGAATGAATTTTACATATCGTAATATTGTCACAATTTTCTTGTATCATCTTTATGAAATCTTGTATATATTCTTCTTTTGTTTTTACATGTCGTTTTACTTTTTCATAGTCTTTATAAGAGGCCTCTATTTTATATAATATACTTAGGAGAAGATTTTTTGCACTTTCGTCAAAGGCTTTTTTCTCTAATATCATTTCAAGTTCGTTGTTATAATCTTTTTTTACGATTTTATCTAAAAGCTTCTCTTTTTTCTTTGGCATATTCTTCTCCTTTCTTACCATTTTTTATTCTCTATTTTCTTTTTTATATTCAATTGATTTGTACAGATAGTATGCAAGTATTAAAAATAATAATCCTATAATTAGTAATGGTAATATAAAAAATGTAAATCCTAATCCCCATGGATCCGACTGATGTAAATTATAAATTGCTGTCACTACCAAGCTAATTCCAATTATTGCACATATAATAGCTAAAATCTTTACCATTATTTTTTTCATTTATTATTTTCCCCTTCTCTTTAACCTTCTTGCTTAGCTTCTGTTCCCATTTTCAATTCATTTAATTTTTCCAATGTCATTAGGACTTCTCTCGGTTTACTTCCTTGATAGCCAGAAATAACGCCTCTTTCTTCCATTTGGTCAATAATTCTTCCCGCTCTTGCATATCCTACTTTAAATCTTCTTTGAATAAATGAGGTTGAAGCTTGTCCTGTTTCTACAACTGTTTGAATTGCGTCCATTAAAAATGGATCTGTATCATCATCTGTTGCTTGTTCTTGTGCTAATTCTTTATCTGTTTTATTACTATTTTCTATACTTTCTAAGATGTCTTCACTATATGTTGCTGTCCCATTTGATTTTACAAAGTCAACAATTTTTTCGACTTCTTCATCTGATACAAATGTGCCTTGCACTCTCGAAGGTTTTGGTGCGCCTGATGGGAAGAATAACATATCACCTTTTCCCAACAATTTTTCTGCACCAACTGTGTCTAGAATCGTTCTAGAGTCTACTTGTGAAGATACTGCAAATGCAATTCTTGATGGAATATTGGCTTTGATTAATCCTGTGATAACATCTACAGATGGTCTTTGTGTTGCAATTACTAAGTGCATTCCTGCTGCTCTTGCTTTTTGTGCTAGTCTACAAATTGCTTCTTCTACATCTTTTGCGGCTACCATCATTAAGTCTGCTAACTCATCAACTATAATCACAATTTGAGGAAGTTTTCCAATTCCGCCTTCTTTTTCAATTGCTTTATTATATCCTTTTAAATCTCTTACACCTTTACTAGCAAATTTGTTATATCTATCATCCATTTCCTGAACTGCCCATGCCAAAGCACCTGCTGCTTTTTTTGGATCTGTTACAACAGGAATTAGTAAATGTGGTATACCATTATATACAGATAATTCAACAACTTTAGGGTCTACCATTACCAATTTTACTTCACTTGGTTTTGCATTATATATGATACTAGTTATAATTGTATTGATACACACACTCTTACCTGAACCAGTGCTTCCTGCGATTAATACATGTGGCATTTTCGCAATATCTGCCAATTGTGGGTTTCCTGCTACATCTTTTCCTAAAGCAATGGTTAGTTTTGATTTATTTTCTTGGAATTCTTTGCTTTCTAAGATTTCTCTTAAATGAACCGTTTCTTTTTCTTTATTTGGTACCTCAATACCAACAGCTTGTTTTCCTGGAATTGGTGCTTCAATTCTTATGGTTTCTGCTGCTAAATTCAAAGCAATATCATCTGCTAAATTAGCAATTTTGCTAACCCTTACACCTTCAGCTGGCTTTAATTCATATCTCGTGATGGCAGGTCCTACTGAAACATTTTCTACTTTTGCAGATACACCAAAACTATATAGTGTTTTTTGTAATTTGGTTGCAGTATCTGTCAATGCCTTAGCTCCGCCTTTTAACGTCTTTGCTTTTGCTTTACTTAATAATTCTAGTGGTGGATATTCATAATGTTCGTCTTCTACTACCATTGCATGTTCTAATTGAAGTACTTCTTTTTTCTTATCTTCTTTCTTTTCTTCTTCTTGTTTAAACAAATTGTTTTCAATAACATCTGGTTGCATTTCTTTTTTACTATCTTTCGTTAATGGCTCTAAGTCGTCATTTGAATGGTCATATTTTTTTAGTCCTCTTGGACTTTCTGGTTCTTCTAATATTCTACCACCAAAATTAATTTTTATTTGATTATTCATTAAGTCTTTTTCTTTCTCAGCTTTGGCATTGGCAATCTTTTCTGCTTTTATTCTTGCTCTTTCTTCCATACGCTCTTCACGTTCTCTTTTTCGTCTTTCAGCTGCTGTTTCTTTTATTTCTTGTTTATTTCTTTCTTCTTTTTCTTCTAGCCTTTCTTCTCGTTTATCTTCCATCTTTTCTACAAACATATTGATTAAATCAGATGTATTAATTCCAAATGTAAATACCAAAAATACCACAGCAACCCCAATGCAAAGTATAACTGCACCAATATCTCCTAGTAGTTTCGCAAGTGGAACAGCTGCCACTGCTCCTATAGCTCCTCCTCCCTTGCTTTGTTCTCCTAATGTATAGGCGTCTTTTACAACTTCTGATAATTCCTTGTTTGATTGCAATTCTCCACTAGAAATTTGAAATACACTAAATAGCACACATAAGCTCACAATAAAAATAGCATATTGTAGCAATTTAGCTGTAATGGTATCTCTTCCATCTGTTGCCAATTTTATACCAATTGCAAATCCTCCAATAGGAAGAATGTATTGCATGATTCCAAACATTCCTCCTAATATTTCATTTAATTTAATTCCAACAACACCAGATTTTGTATATATTAAAACAGCTAGTAAAATGCTTAGCATGATGATAACAACAACTGCTAAATCTAATTTAGAGGCTGTTTTTTTGCTTTTTTTATATCTTCTCTTTTTT
Source organism: uncultured Clostridia bacterium (assembly GCA_944386145.1). GTDB lineage: Bacteria > Bacillota > Clostridia > TANB77 > CAG-508 > CAG-269. The sequence goes on along the minus strand of CALWZZ010000014.1, from coordinate 11,901 downwards.
GCCATTTCTACCATCCCTTCTCATAAAGCAATTTTTCTGTGCAATATTTATTTATTATTTTTTAGAAAGGTTTGGACAAATCTCGCTTTGAAAGAACTATTTTTCTGTTTTTTATTTAACCAATCCTAAGTATGTTCTTGAAAAAGCGTAAAGATTTGTCGCGCGAAAAATTGCAAAGCAATTTTTCTGTGCAATTTAATCTTCATTAATTAAAAGAAAATTATATTTTCTTTTAATTAATGAAAGTCAGAAATCAAAAGTCACAATTTTTTTGACTTCTGAATCTGACTTCTGATTACTATTTTAATTCTTTTCTACTATTTTGAATTGTTTTAATGGTATCTTGCAATGAAATTTCCATTAAATTCAATGCTTCTGTCATATTGGTTTCTAGTTTTTCTAATGTTTCTTTCATAACATCTTCTGTATTGCCTAATAAGCTGTCTGCATATTCTTTTGTACCTTTTGATATTTCTCTTGACATTTCATTTGCTGTTTCAATAATTTCTGTTTTTTGATCATATGCTTTTCTTGTAATTTCATGTTCATCTATCATAGCAATAATTCTATTTTCTGCTTCTTTTACAATTCCATCTGCTTCTTTTTGAGCTTCTACCAATATTCTTTGTCTTTCTTCTTTTATCCATTTAGCTTGTTTTAATTCATCTGGCAATTTTAAACGAATTTCTTTTATTAAATCTAACATTTCTTCTTTATCAATAACACTTTTAGAAGAAAAAGGTAAATTCCTACTTTTTTCTAACAAATCCTCTAATGTTTCTAATAATGTAAATATTTCCATGGTTTTGCCCCTTTCTACTTGTTATATTCCTGTTAAGAATATAAGATATGCTCTCCCATATTTTCGAATATCCTGAATTTCACATTTCATCATTTCTAATTCTTTTATCATTGTTTCTTGATTATCTGTTTCTATAATAATCATTCCATCTTGATTTATACAATCTTTTTCTAAAATAATTTTCACTGCTTCTATTGCAAAGTTTGATTGATATGGTGGATCTAAATATATAATATCCATCTTTTCATTTATTTTATTTTTTAAAACGGTTCTAAAGTCTAAGTTATATAATTCTACATATTGTTCAAAATGTGTCTTTTGTATATTTTTGTTAATAATTTCACAGGCTTCTTTTGTTTTATCACAGAGTATAGCCTTCTTTGCACCTCGACTAACTGCTTCTAATCCGATTGCACCACTTCCAGAAAATAAATCCAAAAAAGTTGCGTCTTGCACTTTGTTTTGAATAATATTAAATAGTGATTCTTTTACTCTATCTAAAGTGGGTCTCGTATTTTCGCCTTCTAACGTATATAATTTTGTTCCTCTTGCTTTTCCAGCTATAATCCTCATATTTTAACCTTTCTATACTATTATCATTTTAAACCTTTTTCCATTAAAGTCAATACTATTCATAGAATTGTAATATACATTTAACAGTTCTGTAACATATTTCCCATTTTGTAATATTTTTCTTTCAAATCCTTCTTTTTCCTTTGTATTTCTTTTTCTTTCAATCTATTTCAGGTTTTTCTTTTCATTTTTCTGCATTATGTTTTTATATATTAGAAAAAGACTATCTGAATAATAGATAGTCTTTTGTAAAATATATTTTTAATCATCTTTATTAACATCTTTTAATAATTCTAATTGAGAAATCAACAAAGATTCCATTTTTGCTTTATATATATCAAATTGTTTTTTTACATCATCTAATTCTTTTGTTTTTAATGTGATTTGATTTTCTAAATCATCTGCTTGTTGTTTTGCTGAACTTTTTGCGTCATTAATAATTTGATCTGCTTGTTGTTTTGCAACATTTTTTATATCTTCTGCTGTTGTTTGTGCCATAATTAATGTATCTTGTAATGTTTTTTCAATTGTTTTATAATGTTCTAGACTTTTATTTAATTCTTCAACTTTTGTTCTTAATTCAGTGATTTCTTTATAATTTTTACCATAGTCAGCAGTTAAATCATCTAAAAAATCATCTACTTCTTCAACATTATATCCATTCATCATCTGTTTAGAGAATTTTTTATTTTCAATATCTAATGGTGTAATCATATTTCCTCCTTATAAATAGGCACAAAGACCCCTTGATATTTCTCTATTAATTGACTCCGTTATTTTTTAGCCATGAAACGGATAATTTACTTTTAATTTCTTCTCTAGCCATTTCATTTGTAATTTCATAATTTGATGGTGCCACTAAGAAAATAGAATTTGACACTTTTTGAATATATCCATCTAATGCATATACCCCACCACTAATAAAGTCAACAATTCTTCTTGCGACATCTTTATTTACATATTCTAAATTTACAATAACAGATTTTCTTTCTTTTAAGAAACTGCAAATCTCATCTGATTGTTCAAATGTTGTTGGTTGTGATATAACCATTTTTATTGCATTTGGTTGTCCTTGTTGCATGTTTACAACTTTATTATTTTTCCTATTAAATACTTTTTTATCTTCTTCTTCCTCTTGTTCATTATCATAATCATAGATGTCCTCATCTTCATATTCATCTGGTTCAGCTGAGTCCATTCCAAATAGTCCCCAAACTTTATCCATTAATGCTCCTGACATAAAAAAACCTCCTAAAACATTTCATTTGTATTCATTTGTACTAAGTATCTACTTTTTTTTCGATATTGTCAATAGTTTTACAAAATGTAATATTATTTTAATATTTCTGTAACATTTTTGTAATATTTATTTGTTTTTAATATCTCATCATTAAATCATGAATTTGGTTGAGAAAGAATTAAATTTTTCAACCAGTCACTTTGCTTAAATCAGGATTCAATACAACCTCATCATACAAATTAATCTTTTTATAAGACATAATCTCTTCACTTGTAAACCCTAACTCTTGTAATTCTTCTGTATCATAGGATTCCACAATAGAATATTTTTCTCCTTCTCTTTTTACTTTTACTAAAATTTTATTCAAATAGCCAGCTCTATTTCGGACAACATATGCCAAATCATCTTGTTTTACAATCGCCTGATTTGGTATTTTTAAACCTGTTTCACTCCACCAAATCAAATCGAAAGAAATTTTTCTATAATTGATTAGTTCTTCAACACCTTTTTCAATCCTTAAAACCAATACCATATCACCACTATCTTCTTGTAGTGTGTATATAATTTTTGCTGAAACTTCTTCTCCACTTGGTAATCGAACATTAACACTATCATCCACTTTAGCATTTTTGGCTTCTTCTGTATTACTGATAGTTGCTATATAACTATATGTATTATCAACAATTTTTCCACATTCTTCACTTGTTGGAATCGTTTTTCCAGTTTGTAGATCAAGTTTTTCCAAATAGGATTTACTTAATGTTGAAAGGCATTCTTCTGTTGGTTTCAATACTTCTTCTAATCCATCAACTTTATACGAAACCACACCACTTTTACTAGAATTTATGTATTCTGCTCCAGAATTTAACTGGCTTTCATAGTTTCTTCTTTCTTCAATTAGTTCTTTTAAGTAAGACCCTTGTGGACTTAAGTCTCCTGCAATATTTGCTTTTTTGGTAATTAATTCATTAATTTCTTTTTTGTATTCTTCTAGTTTTGTTGTATCATTAATACTACTAATTTCTAATAATTTTTCATCTATTTGTGTTTCTAAAGATCTTATATCTGCAGCAGGAATCAAATTGGTCTCACTTGCCATCGCTTCTTGGATTTTTGTATCCAATTCTGCTATTTTTTCTTTCAGTGTATCTTCATTTTTTGTATAATAACGAAACACCGCTTCATTTACAGCAACTTTTTCTCCTTCTGCTTTGATTTTTTCCATACCATTTTTATAATTTTCACCTTGAATAACAACTTCATCTCTTATAATATAACCAATGTCTGTTTCTTCTGAATATAGTGTTCCTTCCTCTAAAGTAAAAATATCTGTTGGTTGCTTTACTAATAAATATATGGTATAAATTAGATACAGTGCAACCAAAAATATAACAAAATAAATAATCATTTTTTTATTGAATTGTCGTTTTCTTTTTGTTATCTTCGGTTCATTCTGATTTTTTTCTAAATCTTCATTTTTTTGTTCTTCCATTTTTTCACCTTCCTTTCTCAAGGCACAAATTGGTTGGAAAAGAATTAAATTTTGGCTAGGAAAACGAATTTAAAATTTATGAGGCGTACTAGTTGTACGTTGAATAAATTTCAAATGAAGTTTGACGACGCCAAAATTGTAATTATTTTTCAACCTTTCACCTTCCTTTTATAAGGTTGATCTTTTCTATTGTATAGCATTTAACTGGTCTTCTATTAAATATCCTGTTACAATTCTATTGATATTTTGAGCCGTCCCTTCTTCTGCATTTAGCCAAATAGTTTGTTTATTTTTTCTAAACCAAGTTAATTGTCTTTTTGCATATCTTCTAGTTTCCATTTTTATTTTTTCAATCATTTCCTCTTTTGTTAAATTACCTTTTAGATAATCTACTACTTCTTTATATCCCAATCCTTGCATAGCTGTTGGAAATGTATCATATTTCTTTAAAATCTGTTTTACCTCTTCAATCAAGCCTTGTTCTATCATGATATCTACTCTTTTGTTAATTCTTTCATACAATTTTTGTCTATCCCAATCTAATGCAAAGACTTTGTAGTCAAATTCTACTTCTTTTTTCCTAGATTCTATTTCTTGCTCTGTTTTTGTTTTTCCTGTTGCATGATATATTTCTAATATACGCAATATTCTTTTCTTATCTGTCGGACTTATTTTTTTTACTGCTTCTTCATCAATTGCTTTTGCTTTTTCATATAAAACTTCTAATCCTTTTTCTTCAACTTCTTTTTCTAATTGATTTCTGTAATCTTCATCAAATTCTATATCCTGATATTCAATTTCATAAATCAAACTATCTAAATATAGCCCTGTACCGCCGACAATTATTGGCATTTTTCCTTTTTCAATAATTTCTTTTATGGCTTTTTTGGCATCTTTTTTATAGTCTGCTACACTATATCGTTGTTCTGGAGATACATATCCAATTAAATAGTGTTTAATGCCTTGCATTTCTTCAATTGTTGGTTTTGCCGTCCCTATATCCATATCCTTATAGATTTGCATAGAGTCACATGATACTATTTCGCCATTTATTTTTTTGGCTAGTTCTATTGATAATGCTGTTTTTCCTGATGCGGTTGGACCACATATTACAATTACTTTATGTTTCTGCATTTTGCACCTCATTATATATATTCATAATTCCTTCTTGTGTACTTTCTATATATCCTTTTTCTATAAATATACACACGACAAATATAACTAGTATGATAATAATCCTTCTTTTTGCTTGTGTTTTTTCAATTTCTTCTTCTAATATTTTATCTAATACATTTGCTATCAATGGTAAAAATATTAATGCATTTAGTCCTGTAAAAACCCATGTAAGTGTATTAGATACTGTTTTTTGAATTTCCTCACTTGGATATGTAATATCTGGATTTGAAAGGTTGTATAATACCATCGTTAGTAAATAGGTTATGAGTAGTCCTATTATGATAAATACAACTTTTTTTGGTTTTTCTATATTTCCTAGATTGTGCCAAGTCCATATAATACTTACCACAAATATTAAAACCATACCTATAGTAATTAATGTCATTTTGTTCTCCTTATCTCTATTTTCTTGCAAATTTTCTTTCTATATCGTATTTTGTCATTTTAATAGCTGTTGGTCTACCATGAGGGCAAGTAAATGGATTTGGTAAAGATAATAATTTATCCATTAAACTTTCTACCTCTTTTTCATCTAATGCCATATTAGCTTTTACTGCTGCTTTACAGGCAACTGTTGCAATAAATTTTTCTTCTTTTTCTTGTTTTGCTGTTCTTGCCACTGTATTGATTTCATCTAATGTTTCTAAGAATAATTCTTTTGTGTCTAAATCAATACAAACGGTTGGAACACCTGTTAATTTAATGGTGTTTTCTCCAAATTCTTCTATGGTAAATCCCGCTTTTCTAAACATATCCATATTGTCTTTGGCAATGTCCATTTCTTTATGTGTCAATGTGATAACATCTGGCAACAATAGCATTTGAGAATCTTTGCTAGAATCACTATAATAATTTTCTTTTACTTTTTCATACATAATTCTTTCATGTGCTGCATGTTGGTCTAAAATATACATTTCTTGTCCAATTTCAATAATGATATAGGTTTTAAATACAATTCCAACAAATTTATATGTTGGTTTTTGATATTCTTCTATGCCTTCAAAAACGGATACATTGTCCTTTAAAATATCAATATCTTTTTCTTCTTTCTTTTCTTCTGGTTTAACTTCTTCCTCATCTTGTATTGGTAATCTACCAAATAATTTTGCATACATTTCATTAAAATCATCTGAAACTACCTTTGGATTGTCATTTAATTGTTCCATTTTTTCTTTGATTTCTTTGAATTCTTGTTTAATTTCTGGATTTTCTATAGTTTCAATAATTTCATTTGTATTATCCACTGTTTGATCACTTATTGTGGATTCTTGTTCTTGCTTTTCGCTTCCTTCGGCTGTTTCATTTTGCAATTTTGCATTATCAAGTATTTCCTCTTTATCTGCCATAGGATTTTCTTGTTGTTCATCTTTTTGATTGTCACTATTTTGTTCATTTTTTGTTTCTTCATGAGAAAATTCTTCTACTGTTAGCAATTCATTTTCTTGTGCTTTGTCATTTTGTTTTTCTTCTTGATTTTCCAAGTTAGATGTTTCTGTTTCATTATTGTCTGAAGTACTTGTTACAACATATTCTTCTGTTTCTTCTTTTAATGTGTCTGCATTAGTTGTACTTGGAGAGTTTGCATTTTTTTCTTTAATCTCTTTTTCTAAGTTTTCTTTCATTTGTTTCAATTTAGCTAATATATCAGATGTATCAATTGGTTCACCAACATTTATTTTCGTATTCTGTAGTGTATCTGCATTGCTTTCTAGGTGGTTTTTCGCACGAAATACATCTTCTATAATATTAGAACTTCTTTGGTGTTTAGTATCTTCTGCTACATTTGTTTTTATTTTACTTTCTTCATTAGTATAGTTTTCGATTTGCCTTTCATTTTGTTTTCTAAAAGCAAATAGTCCACCAACATCTTCTCTTTGTTGTTTTTCTTCTTTTAGTTTTTTTAGTCTTTCCTCAAAACTTAATTCTCTTGCAGTCTCCATTTTTTCTTCATGTAATGCTTTTTCAGAATTTGCTACTAATTCTGTTTTTAATAAAGTATCTTTAATCGCATGATAAATTGCTTGAAATACTTTGTTTTCTTCTTCAAATCGAACCTCTAACTTTGCCGGATGTACATTCACATCTACTTTTGCTGGATTCATTTCAATATTTAATATCACAAACCCAAATTTTCCAATAGGAATTAATCCTTTATATGCTTGTTCTGTTGCTGCTGTTAAGGTTTTATCTTTTATGTATCGTTTATTAACAAAAAATAATTGGTTAGAACGATTAGAACGTGCAATCTCTGGTTTTCCTACTACACCTTGAACATGGATATCTTCATAATTATATGAAACTTCCATTGCACCATTTGCAACATCTTTTCCATAAATGCTATATATCACACTTTTAATATCCCCACTACCATTTGTTTGAATAACCGTTTTCCCTGTGTTAATCAATTTTATAGCAATATTCGGATTTACTAACGCAATTCTTGTAATAACATCTTCAATATACCCTGATTCAGTGTAATCCTTTTTCAAAAATTTATATCTTACAGGTGTATTAAAAAATAGATTTCTAACGGTAATGGTTGTTCCTGTTTTACAACCTGCCTCTTCTTTTTCTAAAACATTTCCTGCCTCTACAACTACTCTATATCCAATATCTTGTTCCTGTGTTTTAGACACCATTTCAACATTTGAAATTGCTGCAATACTCGCCAATGCTTCTCCTCTAAACCCCATAGAAGTAACTGTGTTTAAGTCATCTGCACTTCTAATTTTACTAGTTGCATGTCTTTCAAAAGCAATTTCCAAATCATCTTGAGCAATCCCTTTTCCATTGTCACTTACTTTTATGAAAGAAATTCCTCCATTTTTAATCTCCACAGTAATATTTGTTGCTCCTGCATCAATTGAATTCTCTACCATTTCTTTTATAACAGAAGCCGGTCTTTCAATAACTTCACCAGCTGCAATTTTATTAATTGTTAAATCATCTAATAAAACGATGTTTCCCATTTTTCAACCTTTCCTCCTTTGTCTGTACAATTTAACTTTGTTGCTATTATATCATTTTCATTTTCTTTTTGTATAGGTTTTCATTAAAAATTCATAAAAAGTTTGAAAAAGGAGAATTAGGGACGGAATGATGATTTTGGGGACGGAGCAAAAAAGCATCATTTATTCTATAAAAAGTTTTATAAAAAAATCTTTATATAAATGATGCTTTTTTGCTCCGTCCCCAAAATCATCACTCCGTCCTCAATTTTCCTTTTTCTCATTCTACACTCTTCAAACTTCCTATCATGTCAATTTTCTTTAAGGCAAAATAGGTAACAATATTTACAATAATTGAAAATACGAGTGTTATCACAACTGCATATACATAGCTAATTGGATGAATTACTTTTTCGAATCGCAAGATATTAATTTCGCAAGTTCCTAGAATATAGAAATTTAAGAAATATCCTGCTACCAATCCTAATATAATTCCTATTATTGTTAAAATAATGGTTTCTCTTGTTACATAGTCATAAACTTCTCTATCGTAAAATCCTAGAACTTTTATGGTTGCAAGTTCTCTGATTCTCTCACCAATATTAATATTTGATAAATTATATAATACTACAAATGCTAATAATCCTGCTGATACGATAAGAACAACTACTACATAATTTAGTGAGTTCATTGTATCATCTAATGTTTTCATTGTATTGGTTGTTAATGTTACTGTTGACACTTCATTTTTAGCTACCATTTCTTGCATTAGTGCATCTTGTTGGTCTTCGCTCAAATTATTGTCTTGAATTAGCAGTACATTTGTACTATATTCTTCTCCAAATACTTGCTGATATAGTTCTTTTGACATATATACATAATGACTAATATAATTTTCTGTTATGCCTTTCACTTTTATTTCTTTTTCTACATCATCAGAAGTTGTTACAGTTATTGTATCTCCCACTTTTGCACCAATTAATTCTGCCAATTTGTCAGTTATAATAATGCCGTCTTCTGATAAAGTAAATGGTTCTTTTGTTTTGACATCTCTTAATTTTATCATTTTGTCAATTTCTTGTTTATCATTTGGAACAACAATTTGAACAGTTTCACTGTTATTATCTTTTCCAGCTGTTCCAGATTCCATATAGGTTTCTAAAATTTCTTGTATTTCACTTTTTTGTCTTAGTTCCTCAATATAGCTATTTTTTTGTTCATCTGTTAAAGATGTTTTTAAACTAACTAACATATTATAATTAAATATATCTTCATACTGATTTGGCAAAATTGAAGATATCGAATCTTTTAATCCAAATCCTGCTAATATTAAAGCTGTACATCCCATAATACCAATAATGGTCATTAAAAATCTCTTTTTGTATCTAAAGATATTTCTAACCGTAACCTTATGTGAAAATTTTAATCGTTTCCATATAAACGTAACTCTTTCTAGCAATACTCTTTTCCCATATTTTGGTGCTTTTGGCCTTAATAATGTTGCTGGTGTTTCTTTGACTTCTTTTAAAATGGTATATAAAGTAGCACCTACAATACAGATGTAAATTAATCCTAAACCAATTGAAGAATATTCATAATTAAAAGATACAATAAATTCTGGTAGGGTATACATCATTTCATACATATCCCATATAATTCTAGGTAATAATTGGAAACCAATATTCATACCAATAATACCACCAATGATACATGCCAAACTAGAATAAATCAAATATTTTAGCATGATATGAAATTTATTATATCCCAATGCCTTCAATGTTCCAATTTCTTGTCTTTCTTCTTCTACCATTCTTGTCATAGATGTTAAAGAAACTAAAGCTGCAATAGCAAAAAATACAATTGGAAATACTACACTTAAATTTTCTATACTTTCTGTATCTTGAATATAACTACTATATCCCGCATTTTGTTGTCTATCTAAAATATACCACTCTGCTTTTTCAATTTCAGAAACCTTTTCTCTTGCGTCAATTAATTTACCTTCTGCTTCTTCTATTTTACTATTAAATTCTGCTCTTGATTGTTCTAATTCTGCTTCCGCTGTTTCAATTTCTTGTTTTGATTCTTCCAATTCTTTTTTAGCACTTGCAATTTGTGCATAAGTCTTGCTTTTTGTTTGCTCTAATGCAGTTTCTTGACTTGTAATTTGATTTCTAGCACTGTTGATTTGTGCTTCCGCATTTTCTAATTCTTGTCTCCCACTTGCAATTTGATTATCGATTTCTGTAATTCCAGCTTCAGTAGCTTGTTTATTGGTTTCATATACTTGTTTTGTTGCTTGCAATTGTGCTATTTCTTGATTAATTGTTGCTATTTCTTCTTCTGTTTCAGCTACATCTAACTGTGCTTGTTTTTCTGCTATGGAATTATCTGTAATTTTAATTGCATTATTAATATTATCTAATGTACTTTGCAAACCTGCCTTTTGTGTTTCTGCTTCTTCAAAACCTTTTTCAGCCTCAATTTTTTGATTATTCAACCTAAGGGCATTTTTAGCTACTTCTGTTTTTGCATTTTCAATCTGTTTCTCCGCACTCGCAAATTGTTGATTTGCTGTACGTTCATTGTTTTTAATTTCTGCTTCTCCAGATTCGATTTGTGCCTTTCCTTCATTAATTTGATTTTCTGCGTCTTGTAACTGTGTTTCTCCGTTTTGTTTTTCTGTATTAAACTCTTCTTCTGCTTTTGCAATTTCTGCATTTGCTTCATCTATTAATTCTTGATATCTTGCATTTTCTCTTTCTTCTTTGATTTCTTCTATCTTGTCCTTAGTCTCTTCTACATAATCTTCATACTTGTTACTTCCTGTCTGGTATTTATCCCTATTTTCTAAAGTGATATAAATTTCTGTATACACATCTGAATTGACATTTTCTTTATTAACATAGATATAGTAATTGATGACACCTGTTCCTAACTTTGTACTTCCTCTTTCTCTGGATATGTATAAAGGACTTTCAACAACACCTACGATTTTTAGGGTTTTATTTTTTAGATATTCCGTCTCCTCTTCATCTGTTGCTCCTATGCTCTCAGTTGCTTCAGGTTCAATATCAATATAATCTCCAATATTTTTACCTGTTCCTTTTAGAAAACTTTCTTCTACAACACATTCATCAATATTTTCTGGCATGCTTCCTTCTACTAAAACTGGCTTATTTACATCATCTACACATAAAATTTTGGAAACGATTTCTTTATCATTTGTCCTAATTACACCATCTCTACTATATGTCCCATATACATTTTCAACATTTTCTATATTAGCTAAAGCCTCTATGTCACTATCTGTTAGTCCTAAGGTCGACATGACTTCTATGTCATAGACATTTTGATTTTTATAATATGTATCGATAGAATCTACCATATCTGGTGAAGACGCCCTTAGTCCTGCAAAAAAACCTACACCCAATAAAGCCATTAGCAAAATGGAGATAAATCGTTTATATGATTTTTTAATTTCTTTAAAAGTATCTTTTAGTAATGCTTTTTTTATTTTCACCCGCATCACCTCCAAAGTTCATTTGTTTCTGTTTTGTCCAATTGGTGGAGGATGATGATTTTGGGGACGGAGCAAAAAATCATCACTCTGTAATTCCTAAAATCATATTATAAATTTATTTTCAACAATGATGATTTTTTGCTCCGT
>CALWZZ010000013.1 GCA_944386145.1 uncultured Clostridia bacterium | reverse complement strand
TGGTTGCAGTAAAATTGCAATAAATTTAAACAGCAGATGTCCGAAACTATGCAGAAATAGAGGCTTTGAGGCTGGTTGTTTTTTGGCTGTCGCCTCCAATTTGAATAAGTTTAGACGGTTATTATGAGATGTTACAAAATATCACAAATAACCAAATTTATTGAAAATACTGTCTTTGAAAACAGTATTTTATTTTTATATTTAACATGGAAAAAATTAATCGTAGATTTAATAGATGATTTTAGCATAAATTAAATACAAAATTAGATTAAATATGTTGACTTTTTTATTAAATGCAAGTATAATAAAAATAGGAAATGGAGAAACCACAAACGTGGTTTGCCAGTTAGTATGTAAAAAAACACACCGAACCGTCAAGTTACAGATGTGTTTTTTTATTGTCTATTTGCTTAAAATTATAACCAATATAATTAAGGCAAATACTATAATAGTTTCGACAACTAAGCCAAATAAAAGTAAGTATATTATTTCTAATAAAACTGCTTCTATCATAGCACCACCTCCATTCTCACAACTTATGTTGTGGAGTAAAAGTGGCAAACCACATCTGCTTATTCTCATTTCCTATGGTTACCAACATACTACATTTTTAGATAAAAAACAAGCGAACATAGTAAAAATTTACAATTAATTTATAATATAATTTCATTTCATATAACTGCAGTATATTCCATAAACTCAAACTTAGTATATATTTTAGTGGTTTCATTTTAGTTTTTATAAATAATTAGTGACAAACTTTACAAGGTTCTCTTCCTTCAGCTTGTGCTTGTTGTAGCGTTATTTGATGTCCTTTTCCTTTTAAAGTAGGACAACTTTGAACATGATATTTTGTTCCAGTTTCTCCAACCCAAACCATTTGAGAATTAGTATTAGAAGAACTGGTAGAAGAAGTTTCAGTTGATGCTTTTGAACTACTTGTTGAAGAAGATGTAGTAGAACTAGAAGAGTTTTGAGACTTAGAAGTAGAAGTATTAGTAATTGATGATGTGGTCGATTTTGTTGAAGATGTTTTTTCAAGTTCTTCGATTTTTGTAGTTAATTCTTGATTTTTTGTTTCTAATGTTGTTTTTTCTTCTTTCAAATTTTCTTGTTCTTCTTGTAAAAGTTTATTTGCATCTTGTAAATTAGTTATTTGTTTTTGATTATCGTCTATTTTAGAACTTAATTCATCGTTTTTTTCTGTTAATTCATTAATTTGATTAGTTAAATCATCTATTTTATATGCGTCTGAATCACCATAAGCAATAATAAAGCAAAATAGTAGAAAAGCTAAGATTATAATTGCTATATTTTTTTTATCTTTCCAAAAAGATTTTTTAGAATGTTTGGAATTGTTAGATTTTGCTTTAGCAACTTTATCAATATTTTTTTGGTCAATATTATTAGAATTTAAGTCATTATTCATTTTTATTCCCCCTTTATTGCTACATTATAAATTAATAAATTATAAATTTCTAGTTATCGTATATAAAAAATGTAATATTGATAATTTTTTTATAAAAAACTATTGACAATTGAATGATTATTCAACTATAATATAGTAAAAGATAATTGAATATACATTCAACTGTATATAGAAAGGAGAAAAAATATGGTTGCAAGAATAGAAATGTGTGATTGTAATAGTATTCACCAAGATGTGGTTGATACAGTTAAAGACCATATGTTATCAGATAAAAAGATAGAAGCCTTAGCAAATTTTTATAAAATATTTAGTGATACAACAAAAATAAAAATCCTATGGGCATTAGATGTTCATGAAATGTGTGTATGTGATTTAGCAGTCTTAACAAATATGACAAAATCAGCGATTTCACATCAACTAAAAGCATTAAAAGAATCAAATCTTGTAAAATACCGAAGAGAAGGTAAAAATGTATATTATGCACTATCAGATACTTGTACTCGTAACATTATAGAAAAAGGTATTTTACATACAATCAACAAAGAATGAGAAATGTAATTAGAAAATTTGTAATATCCTAACATGAAAGTTTATTTTACAAATAAGGAAAATAGAAAAAGAGAAAGGAAATAGTATTTATGAAAAAGAATTATATATTAGAAGATTTAGATTGTGCAAATTGTGCAGCAAAAATAGAAGATGGCGTAAAAAACATAGAAGGTGTTTTAGAATGTTCAGTAAGTTTTGTAACAGAAAAAATGATTGTAGAAATTGAGGAAGGAAAAGAAAAAGAAGTAGAAAAACAAATTAAAAAAGTTGTTAAAAAAATTGAGCCAGATACCACACTAAGAGAAGTATAAAAAATGAGTCTTAAATGAAAAAGTTTAATTTTGTAGATCTGTTCGACAACGTAAGAAAGGGGAAAAATAGAAATGAAAAAAAGATTGAGAAAAATTATTATCTCAGCTATCATTTTTTTAATTGCTGTTTTGATAGAAAAAATAAATTTTTTGAATATAGATGAACAAATCATTTCAACAATACAAATTGTTTTATATGTTTTAAGTTACTTAATTGTTGGATTTGAAGTATTGAAAAAAGCGGTTATCAATATTTTTCATGGAGAATTTTTTGACGAAAATTTCTTGATGAGTATTGCGACCATTGGAGCATTTGCTATTCAAGAATTCCCAGAAGCAGTAGCAGTTATGCTATTTTATCAAGTAGGAGAATATTTCCAAAGTTATGCAGTAAAAAAATCTAGAAAATCAATTGCAAGTTTAATGGATATTAGACCAGATTATGCAAATGTGAAAATAGATGGGAAGCTTGAAAAGAAATCTCCAGAAGAAGTAAAAATTGGCGATACCATTGTTGTAAAACCAGGTGAAAAAGTTCCACTAGACGGAATTGTGATGGAAGGAACTTCTATGTTAGATACAGCAGCTTTAACAGGGGAATCTGTGCCAAGAGAAGTAAATATAAATGATAAAATATTAAGTGGATGTATTAACTTAAATGGTGTTCTAGAAGTAAAAGTAGAAAAAGAATTTGGAGAATCAACAGTTAGTAAAATATTAGATTTGGTTGAGAATGCAACAAACAAAAAAGCAAAAACAGAAAATTTTATTACAAAATTTTCAAAATATTATACACCAATTGTTGTATTTTTAGCATTAATCATTGCTCTTATTCCGCCAATGGTAACTAAAACAGATATGTTAGATTGGGTATATAGAGCTCTTACATTTTTAGTGGTATCTTGTCCATGTGCATTAGTCATATCTGTTCCACTTAGCTTTTTTAGTGGAATTGGTGCAGCGTCTAAAAAAGGAATATTGGTTAAAGGGAGCAACTATTTAGAATTATTATCAAAAACAGAAATTGCTGTATTTGATAAAACAGGAACATTAACAGAAGGTGTTTTTGATGTACAGAAAATAGCAAATGAAAAGCAAATTAGTCAAGAAGAATTATTAGAGTTAGCAGCATATTGTGAAAGTTATTCAAATCATCCAATATCACTATCTATCCAAAAAGCGTATGGAAAAGAAATTGATAAGAAGCGTATTCTTGATAGTAAAGAAGTAGCAGGAAAAGGAATTATCAGCAAAATTGATGAAAAGCAAGTCGCTTGTGGAAATATAAAACTAATGAAAGAATTCAATTTAGAAAATATAAATCCAGTAGAAGAAATGGGAACAGTCGTTTATGTAGCAATTGATAAACAATATGCTGGTTACATTTTAATTAGTGATAAAATAAAAGAAGATTCTAAAAAAGCCATTCAAGAATTAAAACAAGCAGGTGTGAAAAAAACAGTTATGCTAACAGGAGATAATAAAGATGTTGCAGAAAAAGTAAATCAAGAATTAAATTTAGATGTAGTATATAGCGAATTACTTCCAGTAGATAAAGTAAATAAATTAGAAGAATTATTGAAAAACAAAAATGAAGAAGCAAAATTAGCTTTTATTGGAGATGGTATCAATGACGCACCAGTACTAGCAAGAGCGGATATTGGAATTGCAATGGGAGGCTTGGGATCAGACGCAGCAATAGAAGCAGCAGACATTGTTATAATGACAGATGAACCATCTAAAATTGCAACAGCTATGAAGATATCAAGAAAGACCTTAAAGATTGTATATCAAAATATAAGTTTTGCATTAATTGTAAAAATTGGCGTTTTAATCTTAAGTGCCTTTGGATTGGCTTCTATGTGGGCTGCAGTATTTGCAGATGTAGGGGTTACAGTGCTAGCAGTACTAAATTCATTTAGAGCATTATAGGGACGTGTCAAATTGGTTCAAAATGAACTAAAAGAAATGTTTAAAATATTAATTGAATAATTATTAAAATCCAATATACTATTTATAAAATTTTATGCAATTAAATGTGCTAGTGGAAGAATATTACAAGTTCTTACATTATCAAGTAGGAGAATCTCAAACTTGTTTTGAGAGGTGCCTGCTTTATAATGTTAGAACTTGTATATTCTGTAACGCCAGCCATTTAATAAATAAAATTTTATAAATAGTATATTGGATTTATTATTTTTTATTAACTAATTTAAGTATGTTCCTTTAGACTCATTTTGAACCAATTTGACACGTTCCTATTATTTCACAATTTTTATAAAATTATATTCATATCCTGAAACCGTATTATTATCGTATTTATATCCTTTATAAATACCACCATCATCTCCACTTAAATCCACTTGAAGTCTCACTGGACAAATAAATTCTTCATTTAAATTATTAATAATATGAATTGTAAAATTCAAAGAATAATTTACATCATTCAAATCAATGCCAGCTTCTTGTAATACTTTACCATTGAAAGAAATCGTATTGGAATCAGAAGAAGTAGCATAATTTGTGACGATATTCTCATTCATATATTCTAAAGTAATTGGATTTGAACAATCTGTGTAAAATGTTGGTGTTTCATAGTCTGTATTATTATTTTCATCATTTGTATTGACGATATGATATTCTATTTTACTGCTGTTGGTTTCATCAATTTCTGTATATTTTGCAAAATCTAGTGCATTTTTGTAATTTATATATTGGTGACCTTTATCAGAACCAGTTGAAATACTGATATTGTCAATATATAATTCTTTTACAGTATTTTCATTTGTAATATCATAAACTGTACTGGTATTATCTAAGTATATTGCAATATCGCTATATTGCAATATACTTAAATCTTGCAAAGATTCATTTTCACTTGTATCAATAGCATTTGCACTGCTATATACAATAATTCTTTGAATTTTAAATATGGGATTTTCATTTTGCTCAGCAATTTTTTCCATTTGTGTAGAAAATTCATCTTTTGCATAGGTTACTCTGAAAATCAAATCATAATACAAAAATGATAACACACATAATAGTAATATCAAAATTGTAAAAACAGTTTTATGATGTTTAATTTTTATCTTTTTCATAAGGACTCCTTTTTAGCTAAGTCTATTATATAACATTTCCATGTAAGAATATACTTTTGTATGCCAATCTGGGTCACTTGCATATCTTTGGTTTACACCTTCTACTGTAGGACCATTATAATACCAAGCAGTTGCTGTTTGTCCATCATAAATTTTTGTTCCAGCAGGGTTTAAATAATTTTTAACTAATGTTTTTGTTACAGTTTCGATACCATCTGCAAATGAATCAAATTCATAAGAAGATTCATAAGGTGTTTCATCATAAGAACCATAACCAAATAAATTATTTTTGTCTTCTGCAATTTGTGATGTACCCCAACCGCTTTCATGGATAGCAATTGCAGCGATAAAGATACCATTTACATTATACTTCTTGTCCATGTTATAAAAGACTTCTGCATTTTCTTCAAAAATTCCAGTTGTATCATTTGGTAAGTTTGTAAAGATTTTTTGGTAATCTTTTAATGTTAATCCTGTAGATTTATTTAATTCCATTTCAATATTAACATTCATTAAAATTCTTTGAATTCTATTTTTTTCAATAATGCTTGGTATTTTACTAGATGAAGTTAGCACACTAGTAGGTAAATAGCCTTCAACTGTATCAAAAGATACTTTACACCAATCTTCACTTGGTAATTCAAGAAGTTTTACATCTATGTAATTTTGAATTTCTGCAACTTCTTCAGACGTTTCAGAAGCTTCTTTTCTTAAAGTTGCATTTTTGTTTAAATAAACTGTATCTCCAATATGTATATTTAGATCTGCTAAGAAATCTGAAGTTCCAATATCCAAAATCTGAGGTGTTGGTTCTTCAATGGTTTCTTTTGATAAAATGATTTCTTCTGTAAATTCTCCATTTTCATATGTTTTTACTAAAGAAACATTTTCTTTACCCATAACACCTTCTTGTAAAACAACTTGTTCTCCTCTTGGAAGTGTTGGATTTTGTTGGGTTTGAACCTCATATTCAATTTCCCTTTCCTCAGAAACTTGTTCTTTTACTTTTTCAAAGCTTGAGTTTTCAGAAATGATTTTTTGCATATTTAATGCTCGTCTATTTATTTCAATATCAGTAGGAATAGATGCCGTTTCTACAACTTCTTCAGAATCTTCTGCAGTATCCCCTGTTTCAACTGAAAATACATTCATAGGAAATATAGCAATAATGACTAAGACGAGAATAACGAAAACAATTAACAAGTTAGAAAGTTTGACACCTTTTTTGCTATCAAAAGATATGTCATTACTATCAACAAAAGAAACTCTTGCCTTTGGTCTAGTTTGTTTATTTGTTTTAGATTTTTGATTAGGCGTTGAAGATGTAGGTGTAGATGTTTGATTTGTTCCAGAATATCGAATTTCCTGTAACTCTCTAAAAACGTCAGACAAATTTCTGTTATCTTGCCCATTATTCATTAAGTTATTTTTATCATCTAACATCTTAATTTCCTCACTTTCATAAAATTCTACATCCCTATTATACAATAACAAAATGAACTTGTCTACAAAAAAATGCAAAAAAAAGCAAAGTAGCAAAAATTTCTAAAAATAAATGAATAAATCCTTAAATTGCTTGCAAAATCCATAAAATGGTATATAATAGAAACATAAAGTTACAGAAAAGATATGCTTGGAAAAAGACTTATAGTTGGAATAAATAGATCAAACTTAATACAGGAAGGAAAAGCGAAAAAATATGAATTTAGAAAAAATAGAAAAGGAAATAGGGTATACCTTTCAAAACAAAGAATTGCTAAAAACAGCATTAACCCATACATCATATGCTTATGAAAGACATATAGATAGCAATGAAAAATTAGAATTTTTAGGGGATAGTATCTTAGAATTTTTATCAAGTAGATATTTATATACGCATTACACAAACTTAAGAGAAGGCGAAATGACAAAGGTTAGAGCAACAGTTGTGTGTGAAAAAAGTTTATACAAAGTAGCAACAAAGCATCATTTTGGAGACTATTTGTTATTAGGAAAATCTGAGAAAATAAATGGTGGAAATAAAAGACCAGCCATTTTAGCAGATAGTGTAGAAGCCGTAATTGCTGCAATGTACTTAGATGGTGGATTGGAACCAGTAAATGCATTTATTATCAAAAACTTAAAAGAAGCAATAGAAGAAGCAAGTCAACATGTAGGAGATAAAGATTACAAAACGGTTTTACAAGAAAAATTGCAAGAAGCTGGAGATGTTAAAATAGAATATGAGATTATAAAAGAAAGTGGACCAGACCATGATAAACGATTTGAAGCACAAGTAAGATTCAATGGAAAAGTTTTGGCAAAAGGTTCTGGAAAAAGCAAAAAAGGAGCAGAAATGCAAGCTGCGAAAAAAGCACTAGAAAATTTAAAATAGAAAAGAGGTAACTCTATGAAACATCAATATATCATACCGATATTTGTACCACATTTGGGATGTCCAAATGATTGCATTTTTTGTAATCAGAAATCGATTAGTGGTCAAAAAAAGAATATGACAAAAGAAGAAGCAAAAAAAATAATAGATAATTACCTAAAAAACGTTAAAGATGACCAAGCACAAATTGAAATTGCCTTTTTTGGAGGCAGTTTTACAGCAATAGAAGAAACATTACAAAATGAACTATTAGAATTAGCTTATGAATATGTAAAAGAAGGAAAAGTAGAAAGTATAAGAATATCAACAAGACCAGATTGTATTAATAAAGACATTTTAAAAAGACTAAAAAAATATAAAGTAAAAACCATTGAATTAGGGGTACAATCTTCAAATGATTATATCTTAAACAGGGCCAACAGAGGACATACATTTGCAGATGTCAAAAAAGCATCAAAATTAATTCGATTTTATGGCTTTAAATTGGGACATCAAATGATGGTAGGACTACCAGAAAGTACTAGAATTGATGAAATCAATACTGCAAAGGCATTGATAAAATTAAAACCTAAAATGGTAAGAATTTATCCAGTATTAGTGGTAAAAAATACAAAGTTAGAAAAAGAATACAAAGAAGGCATTTATGAACCATTACCATTGCCACAAGCTATTGAAACATGTAAAGAATTGGTTAGAATGTTTGCAGACAAAAAAATTGATATTATACGTGTAGGATTGCAAAGCACAGATGAAATTGCAGACCCTAGCAAAGAAAAAAGCGAAGTAGTTGCAGGTCCATATCATCCAGCATTTAGACAATTGGTGGAATCTGCTATGTGGTATGATGCTATTGTTGGTAAAATTAAGAAATTAAATGTAAAAGTAAAAGAAGTGGAAGTAAAAGTAAATCCAATTGATGCTAATAATGTGATTGGGCATAAAAAAGAAAATGTTAAAAAATTAAAGGAAATTTATGATGTAGACTTAGTTTTAAAACAAGATGAAAATATAAAACAAGGAAAGTCAAAAATTGAAGTCACAAAAACATTTAAAGATTTTGCTTATGAAGAAAAAGAAGAAGAGAAAAAAGAGTTAAGCAAAAAATAAATAGAATTAAATAAACTAATTGGGAATAAAAACACCTGAAATCACCAATACTACTAGTAAAGGTGATTTTTATTATGAGTGGAAAAGAAAAAATCCAAATAAAAAAAATAATGATAGAAGTATTAGGAACTATTTTAGGAGCATTTGTTATTGCAGTTGCTGTATCTTTGTTTTTATTGCCCAATAAATTATCTTCTGGAGGGGTAGCCGGAATTGCAACAATAACATATTATTTGTTAAATTTACCAATGGGAATTACAATGTTAATTATAAATATTCCATTATTTTTAATGTCTATATTAAAAATAGGGAAAACATTTTTTGTGAAATCAATCATAGGAACGGTTAGTTTGTCTTTATTTATAGACATATTAGATAAAGTAACGCCATTAACAAGCGATAAATTTTTAGCTTGTATTTATGGTGGAATTTTAATGGGTGTCGGAACGGCAATACTATTAAAAGTAAATAGTTCAACAGGGGGAACTGATTTATTTAGTTATATAGCCAAAATTTATAAACCAACAATTAAAGTTGGAGAAATTATTTTTTTGATAGACATTGCCATTGTGACTTTAAATATGATTTTTTTAGGAGAAATCGAAATTGGTTTGTATTCTGCTATTGCTATTTATTTAATGGGAAAAATCATTGACATCTTATTTGAAGGTATCTATTTTACAAAGTTGATTTATATTGTTTCTGACAAGGCAGAAGAAATTGCAAAAGAAATTGGAAAACAAATTGGAAGAGGAACAACAGGAATTTATGGAAAAGGTATGTATACCAATTCTGATAAATTAATTTTGATGTGTGCTGTTACAAGAAAAGATGTAGGACATACCATACAAATTATAAGGAAAATTGATAAAAAAGGCTTTGTGATTATAACCAATTCAAGAGAAGTGTTAGGGTTAGGATTTAAGAATGAATAGAAAAATATATACTTTATTTGTATATTAAAGACATTTATGATAAGATTAAAAAAAGGAGAAACGATATGACAAAGACCATATTAATTGTAGAAGATAATACAGATATTCATAATTATATAAAAGAAGTATTAGAAAAAGAAAACTATACAGTACTAGACAGTTATTCAGGAACAGAAGCTTTAATGATTTTAGAAAAAGAAACAGTAGATCTAATTTTATTAGACCTAATGTTGCCAGGATTAAATGGAGAAGAAATTATAAAACAAGTAAAAGATATTCCCATTATCGTCATGAGTGCAAAAATTTCTTTAGAAGATAAAGTCAATGTTTTATTAAGTGGTGCAAATGATTATCTTACAAAACCATTTTCAACAGAAGAATTATTGGCTAGAATACAAGTACAATTCAGAATGCTGAAAGGTAAACAAGAAAATACAAAAAATAGAAAATTAAAGTATAAACAGATGGTATTAAATCTAGAAAATCATACAGTATGTATTGAAAACCAGCAAATATATTTAACAAAAACAGAATTTGCAATCTTAAAACAACTGATAATAAATCCAAACCAAGTGATAACGAAATCAAAACTTCTAGAATTAATTGCTGAAGATACATTAGATTGTGACGAAAATTCTCTAAAAGTACATATTAGTAACATTAGAAAGAAAATTAGACAAGTAACAGAAGAAGAATATATTGAATCTGTTTGGGGGATTGGATTTAAAATGTGTACTTAAAAAGTAAAATAAAATTAACGAAATCTTAACGATTTTCTTAACCGATTTCTTAACAATTTTATTGTAAAGTAAATAGGAAAGGAGGAGGTTATGGAATATATTTTAGAGACCAATCAAATTGAAAAACGATATAATCGTTTTAAAGCAATTGACAATCTTAGCATACATGTACCAAAAGGGGCTATATATGGACTTATTGGAAAAAATGGAGCAGGAAAAACCACTTTAATTCGTTTGATTTGTGATTTACAAAAACCAACAAGTGGAAGTTATACGATATATGGTATAAAAAATACAGATAAGCGAATTCTAGAAGCTAGAAAAAGAATGGGAGCTATTATAGAAACCCCGTCTATTCGATTAGAGGCAACTGCTGAGGATAATCTAAAAGAACAATATAGAATTGTAGGATTGCCTAGTTTCGACAATTTACAAGAAATATTAAAACTTGTTGGGCTAATAGACACAGGAAAGAAAAAGGCTAAACATTTTTCTTTAGGAATGAAACAAAGGTTAGGAATTGCAATTGCATTAGTTGGAAATCCAGATTTTTTAATTTTAGATGAGCCAATCAATGGACTAGACCCAGAAGGCATTATTGAAATAAGAGAATTAATCTTAAAATTGAACAAAGAAAAGGGAATTACTGTTTTAATTTCAAGTCATTATTTAGATGAATTGTCTAAAATTGCAACAGACTATGGCTTTATTGAAAAAGGCCATATGGTGCAAGAAATTTGTAAAGAAACATTAGAAGAAAAATGCAAGAAACGAGTAGAACTTGAAGTTAGTAATGTCAAAGAATGTGTAAAATATTTTGAAGAAAAGCAACTATCTTATGAAGTTATCTCAGATAAATGCATAAATCTATATGATGAAATAAATATTACAGAATTGGCAGTTGCACTTTCAAAAAGAGACTGCGTCATAGATAAATTTCAAGAAAAAGAAGAATCCCTTGAAAGTTATTATATCAACTTGATGGGAGGTGGCAATAATGTATAGATTATTAAAAGCAAATTTTTTTAGATTGCTAAAAAACAAAATCTTTTGGGGAATTGTCATCATTACAATTATGATAGCTAGCTTTTTAGTAGTAAATACTATTTTGAATCATCAAGGAGGAACAAAAGAAGGAATTGATAGGCTATTAGTAATATATATGAATATTATTGGTATTTTCATAGCCATATTTACCAGTCTGTTTGTGGGAACAGAATATTCAGATGGAAGTGTTAGAAATAAAATTATTATCGGACATAGCAGAAAAAATATTTATTTGGTAAATTTGATAACAAGTGTTGTAGTAGGGATATGTATAGAATGCGTATATTTACTTATTGTTGCCATTATAGGAATTCCCACAATGGGAACTTTACAAATGACAGCTGATAAGTTTATGTTCATTCTAGTAGATATTTTTTTCATTATTGTTGCATATGCTTCCATATTTACTTGTATTACTTTATTGTGCTCAGATATTACAGTATCAACCGTAACTTGCATGATTTTAGTATTGATTATGTTTGTAGCTACGATTGCTTTATCATCAACAGCAAATGCTTCAAAATATCATGAAACATATATAACGAAAGATAATGGCGAAATCGAAGTTCATCAAGAGTTAAACTTAAATTATCCAGGAGATTTCCCAAAAGCAGTAGCCAAAACAATTTTATATTGTATACCAACAGGACAAGCCTATGAAATTGTAAGTCAAGTAGGTAAGCATCCACTTCAAATAGTAGACTATATGTCAGATAAAGATATGAAAATGGCTTCTTTGTATTCCTTAGCTGTCATAGGAATTGTAAATGGAATGGGTATGTATTGTTTCAAAAGAAAAGATCTAAAATAGGGGAACAG
The DNA here is from genome assembly GCA_944386145.1 of uncultured Clostridia bacterium. Taxonomy (GTDB): domain Bacteria; phylum Bacillota; class Clostridia; order TANB77; family CAG-508; genus CAG-269. The sequence goes on along the minus strand of CALWZZ010000013.1, from coordinate 8,496 downwards.
TAAAAACGTGTGATAAAAGAGAAAGGAATTGATACATATGTGGGTATATATCAGCATGGGAATTTTATTTGTCTTAATACTTTTTATAGGAATAAAATTATATGTTATAAAAAAATCCATAAAAGAAATTCAAATAGAACTAGACAAAATAGTAACAACAGATACCAATCAATTGCTTACGATATCTTCATCAGATAAGGTAATGAAACAGCTAGCAAATGACCTAAATAAAGAATTGAAAATTTTAAGAAACGAGAAATTACAATATCAAAATGGAAATCAGGAATTAAAGAAAATACTTACCAATATTTCTCATGATATGCGAACACCACTTACAGCCATTAGAGGATATATGGATTTGATAAGGGAAAATAAAGAAAGGCAAAAAGATTATGTGGAAATTGTAGAGAAAAAGATAGAAGAATTGACAGTGCTTACAGATGAATTGTTTGACTTTTCTAAAACAATGGATATCGGTGTGAAAATTGAAAAAGAAAGATGTTGTATTAATGAAATTTTAGAAGAAACTTTAGCAAATATGTATTATATTTTTAAAGAAAAACAAATAGAACCCAATATCAAAATATGTGAACAAAAAATTTACCGAGATTTAGATAAACATAGCATGATTCGTGTATTTGAGAATATTTTATCAAATGCATGTAAATATAGTAATGGAGATTTGAATGTGACACTTGACGAAACGGGAAAGCTTATATTTTCTAATAAAGCGACATCCTTGGATGCTACAACAGTACAAAAGATTTTTGATAGATATTTCACAGTTGAAAATGCTAAAAAATCAACAGGATTGGGATTATCTATTAGCAAACAACTTGTGGAATTAAATGGAGGGAGAATTTTTGCAAAATATGTTAATGAAAATTTGATAATTAAAATTGGGTTTAATGAAGAAGAAAATGATGATTTTATTTATGTTTGAAATAAGATGATAAATAACCTAAAATATATTGACAAAATACGACGACTAGTGATATAAAAAATATGAAAATACAAAAGAGGGGATAAGAAACAATGAAATATGTAAATTCTAAAGAGAACATATGCAGAAAAAAATCATCAATAATTAGAATAATAAAGGAATAAAATAGAGATGACAGGAAAACCTATATAAATAGGTTTATATTCCTGTCTTTTTGTAATGATAAATGATATAAAAAACTATAATATCAAACAAATGATGATTTTTATTTGTAATTTACAATTTATATAAAAGAAAGGGGAAAGCAAATGAATAGATTAAAAAAGTTTTTTTGGATTGGATTAATTTCTTTATTTTTTATTCTTGCAATAGGATTCTATCATCAAGTAAATGCGGCAGATATTACGTATAAAGCTGAGTATGAAAGTTCAATATCTTATAAGCTTACAATAACAGGATTGGAAGAAGAAAATGAAGATTATATGTATAGTGCAATGATTTGCCAGGAACAAGATGTTACTAGTGGAGATTTCCTTAGTTCATTTGGAAAATCATTTCCAATTAATTATAATGCCAATACCAAAACATGGGAAGGAAGCACCTTAACTGCACATGATGGGGCAACAAAATTATATGGTGCATTTGAAAAAGCAGGTCAATACTATGTATATGTTGCTAGATTGAAAAGTGGAAGTATAAATTATGAAATAATAGATGGGCCAACAGAAATTGAAACACCACCATTACCTTCTTTAGGAAATAGAATTTCAATAAATCCATTTTCATACACTAGTACAGATTATAATATTAAAGTAAATGCATTAGATACAATGCTTCATAATGGTGTACAAAGGACAATTCGCTTTTATGTAGGAGAAGTAACAGATGAAGAATTGTTAAAAAAATTAAGTGAAAATAAAGAGAGTGCATATGATGAATTATTACAATATGCAAAAGAACAAGAACCAAATTTACAAGAAGATAGTTTTCAAGATACTAAAACTGGAATATTAGATTACAATATAGTAGCAGATTATCCAATAGAAAATGGAAAATATTATTTCATACATTCTATATTAGATAATGAAAATGGTACCTATAATGATGTAGAAGATATAGAGATATATAATGGTGTTAGTTCATCTCAAGGTGTAAGGCTTACAAATTTTGAATATAGTGAAACACAAGGAGAACCACAAAGTCCAAATGAAAATTCAGTGAATAATGGAAATGTAACAAATAATCGAGATAATACAACAGCAACCAGACCATTACCAAGCGCAGGAAGTTCATTAGTAGCAATGGTTATATTAGCTGTAACAATTGCATGTGTTATCATATTATATGTAAAAAATAAAAAATATAAAGACATAAAATAGATAATAGTATATAAAAAAGTGAAAAAGAGAATTTTATAATGAAAAAATTAAAAGAAAATATGGGAATTGCTCTAATTCCCATGATAATTATTATTGTTATTGTGATAATGGCAATTGGAATAGGAATTTTTTTGCTGATAAAACATAATCAAGAAAATGCTATCAAGAATATGACAAATTCTAATATTTCAGAAGAGGAAATTTATGAAAATAATGCAGAAGAAACAGATAGAAATGAATATATTTCACAAGAAAGTGAAAAAACAGAAGAATTAGATGAAGAGAATGACACAGGAACAATTTCATGGAATTCGTTATTTCCAGATGGTGGAAATAGAACAAATATTACCTTTAAAGAAGACAGTGGAGAGACAAGAACTTTTAAAATAGATTATCCAGAAAATTATGAATTAAACGTGTGGCAAAGAGACTATGAAGGACAAACGGTGAAAGATTTTGTGGAAAAAAATGGTGATGTACAAAATAATGTGTGGGTTGAAAAAGAATATGTTACATTTCGAGTATATATAGAAACTTCTCAAGCTTCTGAGAATGAAATATTTACACAAAGAGCACAAAGAAAAAATCCAGAAGGTTTTGCTTTAGGAACAGAAGAACATCCAGCATGGGCATATCAAGATGGTGGAGTGATAAACCTTTACTATCAAGGGGGGACAAAATTATGCACTTGTTGTTAGATATAATAATTCAACTTCAGTTTATAAATATGGTGCACAAGCAGTAGCAGAATTCTTATACAATATGATAATATATACAGAAAATTAAAAAAATTACTCTATATAAAACTATAGAGTAATTTTTAAATATTAGGAAAGTCATGATGTTGATTTCCTAATATTAATATACAAAGAAGCCTGCTATTGTTGTTAAAGAATAAAAAAGTATAAGGTGGAATTTTGTGAAAAAAACAAAAAAACAACTGGAATTTTGTGATAAAACATATTGTATATGTGTAGAATTTTGTGATATACTATATACAGGTGATAAAAAATGGAACTATTAAAAAGAAAAATAGACCAATATTTAATCGATTGGAAAAATAATCCAGATAAAATGCCTTTAGTTGTAAAAGGTGCTCGTCAGATAGGAAAGACAGAATCTATCAGGAACTTTGCAAGAAACAATTATAAAAGTGTTATTGAAATTAATTTTATACTTCAAAAACAATTTAAAGACATTTTTGACGACGGATTTGAAGTAGATACAATTATTAAAAATATTTCACTCAGAAATCCAAATCTTGAATTTATACCAGGAGAAACATTGATTTTTTTTGATGAATTACAAGATTGTATAAATTGTGCAACATCATTAAAGGCTTTTAGAGAAGATGGAAGATATGATGTTATATGTTCTGGCTCACTTATGGGAATTAATTACAATGAAATTGAATCTAATAGTGTTGGAAATAAAGAAGATTATGAGATGTATTCAATGGATTTTGAAGAATTTCTTTGGGCAAAAGGATATAAAGAAAGTCAAATAGAAGATTTATATCAACATATGAAAACATTAACACCTTTTTCTAACACAGAACTTTCTGTGATGTTTGATAACTTTAAGGAATATATGATAATAGGTGGAATGCCAGCTATTGTCAATACCTTTGTAAAGAATAATAATTATAGTGGAACATTAAAAATGCAAAAGCAAATCCTTTTAGATTATGAAGAAGACATAACAAAATATGCTGGAGGATTAGACCAAGCAAAAATCTTAAATGTATATCGTAAAATACCAGTATTTTTAGGGAATGAAAATAAAAAATTTCAAATTTCAAAAGTAGAAAAGGGTGCAAGAAGCAGAGAATATGTTGGAACAGTTGACTGGTTAAATAATGCAGGAATGATAAATGTTTGTTATTGCTTAGAGCAACCAGAACTTCCTTTAAAAGGAAATTATAACCCAGATAATTTCAGAATTTATTTTAGAGATACTGGACTGTTGATTGGCTCTTTGGATGACGAAGCACAGGAAGATTTAAGAAATAACCAAAACTTTAATACCTATAAAGGTGCAATATACGAAAACATTGTGGCTGATATGCTAGTAAAACAAGGATATTCCCTTTACTTTTATAAAAATGAAAAAGGAACAATTGAAATGGACTTCTTTGTCCGTGATGCGAGAACACTAATTCCAGTAGAAGTAAAAGCAACAGATGGTTCAACAGTTTCTCTAAATAATCTGATAGATAGCGAAAAATATAAAGATATACAATATGGTATAAAATTAGGCTATAAAAATATAGGATTTAATGGCAAATTTTATACATTTCCATATTTTATAACATTTCTTTTGAAAAGATATTTAAGAGAGAAGGAAATATGATGAAAGAGCAACAATACATATTAAAGAACCCAGAAACTTTTCATTTAAAAGACATATTTGAATGTGGACAATGCTTTCGATGGAATGAGCAAGAAGACGGAAGTTATACAGGAATATGGAAAGAAAATGTGGTCAATGTAAAAAAAGAAGGACAAGATTATATATTTACTGGTATATGTAAAACTGAAAATTTAGAAGAAGAAATACACACATATTTTGATATAGATAGAAATTATGAAGAAATAAAAGAAAATCTATCTCACATTGACAACTATATGAAAGATAGTATTCAATATGGTAAAGGTATTAGAATTTTAAATCAAGACTTGTGGGAAACCATTATATCTTTTATCATATCTGCTAATAACAATATACCAAGAATAAAAGGGATTATCGAAAGACTATCCAAAACATATGGAAAGCAAATAAAATGGAATGGAAAAATATATTATACATTCCCAACACCAGGAGAATTGAAAAATGTCACTGTGGAGCAATATCGAGCATTAGGATTAGGTTTTAGAGATATTCGTTTGTATGAAACTACAAAAATGATATTGGAAGGAAAAGTGAACTTACAGGAGTTAGAAGAAAATCCAAACACAATAGAAGTAAGAGAAAAACTATTGACCCTTTCAGGTGTGGGACCAAAAGTTGCAGATTGCATATTACTGTTTTCTGACTTAAAACGTTTAGAGGTATTTCCAATAGATGTGTGGGTTAGAAGAGTAATGAATGATTTATATATCAGAAACGAAGACGAAACAAAGGTAAACAAAAAACAGATTGAGAAAATGGCTAAAGAAAAATTTGGAGATTTAGCAGGATTAGCACAACAATATCTGTTTTATTGGAGAAGAGAAGCATAGTGTCCAATTGGGGACGTTTCTTTTTGAGACATTTTTATGTAAAGTTTGTTACTCTTAAAAAAATATAAATATAAAATTAAAGTTTTTATTGATTTTATTAACAAATAGAACTTTACATAAAAATGTCTCAAAAAGAAACGTCCCCAATTGGACAAAAAATATTGTAAAATATAAGTAGGTGTGATAAAATCTGAAACGAGGAGGGAAAAATGATTTATACAATAACATTTAATCCTGCATTAGATTATATCACACAAGTTGAAAATTTTAGAATTGGTGAAATAAATAGAACAAAAATGGAAACAATATTACCAGGAGGAAAAGGACTTAATGTTTCTATTGTACTAAAAAACCTAGAAATCGAAAATACAGCACTTGGTTTTGTGGCAGGTTTTACTGGGGAAGAGTTGATACACAAAATGGAATCACAAGGTATAAAAACTGATTTTGTAAAAGTGGAAAAAGGAATAACAAGAATAAATGTTAAAATAAGTTCTATGAACGAAAATAAGGTAAAAGAAACAGCTTTAAACGGAATAGGACCACAGATTACAAAAGATGATATTGGGACATTAATGGAAAAAATACAAAACATGTCAACTGAAGATATTGTTATTTTATCAGGAAGTATACCTAAAAATATTGATAATGACATCTATGAAAAAATATGTAAAAAGTTTAGTGAAAAAGGAATTACATTTATAGTGGATTCGACACAAGAACTACTTATGAATGTATTAAAGTATAATCCTTTTTTAATAAAACCAAATAAGGAAGAATTAGAAGAAACTTTAAAATGCGAAATTTCAACAAAAGAAGATATAGTTAGTGCAGCTAAAGCACTAAGAAAAATGGGTGCACAAAATGTTTTAGTATCTTTAGGATATGATGGAGCATTATTGCTAACAAAAGAGGATAAGATATATTATTCAAAAGCTCCCAAAGGACAGGTAGTAAATACGGTCGGATCAGGAGACTCTATGGTAGCAGGATTTTTAGCAGGATATTGTCAAACAAAAGATTATGCGTATGCATTAAAAACAGGGGTTGCAGCTGGAAGTGCAAGTGCATTTTCTATACGACTTGCAACAAAAAAGGATGTTGATTTGCTTTTGAAAGAATTACAATACTAAAGAAAGGGGTAAAGGTTGAAAAATAATTACAATTTTGGCGTCGTCAAACTTCATTTGACATTTATTCAACGTACAACTAGTACGCCTCATAAATTTCAAATTCGTTTTCCTAGCCAAAATTTAATTCTTTTCCAACCAGGTTTGTGCCTTAAGAAAGGAATGAGATAAAATATGAGAATTACAGATTTACTTAACGAAAAAGCCATCACTCTACAAGGAAAAGCTAATAGCAAATCTGAAGCAATTGACCAATTAGTAGATTTGATGATGAAAAATGGAAACATTAAGGACAAAGAAGCCTATAAAAAGGTGGTTTTAAAAAGAGAGGAAGAAGGAACAACAGGAATTGGCGAAGGAATTGCCATTCCACATGGTAAAACAGAAGCAGTAACAAAGCCAGGCTTGGCTGCAATGGTAATTCCAGATGGGGTGGATTTTGAATCATTAGATGGAAGTCCAGCAAAATTGCTATTTTTAATAGCAGCACCAAATACAAAAGATAATGTACATTTAGATGTTTTGAGTAGATTATCTACATTATTAATGGATGCAGAATTTAGGGAAGCATTATATAAAGCAAAAACACCAAAAGAATTTTTAGAATGTATAGATAAAGCAGAGAAAGAAAAATTAGGAGAAGAAAAAAATGCAAACGAGCAATATGAAATCTTAGCAATCACTAGCTGTCCAACAGGTATTGCACATACATATATGGCAGCAGAGGCGTTAGAACAAATGGGCGAACAATTAGGGCATAAAGTTAAAGTAGAGACTCATGGGTCATCAGGTGTAAAAAATAAATTTACAAAAGAAGAAATCAAAAATGCAAAAGGAATTATTATCGCATCAGACACAAAAATTGATTTATCAAGATTTGATGGTAAAAAATTAGTAAAGGCGAAAGTAGCAGATGGAATCAATAAGCCTAAAGAGCTAATTGAACATGTATTGTCAACAAATGCCAAAACATATCATTCAAATACTAAAAATGTAACAGAAGATAATGAGGAAGAAAAAGAAAAGATAGGAACAAAAATTTATAAACATTTAATGAATGGTGTTACACATATGTTGCCATTTGTTGTAGGTGGAGGAATTTTAATAGCCATTGCATTTTTATTGGATGATTATTCAATAGATCCTTCAAATTTTGGTATGAATACACCAGTTGCAGCTTTCTTTAAAACAATAGGAAATGCAGCATTTAATGTTATGTTATATATACTTGCAGGTTATATCGCTATGAGTATTGCAGATAGACCAGGTCTAGCAGTTGGATTTGTTGGAGGAATTCTAGCAGTACAAGGAACAACATTTGAGTCATTAACAAATGGTGATATAACATTAGTCAGTTCAGGATTTTTAGGAGCATTGATTGCTGGATTCGCAGGAGGATATATTGTTTTAGGATTGAAAAAATTATGCAGTTATTTACCAGACAGTATAGAAGGTATAAAAACAATTCTTTTATACCCTGTATTTGGAATATTAATTATGGGAACATTTATGTTATTAATAAATCCTTATGTAGCAGCAATTAATACAGGAATTAATAATTATTTATCTTCAATGAGTAGTGCAAATAAAATCATATTAGGAGCGATATTAGGCGGAATGATGGCTGTAGATTTAGGAGGACCTATCAATAAAGCAGCATATACATTTGGAACAGGAATGTTAGCATCAGGACAATATGAAATCATGGCAGCTGTTATGGCTGGAGGAATGGTTCCACCACTTGCGATTGCATTTTTAGCAACAGCATTCCCAAGAAAAATTCCTAAAAAAGATAAACAAGCAGCATATGTAAATTATATTAT
>CALWZZ010000012.1 GCA_944386145.1 uncultured Clostridia bacterium | reverse complement strand
AGATAAATTTTATCATACGACAATATTCGACATTTTTTGCTACAAAACCCCACCTGGCCCCAATTGTCTCAAAATCTAACCTAGCTAGAATTGTCTCTTGAATTTTAAAATTTTTATGATATAATGTGAACAGAAATTCGAAAGAAAAAGCTTGAAGAAAGGAAAGAGAGAAAAATGAGAATTTTAGGAGTTGACCCAGGATTTGCTATCACCGGGTATAGTATTATAGATTATATAGGAAATAAATTTCATTTAGAAACATCTGGAGCAATATTAACAGAAGCACATACTTCTTTTCCATTGCGATTAGAAAAAATTAATAAAGATTTAGACAATATTATTAAAACATATAAACCAGATGCAATGGCAATAGAGGAATTGTTTTTTAACAATAATGCCAAAACGGCAATTAATGTTGCACAAGCCAGAGGAGTTATTTTGGTAACAGCAAGACAAAATGATTTGAATATTTATGAATATACACCCCTACAAGTAAAACAAGCGGTTACTGGATATGGAAGAGCAGACAAAATTCAGGTACAAAGAATGGTAAAGATGATTTTAAATGAGGAAAAATTGCCAAAATTAGATGATGTAACAGACAGTATGGCCATGGCAATTTGTCATGCCCATTCTTCTAAATTTGCACAGAGATTATGAGATGGAGGATTTTATGATAAAAATTGAAGACTTAGAAAAAGAATTAAACCAAGGAATATTAAAAAGTATCTATGTATTTTATGGCGAAGAATTATTTTTATTAGAAAATTCCTTGAAAAAAATAAGAAATCTATTTGGTGAATGTATCAAAGGAATTAATTATATTCCAATTGATGAAACCAATATTGGAGAAATTATATCAGATATCGAAACACCAGCATTTGGTTATGAAAAAAAATTGATAATTGCTAGAAATTCAGGAATACTAAAAAAAGAAGGAAAACGAAAAAGTGCAGAACTTGGAAAAATACGAGATAGATTAACAGAATACATAGAAAAGAATAGGAAATTAATAGACGAAAGTGTCATTTTGGTATTTGTAGAAGAAGATGTGGACAGTAAAACAAACTTATATAAAATGCTAGATAAAGTTGGCACGATTTGTCACTTTGAATATCAAAAACCAATGCAAATAGAAAAAAGAATGAAAGCAATTTGTCATGCATATAAAGTTAACATATCAGACGCCAACTTAAGATATTTTATTGAATGTTGTGGAACTAATATGCAAGAATTAATCAATGAAATTAGAAAATTGATTGAATATGCAGGAGAAAATGGTACCATTCAAAAAGAAGATATTGATAGTTTGTGTATAAAAAAATTGGAGAGTGTTATTTTTGATTTGACAGATAATTTAGGAAAAAAAGAAACTGCAAAAGCCTTACAAGTTTTAAAAAATTTACTATATGCCAAAGAGCCAATACAAAAAATATTAATTACACTTTATAATCATTTTAAAAAATTGTATCTAACAAAAATAGCAGTGAAAACAAATAAGGATATTATAACAACTTTAAATTTGAAGCCAAATCAAACATTTTTAGTAAACAAATATAAAATGCAAGCAAAATATTTTGAGGAAAAAGAATTAAAAGCTGTATTACAAAATTTGAGAGATTTAGATTATCACTATAAAATTGGTTTAATAGATTTACAAGTTGGATTAGAATCAATTCTTTGTCGCTATTGCTCTTAAAATAAAGAATTTGGATTTTTATCAAAACATACCAAAGAAAGCTATAAAATAAGTGTAAGAGGTTAAAATATGAATCAATATGAGAGAGAAAATGTAGAACAAATCAAAAGTGAAATTAGAGCTTATGAAGAAAAAAATGGAAAAATGCCTAAAGAAAAGAAGGCATATTATATTTATAGACGAATGGGACAAATCTATTCGTATAAAGAAACATTTTTTCTTTATTCAAATAATAATATGACGAAACAAGAATACTATGATAGAATTAACATTTATAGAGAAAGAACAACAGAAGAAGGAGAGGCAATATGTGTAGACATGAATAGAGGTTGTGTTGATTTTATGAGAGAAGAAGGTATCAATGCTAATTTATATTTTATGAATGCAAGAAATCCTTTATCACATGCTGATGGTAGTTTTGAAGTGGATGGAAAATATTATTTTTTTAATCTAACAGCAGATGTTATGAGAATACAAACAGGTATGAGAACAAGAAATTTTGGCATTTCTCAAAAAATGATTGCTGAAAAATTACGTGATGAAAATCCAAAAATGGATAGAACATATCATTTAAATAGAATGAACGAACAAAATGAAGGAAAAAAATTTTTTGAGATTTCACCAGAGACAATAAAGGAATGGGATAATGAATTTGAATTTACATATAAAGGTTTATATACAAATGATATTTTAGATATAATGAAAAAAGAAAGCTTTGATAAAAAATTTATGGAGGAATTTTTTGAGACAAAACAGCCAGATGAATTGGTACAACGAAAGTTTGAATTTATTATGAAATATGTAGGAATTATTGAAGCAAACCGAAGAAGAAAAATAGGAAACATTGAAGCCATGGAATATTATAGAAAACTTGCTAGTGAGATTTTATCTAAAGAAGATATTAAAAAGTATATTGAAATGTGTAAAGGTTTTATAGAAAAAGATGGAAGAAGACAAAGTAGAAATATAGTAATTATTAAAAAAGAAAATAAAAATATATACTATTTATATAATTCAGAAAAGCAAACTTATGAACAAGTAGAAACAAAGGAATTAATAAATCAAGAAATTCAATATTATAGTTATAAAACAAGAGCAAATGAACCAATAATAACATTAATTAATGAGAAAGAAAAAGAAGTATTAGAAAGAAATCAGAAATATTCAGAAGATATCCAGTTATAATGTATAATAAATCCCAATATTGCTAAAAATAAGAATAAGAAATTTTTAGCAAAGGTGATTTATATGAAAAAAATAAAAGAAAATAAAGGAAAAATAGGCCTAGCATGTATAATGATTGTATTCATGCTAGCTATGATTGCTTATATATTCTTAAGAAATAATGAAGTAGAAGCTTTATCCAAATATGGTTCAAGAGGAGATGAAGTCATACAAATACAAACCAAATTAAAACGATGGGGATATTATAATGGAAACATAGATGGTATCTATGGTAGCCAAACACAAGAAGCAGTAAGATACTTTCAAAGAAAAAATGGCTTAACAGTGGATGGAATTGCAGGACCAGCAACATTAGCAGCAATGGGAATAACAAGTTCCTCATCAAGTTCTTCATCGTCTTCTAGTAATACAAGTAATGTTAATTTATTAGCAAGGCTAATCTATGGAGAAGCAAGAGGGGAGCCATATACAGGACAAGTTGCAGTAGGAGCAGTCGTTATGAATCGAGTAAAAAATAGTTCATTTCCCAATAGCATATCAGGCGTCATTTATCAATCAGGGGCTTTTGACGCAGTTAAAGATGGACAAATCAATTTAACACCAGATTCAACCGCCAAAAAAGCAGCACAAGACGCTATTAATGGATGGGACCCTAGTTATGGTGCTATCTATTATTTTAATCCATCTACAGCGACCAATAAATGGATATGGTCAAGACCAATGACTGTAACAATTGGAAGACATAGATTTTGTAAATAAAGTAATAATCTTCGAGCAATGTGCTACAATGAAAAAACGAAATTCCAACCTTGAATAGGAAAAGAGGAAAAAGAATGATAGATTTAGAAAAAGATGTAAAATATATAAAAGGTGTTGGACCCAATAGAGTAAAATTATTAAACAAATTAGGTATATTTACGTTAAAAGATTTAATTACCTATTATCCAAGGACGTATGAAGATAGAAGCAAACCAAAAAATATTGCAGAATGTATCGATGGAGAAGAAGTATTAATTGAAGCCTATGCTACAGGAAGAGTAAGTGATGTAAGGCTTAGAGGGAAAACTATGCAAAAACTGGTAATTCGTGATGAAACAGGTGTAGCAACAGCTGTCTGGTTTAATCAAAGTTATTTAAAAAATAAATTTGAGCAAGGAAAAAAATACACATTTTATGGAAAAATTAATAATACTTTTGGAAGAATTACCATAAATTCACCCGTCTTTGACGAAGAAGGAAAAACATCAAATACAGGAAAAATTGTTCCTATATATCCATTAACATATAGTCTATCACAAAATACAATTAGAAAAATTATGGAAAATGGAATTAAGGAAGTGGAAAATAAACTAGAAGAAACATTACCAGAATATATTTTAAAAGAATATCATTTAGAAGGAATTAATCAAGCAACGAAAAATATTCATTTTCCAAAAGAATTTAAAGACTTTAATATTGCCAGAAATCGATTGGTTTTTGAAGAATTATTAACCATGCAATTGGCACTATTAGAATTAAAAAATAGTTATATAAATGAGGAAAAGGGAATTCAATTTAGCAAAGATGTGCATATGTCAGATATTATTAATAAATTGCCATTTCGATTAACAAATGCACAAAGAAGAGTATTAGAAGAAATAGATAATGATATGGAATCAGAAAAACCAATGAACCGCTTATTACAAGGAGATGTTGGTTCAGGAAAAACCGTTATTGCAATGTGTTCTGCCTATAAAGCAGTAAAATGTGGTTATCAAGCAGCCATCATGGCACCAACAGCAATTCTTGCTACACAACATTTAGAAAACTTTAAAAAAATATTTGATGAATTTGATATCAAATGTGAGTTACTCATTTCAGCAATGACCAAAAAGAAAAAAACAGAATTGTTAGAAAGGCTAGCAAATGGAGAAATTGACATTGTAATTGGTACACATGCTCTATTACAAGAAAATGTAGAATTCAAAAATTTAGGATTAGTTGTAACAGATGAACAACATCGTTTTGGTGTAAAACAAAGAACAACAATTGTAGAAAAAGGACAAAATCCAGATGTATTGGTTATGACAGCAACACCAATTCCTAGAACACTAGCTTTAATATTATATGGCGATTTGGATATTTCTATCATAGATGAATTACCACCAAACAGGAAGAAAATTGACACATTTGCGGTGACCAAAGGAATGGAAGATAGGATTAATAATTTTATAAAAGTACAGTTAAAAGAAGGAAGACAAGCATATATAGTATGCCCATTGGTAGAAGAAAATGAAGAGTTAGACCTAAAATCTGTAGAAAAGTTATATGAAAAATGTAAAACAGAAACTTTTCCAGAATATCGAGTAGAATACATACATGGAAAAATGAAAGCAAAAGATAAAGATGATATTATGATGAGATTTAAAAATAAGGAAATTGATATATTGATTTCAACAACGGTTATCGAAGTAGGGGTCGATGTACCAAATGCAAATATCATGGTTATAGAGGACGCACAGAGATTTGGATTAGCACAATTACATCAATTAAGAGGAAGAGTAGGAAGAGGAGAATATAAATCTTATTGTATTCTAAAATATGAAGGCAAAGGCGAAACAGTTAGAAAAAGAATGAAAGTAATGTGTGATACCAATGACGGATTTATCATTTCAGAAAAAGACTTGGAATTAAGAGGCTCAGGAGACTTTTTTGGAACAATGCAACATGGGCTACCAGAATTTAAAATTGCTAACCTATTTGAAGATATGAATATATTAAAATTGGCACAAGAAGCAGCTATTAGAATTATTGAAAATGACCCTAAATTAGAGAAAACAGAAAATGCAAGGTTAAAAGCATTAATAAAAGACAAATTTACAAAGAGGATAGAAATTTAGGCGTTAAGGACATACTTAACGCCTATTGACTTTTTTAAAAAAAGATATTAATATATATCTATAAAATAAAAAAGGATGTCGATATATATGTTTCAACTAATCGTAAAACTATTAGGATTAATCATGATTTTAGCTGGTGTCATTTTGATATATGATGCTAGAATAATTACAAAAAGATTTTTCGGATTTGGAGACCAAAACGAAGGAGCTAGTGGACTAAAAATTTTAGGGTTTATATTGGCAATAGTAGGTGGGCTGATCATCTATTTTTCAATGTAAATGACAAAATATGTGTAAACAATATATGAATATAAAATTTTTTTATAATATATATGTAATAGAATTAAATTTCACTGGAAAATCTCAAAAAACTATTGACAACAAAAATGGATTTGTGCTAATATAATTATTGTTAGTTTATATATGCGGATGTGGCGGAACTGGTAGACGCGCTGGTCTTAGGAACCAGTGCCAACGGCGTGGGGGTTCGAGTCCCTTCATCCGCACCAATAGACTTATTAATGCTTTCAAGTTTTGATAAGTCTATTTTTTTGCTTAAAAATAATTTATTTATTAAATTCTTAGTTGAATTAGGTAAAGGTATTGTAAAACTATAGATTTTTCTTAAAATTTAAGATATTGTATAACTAACAATTTTACTATTTTATATGAAGAAAATGTATAAAAAATATATTAAGAATGTTCACAATTTTTTAGTGAGTAATTAAGATGAAATAATTTTGGATTTATATTTTTATTAGAATAATTTTTATTTCTTCTTTCGTTATGACGATATATTCCGTTTATGTTTTCTTTTTTTATATTTTGTGTTTTTAATAATAGCATAACTTATTTATAAGTGCCGCCTTTTTGTCTGCTGAACAAACACTTTATGTTCTTAAATCTGTGCTTTTTTAGATTGTGTTGTAACACACTACAAAACTTTTTTAGCCTTATGTCAAAAAGTGTTTTAGATGAAATAGAATATGCAAATAAAACTATGGAATGATTTAAATACATAAAATAAGAATGCAAAGAATACGTTTTAAATACTTTTGTTGTATTTACAAATGAACTCTTGAAATATTCAACAAAATCTGTTATGATTATTAACATAAAAGGAGAAGGAAAAGATGAAAAAACAAAAACAAGAAACAAAGATGGAAGAACAAAGTCCAGAAAGAAAATATGCAGAACTAACATCATATATCAGGATTTTATCATATAGAGCCATCAATGAACAAAATGAAAAAAGTAAAGAAGTAGGAAAAAGATTGATGGAACTAGCAACTTATTTAGACGAAGTTAGAAAGCAAAGACATTTATGTATGCCATTAGAAAATGACAGAATAGAAAAAGTAAGATTTAAAGAAATATTAGAATACATAAATCGAAAATATGATGGAACAGAAAATAGTACAAAAGATATTTGTAAAGCACTAAATAAAAGAGAAGATATCGAAGAAGTATTAAAACATCATAAAGAAGAGAAAAGAAGAAAAGAGGAAGAAACAGAAAGATAAAGATGAAAAAAATTGTAATTGCCACAAATAATGCAGGAAAATTAAAAGAAATAAAAGAAATATTAACAGGATATGAATTATTATCCTTAAAAGATGTAAATTGTAATATGGAAGTCATAGAAGATAAAGAAACTTTTGAAGGCAATTCTATGAAAAAAGCACAAGAACTATCAGAATATTTACATATGCCTTGTATTGCAGATGACAGCGGTTTATGCATTGACATCTATGATGGTTGGCCAGGAGTGCATACAGCAAGATTTTTAGGAGAAAAGGCAACACCAGAACAAAGAAATATATATATTTTAGAAAAGATGAAAAATCTAAAAAAAGAAGAACGTAAAGCAAGTGTAAAATGTTGTGTGACATATTATGAGAATGGTAATTACATAATAGGAAAAGGAGAAATCAAAGGATATATTGCAACAGAAATGAGAGGAAAAAATGGATTTGGCTTTGATAGCATTTTCGAGTTAGAAGATGGCAGAACATTTGCAGAATTAACTAAAGAAGAAAAAAATCAAATCAGCCACAGAAGACTTGCTTTACAAGATTTACTCTCTAAAATGAAATCATAGATAACTGCAATTTATGAGAAAAAGGTCTAGAATCGTTACAATTCACGAATTAGAATTTTTAAATTAGCTCAAAGTTATATTATCATATTTAATGAATAAAATATGATAATATAACTTTGAGCTTTTATATATTAATAGTTGTAATTGTAACAATTCTAGACCTTTCTTTATAAATCGAAGATTTTTTGATTGTATTTGCATAGAAGTAATGATATAATCTAAAAAAACAAAAAGGAGACTATACAAATGGCAGAAGTTAAATGGACAAATGAACAATTGCAAGCAATCATGGAAAAAGGCTCTAATATTTTAGTTGCGGCAGCTGCTGGAAGTGGAAAAACAGCAGTTTTAGTAGAGAGAATTATTAATAAAATCATTAAAGAAAAAGTAGATATTGATAGATTATTGGTGGTTACATTTACAAATGCAGCAGCAGCAGAGATGAGAGAAAGAGTATTAGAAGCAATTTATCAGAAACTAGATGAAAATCCAGAAGATGAAAATCTACAAAGGCAAATTACGTTATTAAATAAAGCAAGTATTTGTACAATTGATTCTTTTTGTTTGGATGTAGTAAGAAACAATTTCTATGAGTTAGATAATATATCCCCAAATTTTAGAATTGCTGATACAACAGAGATTGAATTGTTAAAACAAGAAGTATTAGACGATATCTTTGAAGAAAAATATGAGGCACAAGATGAGGATTTTGCAGAGTTAATCAATACTTATACAAGTTATCGTGATGATACACCACTAAAAGATTTAATTTTAAAAATTTACACATATATTCAAAGTAATCCATTTCCAAATGACTGGTTAAATGAGAAAATCGAGATGTTTCATCTTCAAGATTTAGAAAAAGATTTTAGCCAAACACCTTGGGGAAAAATACTATTAAAAGAAGTGGAAGAAGAAGTGATTGATGATATTCATACCTTGCAAGAGCAACATCAAATTTTGCAAAAAAATCCAGACTTAGAAAAGTTTGCCAAAACACTTTATGATGACATTGAAAAAATGGAAATACTAAGAAAAAATCTAGATAGCTGGGATAAGGCTTATGAAGTTTATGCCAATTTTACTTTTGCAACATGGCCAAGGCAAAAAGTGGATTCAGAAGCAAAAGACCAAGCAAAGCAAATAAGGGATGATGTAAAAAAGAAATTTTCTAACACGTTAAATAAAATTTTTATTTATCCTTCAAATGAAGCAAACCAAGATATTGTGGATATGTATCCAACATTAGTCAAATTAAAAGAGCTAATATTTCAATTTGGAGATGTGTTTTCCAAAAGAAAAAGAGACAAAAATATGGTAGATTTTAATGATATTGAGCATTTGGCATTGGAAATATTGCTAGAACATAAAGAGGGGAATATCGAGTCAACAGAAGTAGCTAAAAAATATCAAGAAAAATTTTTAGAAATTGCAATTGACGAATACCAAGACAGTAATATGGTGCAAGAATATATTTTAACGGCAATTTCTAATAAGCACAATATTTTTATGGTAGGAGATGTTAAACAAAGTATTTATAAATTTAGACAAGCCATGCCAGAGCTATTTTTGTCAAAATATAAAACCTATCAAACAAAAGAACAAAGAGAAGAAGGAAATGACTTAAAAATACAGCTATTTAAAAATTTTAGAAGTCGAGAAAATGTATTAGATTTTACCAATTTAATTTTTCAAGATATCATGAGCGAAAACTTAGGGGATATCGATTATGATAAGGAAGAATATCTAAATTTAGGAGCAAGTTACGAGGAAAATGGACAACATTTAGAAACAGAGATTACAGTTATTGATTTAAAAGAACAAGAAGATTTGGTAGAAGAAGAGGAAGCACAGGAAACGGATGAAACAGAAGAGAATGAAGAAAGATTAGAAGATATTCAAGTAGAAGCAAGGTTTGTTGCAAATAAAATTAAAGAATTGGTAGATAGTAAATTTCAGGTGTTTGATAGAAAGAAAAATGGTTTTAGAGATATCCAATATAAAGATATTGTTATTTTATTAAGGTCTACGAAAGTCAATGCACCAATTTTTGAAGAGGAAATTTTAAATTTAGGTATGCCAGTATTTTCGGAAAGTTCTCAAGAATATTTGGACTCTGTGGAAATTCAAACCATCATGAGTTTATTAAAGATTATTGACAATCCTATCCAAGATATCCCACTTGTTACAGTTCTAAGGTCACATATTGGAAACTTTACAGATGACGAATTGGTAGAAATTCGCCTATCAGATAAATATGATAATTTCTACACAGCAATGCAAAAGGCAAGAATTAATGTAAGTTCAGAATTAAAGGAAAAAATTGATACATTTTTGGAAAATCTGGAGACTTGGAGAAAAGAAAAAGAATATCTAGCACTAGATGAGTTTATTTGGAAATTGTATTCTGATACACATTATTATACTTATGTGGGGCTAATGCCAAATGGAGATTTACGACAAGCCAATTTAAAAATGCTATTTGAAAGAGCAAAACAATATGAAACAGCTAGTTTTAAAGGATTATACAATTTTATCAATTTCATAGAAAAACTACATGTAGGAAGTAATGATTTAGGAGCAGCAAAGCTAATTGGAGAAAATGATGATGTTATTCGTATTATGAGTATTCATAAAAGTAAAGGATTGGAATTTCCTGTGGTCTTTTTATCAGCAACTGGTAAACAATTTAATTTGTTAGATTTAAACCAAAATATATTATTACACCAAGAATTGGGGATTGGTGTGAAATATATTGATTATGAAAGACAAGTACAATATGATACCTTAACAAAGGAAGCTATCAGAAATCGTATTTTAACAGAAACCCTATCAGAGGAAATGCGAATTCTATATGTAGCATTAACAAGAGCAAAAGAAAAATTGTATATAACAGGTCTAAAGAAAGATTACGAAAAAGAAATGGAAAAAATGCAAAATCAGGTAAATCGATATCGTAAAATAGACGACAAAATCAACTATATTCTGGTAAAGAAATATAAAAAATATTTAGACTGGATATTATTGGTTTATGCATATGAAAAAGAAAATACAAATACATTGCTAACATTGAATGTTATAAATAAGCAGGAATTATTGAAAAATGTGGCAAAACCAAAAGAAGAGATTGTTGATGTGAAAGCAGTTTTGGAAAATACAGACACACCAAAAGAAACAGCCCAAAAACTAGATAAAATTTTAGAATATACATATACACATCAATTGGCAACTACAATTCCAACAATGTTATCTGTAACAAAAATAAAAGAATTGCAAAATGAAAGACAAAGTGAAAGTTACAAATACAATATGGAATTTGCAAAAGAACAAACCAAGCAAGAAGTATCAAATTCTGACGAAGATAATAGTTATACAAAAAATCTATTTGATAAACCAAAATTCATGAGAAATGATAAACAAGAAACATTAACAGGTGCACAAAAAGGAACATTGGTACATTTATGTTTGCAAAGATTAGACGAAAAGAAAACATATGATTTAGAGCAAATAAAAGATTTAATTAAAAATTTGGTAAATCGAGAAATCATAACACAGGTAGAAGCACAAAATATAAATCCATATAAAATTGTAGAATTTACAAAATCAAATATTTGGAAAGAACTACAAACTGCGAAAAAAGTTTATAAGGAAAGACCATTTTTTATTAATATACCAGCAAAAGAAATATATCAAGAACCATTGGAAGAAGAGGTTTTGGTACAAGGAATTATCGATTTATATTACATCAATGCAGAAGGCGAAATCGTTTTAGTAGATTACAAAACAGACTATGTGGAAAAAGGAAAAGAAGAAGAATTAATAGAAAAATACCATACACAATTGGAATTGTATCAGAAAGCATTAGAGGAAACCTTAAAAAGAAAAGTAGATAAAACATATATTTATTCTGTGTATTTGGGGAAAGAAATCGAAATTGCTTGAAAATTATGTTGACTTTTGGTATAATAGGAATAGATTGGAAAATGTTTTCCAAGCGGAATTAGACACTTTAGAAATGAAATAAAAGATGGGAGAAATTAAAGATGGATAGATTAAAAACCTTATTTATGTATGCTTCTTGGGTAATATTGTTTTTCATATTTTCAAATTTTTTAATCAATGTAGGACTAAATGCTACATATAAACCAATAGAAAGAAGAGACAATGTATCACAAGTTAATATATATCAAGCAGAAGCAACACTTGTAGATGGAAGAATTAGAGGAATCATTACAAATTCAGAAACAGAGGACTTAAGTGGAAAATATTTAGAAGTGGATTTCTATTCGGGAAGAGATGTCTACCTAGGTAGAAAAATTATTAATATTAATCAATTACAAGCAAATGAAACACAGAATTTTGAAATATTGTTTAAATTGGAAGATGTAGAATATTATTCAGTAAGTATAGTTGATGAGAGACCAGAGGGAGAAGAAATTGAAATTCTTCCAGATGGTTGGACAACAACAGATGTTGTGGTTGCAACAGTAATTACTATGTTGATATTCTGGTAGGTTCATGGACTATTGGGGACGTGCCAAAATGGACAAAAAATGTCCAAAAGGGACAGACCTAATAAAAATGCTATTTAATATTATATTTAGTTTTCAAGAAAATATTTTGTTAATTTATTTTTAAATATTAGAAAGTCCGTATGAATAATATATAAACAGATAAAGCCAATATAGTAGTTATAAAATTTTATGAAATTAAATGTGCTAGTGAAAGAATATTACAAATTCTTGCATTATCAAGTAGGAGAATCTCAGACTTGCTGTGAGAGGTGCCTGCTTTATAATGTTAGAATTTGTATATTCTGTAACGCCAGCCATTTAATAAATAAAATTTTATAACTACTATATTGGTTTTTAACAATTATCAAATTAAAATCCTAAATAAAATATTGTTATTTTCAATAGGTCTGTCCCTTTTGGACATTTTTTGTCCATTTTGGCACGTCCCCAATGGGCCAACCAACAGGTGTTACATGAATGGTTTTGTTATTTTTGTAAATAACCATTCCAGGTTTTGCACCATTTGGCTTTTTCACATATTTTACTTCGCAAAAATCCACAGGTACATTAGAAGAATTTTTTGCTTTACTATGAAAGGCAGCAATTTCTGCACATTTTACTAAAATTTCTTCTTTGGGGACAGGTTGATTGTTCAATACTAAAATGCAATGACTTCCATGAATATCTTTTGTGTGAAACCACAAATCGGTTTTCTTGGCATATTTTAAAGTAAGATAATCATTTTCCATGTTATTTCTACCAACTAAAAATGTATAACCTTCGATGGTATATTTGATAGGATTAAAATGGACGTTTTTATTTTTGGTTAATTTAGATTTTTTTACTTTCGGATTTTTTTTCTCTTTATATTTTTCAGTTCTCTCTTTAAAAACAGAACTTTCTGAAATTTCTTCGAAAATATTGGTAATATCTTCAATTGAAGTACAAGCTTCTAATTCATAAATAACACTTTCAATATAATCTAAATCTCGTATGGTTTCTTCTTTTTGTTCTCCAACAATTTGTAATGCATTTTTTAATTTTGTATATTTTTTAAAAAATAATTTTGCATTATGACTAGGTGAGTAGCGTTTATCTAAAGGAATCGTAATTAATGCGTTATTATCATAATAGTTTTCCAAAGTTAATTTGTCTGTATTTACATTTTGAATTCTATATAAGTTGGCTGTGATTAATTCTCCATATAATTTATAAATATCCATGTTGTCACATTCTTTTAATTTTTCATTGATATGCATTAATCGTTTATTATATTTTTTTAAAGTATCTAAAATTAATTTTGAAATACTATCTCTGTATTGCTTAAATTCCTCAGAAGTTTCTTTATGAAAATAGAAATCATCAATGAAAAAGTTAAGCGAAAAATTATCATTAGAATTTTCATAAGATTTTTTTACTAATACATAATCTTTTGGTTTGCCATTGATATCTAAAATAGTTTCAAAGCCTAATTGTAAGCTATCTGTAGCCGTAATGATGTCTTGAATATATGTATAAAGCTTTTCCAAAATTGTATCTGTTATAGTGCTAGAAGTGTCTATATTTAAAGTATTTAAAGTGTATTCTACAAAACGTTTACTAATGCCATTAAACGTATTAGAAATATCTATTGGTAGATGACTAACAAGTGCTTTTTCAAAGTCCAATTGTAACTTTGATTTAAAATCTTGAACATTTGCTATTTGTAAAAAATTCAATTTATTTGTAGAAGGATATGTGTATTTTACGTGTGGAAGCATATCTCTAGTTGAAATGTTGTCGGATGAAATATGTCTTAAACAATCAATAATAATATTATTTTCATCAAGCAAAATGACATTACAATGTCTACCCATTAATTCAATAACCAATTTTTTGCTAATAATATCATCAACATCGTCAAAACCTTCAAATTCGATAGTAATGACTCTTTCTAAATTTGAAGAGATGATGTTTTTAATTCTTAAACCTAATAAATGTTTTCTAAGTAGCATACAAAAATTTAATGCAGTTTTTGGATTAGGTTTAGCATGTGTTGTTAAATGTAATCGGTAATTTTGTGCATCTGTACAGATATTTAATGCATAGTTGTTTCCCTTTAAATAAAATCCTAAAATAATCTCATTTTTATTAGGTTCATATATTTTATCAATTCTACCACCAAGTAATGGTTGTAATTCAGACGTAATTGCTTTTGTAACAATTCCATCAAATGCCATAGTAAATCACTCCTTTGTTTTTTACAATTCACAGTTAAAAAGTTATTTTATATATCAACATTCTTATTAATACTCATCTATAAGCCGTGAATTGTAACCATATGATATATATAATACCATATTTTTATAAATAAAGCTATTGCTTAAATATTATTTTAATTATATAATAAACAAAATTAATAGGACACAAGGCAAAAATTTCTATGAATATATTCTGAAAAATGGAAAAACAAAAAAATGTATTAAAAACAAGAAATATGTCGAAAAATAGGATAAAAATATAAAAAAATATCAGAAAATGACTTGAAATTATGTAAATATGATGATAAAGTATAAGAGTAATTTATCTATTACTAGATAAGTTTTATTTCATCTATATTTTATTTCATATTTATTATCTAAAAATTCCAATCAAATTATTTTCATGAAAGGAGGTGCATATATGACGATAGATGACTTATGGACAAAAATGCAAGGTGAGTTTAATCAACAAAATGAAAAAATTGATAAAGTGATGAATGAAGTAAATACTATCAAAGATAGAATGCATAATATTGAAGAAAAAGTAGATGGTATTGATAATGAAATAGATACTATCAAAGAAAAAGTAGGCGATATTGATGTTATCAAAGAAAAAGTAAGCGATATTGATGTTATCAAAGAAAAAGTAAGCGATATTGATGTTATCAAAGAAAAAGTAAGCGATATTGATGTTATCAAAGAAAAAGTAAGTGAAATTGATTTTATTAAAGAAAAAATAAGCGATATTGATTTCATTAAGGAAAAGGTAAGTGAAATTGATGAGATTAAACTAAAAGTAAACAGCATTGATAATAAAGTAGATGTGATTGCAAATTCAAATATTGCACACATTTTATATGAACTTACAAGAATTAATACAGATATAAATAAAAAATTAGACACCGCAATAGAAGAAAACCAAGTAGAACATAAAAAATTTGAATATGAAATTTCAAAATTAAACATGGAAAGTAAATTTAAATATAATAAAGGATAGTAGCATATAAAAACACAAACGAAATAGTAATAGATAAAATCAAAGGAAACCAAAATAAATGGTTTTCTTTTTTATTTTTCTTGTTATTTTTATAGAATATATGATATACTATAACATATATTAAAGAAATGGAGAAATGAAAAATGTCAAAACCAATCGTAGCCATCATAGGAAAGCCAAATGTAGGAAAATCTACTTTTTTTAATTACCTAGTAGGAAGTCGTGTGTCAATTGTAGAAGATACACCTGGGGTTACAAGAGATAGAATATATGCAGATACTAATTGGAGAGGTAGAAATTTCACATTAATTGATACAGCAGGAATTGAACCAGAATCAGAAGATATCATATTATCTCAAATGCGAGAACAAGCAAATTTAGCCATATCAATGGCAGATGTTATTATATTCTTAACAGATATTAGACAGGGAATTACGGTAGCAGACCAAGAAATTGCGGTCATGTTAAAGAAATCGGGGAAACCGATTGTTTTAGTATGTAATAAAGCAGATAATTTTGAAAAAGATAGAGAAAAAATATATGAATTTTATAATCTAGGTCTAGGAGAACCCTATCCAATTTCTGCTAGTAATGCTATTGGAATTGGAGATGTATTGGATAAAATATATGAAAGTTTTCCTGAAAAAACGCAAGATGAAGATGAGGAAGACATCATAAAGGTGGCAGTTATTGGAAAGCCAAATGTAGGCAAATCTTCACTTATTAATAAAATATTAGGGGAAAATAGGACAATTGTAAGTGATATAGCAGGAACTACGAGAGATGCTATTGATTCTAGATTTGAAAATGAAAAAGGAAAATATATTTTAATTGATACGGCAGGAATTAGAAAGAAAAGCAAAGTAAAAGAATCTATAGAAAAGTTTAGCATTATGAGAACATTACTGGCTATTGAAAGAGCAGATGTCTGTCTAATGATGATAGATGCCTTAGAAGGGGTTACAGACCAAGATGCTAAAATTGCAGGAGAAGCCCATGAAGCAGGAAAAGGAATTATTATTGTAGTTAATAAATGGGATGAATATGAAAAAGAGACAGGAACATTGGAAAAGTACAAAAAAGAGATTTATAACAAATTATCGTATTTATCTTATGCTCCAATCTTATTTATATCTGCGAAAACTGGACAAAGAGTAAATAAATTATTTGATATGATTAATCATGTAAACGAACAAAATAGTATGAGAGTGTCAACATCTGTATTAAACCAAGTTATTAATGAAGCAATTGCGATTGTCCAACCACCAACAGATAAAGGAAAACGTTTAAAAATATTGTATGGAACACAGGCAACAACAAGACCACCAACATTTGTTATATTTGTAAATGATAAACAACTATTCCATTTTTCATATGAAAGATATTTAGTAAATCAGTTTAGGAAGGAATTTGGATTAGAGGGAACACCTGTTAGAATTATTGTAAGAGAAAAGGTTGAAAAATAATTGCATTTTGGTGAAGTGGCAATTTCATCAAAAATCAAATCTGCGTGCAAAAGCACACATAAAAGGAGGATAAAAAATGGTATTAAATGTAATAACAGCAATTATTGCGTATTTAATAGGAAGTGTTAATTTTTCAGTAATCATCAGCAAAAAAATGGCTGGATTTGATGTAAGAGAAAAAGGAAGTGGAAATGCAGGAACGACTAATATGCTTCGTTCTGTAGGAAAAAAAGCAGCTGCGATAACATTAATTTGTGATATTTTAAAAGGTGTAGTTGCCATATTAATTGCTATGTTTATCGGTTGGGCATTTCAAGTGGAAAACAAATCATTACTTGTACAAATCGCTGGAATTGCAGTAGTAATTGGTCATACATTTCCAATTTTCTTTGGGTTTAAAGGTGGAAAAGGTGTGGCAACTTCTCTAGGAATTTTAATTATGAGCAACTGGCAAATTGGTTTGATTTGTTTGGTATTTGGTGTATTATTAATTGCACTAACGAGAATGGTATCTTTAGGTTCCTGTGCAGCAGCCGTGCTATTCCCAGTGCTAACATTATTTATAACAGATAATTATATTGTTTCAGAAGGAAGTGGCTATTTGATATATAGTATTATTTTAGCTGTAATTGTTTTATTTAATCATAGAAGCAATATTAAAAGAATTTTGGCAGGAAAAGAAAATAAAATTAGTTTTAAAAAGTAGAGAAGGGGAGAAAAACAAATGAAAAAATATCTAACAATAGTTTTATTAATCATATTAATGATAGGTTTATTAGTACCAACAGTAAAGGCAAATAGTACATATACAATTCAATTAGAAGTAACTAGCAATGAAAGTAATGCAGATTTTGACTTATTTATGTTATTACCTTCAAATTACATTATATATGCAATTAATCATGCAGGACTAGACATTGAATATACTGGGGCAGAGACACTAATACAAAATGATATTCCATTAATTAATGTAGATAAGAAGAATATTCAAAACGAAACATATGTTGAAAATGGAATAGAATATGTTCAAATATTGTTAGAACCAAATGCAGAGGGGCTGTATACATTTGAAATATTATCAAATTATTCTGAAATGGATATGAAACTCAGAGTAAAAAATGATGAGAAAGATTATATTATGCATATTGATAATTTCAAAATAGAGGATAATGTATGTGAAATTGAATATAATTATGATAAAGATGAAATTAAACAACCAACAAAAATTAGAATTAACTTTGGAACATTACTATTAATCATTGTATTAATATTAATTGTAATTATAGCCATTATATCAAAAATAAAAACAAATAAATAATCATAAAATGAAACTTAGGAGGAAAAACAAGAATGAAAAATGTAGCAATTATAGGAAGTGGAAGTTGGGGAGTAGCACTAGCTACTCACCTTGCAAGATGTGGAAATACAATCAAAATATGGTCTTTTTCAGAAGAAGAAAAAGACCTAATAAACAAAGAAAGAAAATGTAAGTTTTTACCAAATTTAAAAATACCAGATAATATAGAATGTTTTACAGACTTTGAAAAAGTTGTAAAAGATGCGGAATTTATACTTCATGTAACCCCTTCAAAATTTACAAGAGATGTTTTTAAACAATATAAACAATATGTTGGAGAAAAACCAGTAATCATTTGTTCAAAAGGATTTGAAAAAGATACTTTGAAAACATTAGACGAAGTATTAGAAGAAGAATTGCCAGGAATTCGATTAGGTGTATTATCAGGACCTAGTCATGCAGAAGAGGTTTCAATTGCGGTTCCGACTGTTTTGGTTATTGCTTCTAAAGATGAAGGTGTATTAAAGTTAATACAAGATACATTTATGTGTCCAGAAATGCGAATTTATACTTCAAGTGATGTAAAAGGTGTAGAATTGGGAGGTGCATTAAAAAATATTATCGCATTTTGTGCTGGTGCTGCAAATGGAATTGGATTAGGTGACAACACATTTGCTGCATTAATTACAAGAGGATTAGGAGAATTAACGAGATTAGGTGTTGCATTAGGTGGAGAAAAAGATACATTTTATGGTTTAAGTGGAT
Organism: uncultured Clostridia bacterium; assembly: GCA_944386145.1. GTDB lineage: Bacteria > Bacillota > Clostridia > TANB77 > CAG-508 > CAG-269. Next base: position 3,123 of record CALWZZ010000012.1, on the reverse strand, counting down.
TAGGAGATTTAATTGTTACTTGTTTAAGCGAGCATAGTAGAAATCGAAAAGCGGGTAAACTAATTGGACAGGGAAAAACATTAGAAGAAGCCAAAAAAGAAGTTGGAATGGTAATTGAAAGTATTGATAATATTGAAGTTGCTTATGAACTTGGAAAAATACATAATGTATATATGCCAATTGTAGAAACGGTATATCAAGTAATATATGAAAAACTTGACCCAAAAGTTGCAGTAAATCAATTAATGACAAGAGAGAAAAAAAGTGAATAATATAGTAGGATAAGGAAATAATAAGAGGTAATAACGAATGTTGAAAGGAATGAAAGAAAATGGATTTTTTTAATCAATTAGGAAAAAAAGCAACAGAAGCATATAAAGTTACAGCAGATAAAACAGGAAAGATTGCCAAAGAAACAAAATTAAAACTAAAAATGGGAGATTTAAAATCTAAAATAGAAGATATATATGAAGAAATTGGGAAAAAAGTATATGAAAAACATGTAAAAAAAGAAGAAATTTCAATAGAAAAAGATTTATCAGAAGAATGCAAAAATATTGACGAAATGAGTCAAGAAATTGAAAGATTAAGAAGAGAATGTTTAGATTTAAAAGATAAAAAACAATGCCCTAAATGTTTTAAAGAAATTGACAAAAATATGAAATTCTGTCCAGAATGTGGTGCAAAGCAAGAAGAGGAAAAAGCAAAAGAAGTAGAACTTGTTGAAAATAATCCAGCAGAAACTATTGAAGAATCAGATTCTAAAAATACAGAAAATGTCGAGAAAGAAGCGAATTCTGAAAATCAAGAAGACAACGCTATGGGAACATCTTCTGAAGAAACAAAAAATGATAATGAAGAGGCAACTTCTGAATCACAAACGAATTTAGAAAAAACGACAGAAGTGGAAATTAATCCAGACGCACAAGATATTACAGAAGAAGAATTGAAAAATATAGGACAATAATAAGTTAAGAGGAAATCTTTCAGCTCACGCAGGCGAAGATATATATTAAAAATATAAATGGTTGGAAATTTGCTTTTTCCAACCATTTGGTGTTAGGAAAGGAAATAATAAACTATGAAAATTGTTGTACAAAGAGTAAAAGAAGCAGAAGTCAAAGTAGACGGAAAAACAGTTGGTAAAATTCGGCAAAGGATTTTTAGTATTATTAGGAATTACACATAGTGACACAGAAGAAAATGCAGATTATCTTGTAAAAAAACTATGTAAATTAAGAGTTTTCAGAGATGAAAATGACAAAATGAACTTAGGATTAAAAGATGTAAATGGGGAATTATTAATTATTTCACAATTTACTTTATATGCAGACTGCTCTCAAGGTAACAGACCTTCTTTTATAGAAGCAGCAAAACCAGATAAAGCCAATGCATTATATGAATATTTTTGTGATGAATGTGCAAAAAATGATATTAAAGTAGAAAAAGGTATATTTGGGGCAGACATGAAAGTAAGTCTATTAAACGATGGACCAGTAACCATTATTATAGAAAAATAAGGACAAATCTTATATGCTTCTTACTAGAACTTAGATTAGTATAACAAAAGTTAAAAAGTAGAGAAAAGGTCTAGTAAAGCTAGATTTGTTAGTATGGAAATCTTTCATAAAGATATTTGATAATTTCATTACCATTTTTTTCATTAATATGGATATATACATTTTTATCAATACAAATCCACATGTGAATGAAATAATCTTCAATGTTGTCCAAAAAAACGCCGACAATTTCAGCTAATTCAATGGGGTTTTGATATTGCTTTTCCCAATGTAAATTTTCATCTATCTCAAGATTGGTATTATAAAAGTTACTTAAAAATCTATTCAATTCTCCTTCTTTTTGACTATACAAATTAACAGTTACATACATAATATTCTCCATAAAAATGTTTATCATATTTAGTATGAAAAAATATGAAATAATTATACATAGAATAAACTAGCAAAAAAATGTAAATACTATCAAAAGAAATCATATTAGCAAAAAAACAACTTTGCAAAATTTCGCATATTTTGGAAACTTATAACATGGAGGGATTTTTTTGAAAAAATTTAAAATTATTTCATATATTGTTCTGTTAATCGTATTGGTTGTATTGGCACTTACTGTATATACAAGTGCTACACAAAATAATGAGGATGATGAAAAACAAAAAGTAGTTTCAGAAATTCGATATTTAGACACCAAATTGGTAGATTTATTTAATAATATGAACAATATTGAGACAAGAAATTACCAAATTTCTACGACAAAAATAGAAGAATCTAGAGCAGCTGAAAACTCTGGAAGTGGAAGTAGCTCATCAGAAGGTGGGGAAAATAGTTCTGATTCTAACTCGGACTCTGGTTCGAATTCTAGTTCCAATTCAGATAGCAGTTCAACACAAGACAGTTCTAGTAATAATACGCAAACAGAAAATACAGGAGAAAGTTATGAAATGAAGGCTTCAGGGATTTTAACAAGTAATAGAGATATTGATTGGACCTCTTGCAAAAACGAATTGGAACTGATTTATACATCAATGTCTACAATTACATTAGATTTATATAGCTTAAATGTTGGACAAGAAGATATCTTAAACTTTAATCAACAAATGGACAATTTGACGGCAAGTATAGAAGAAGAAAATAAACAAGTTGTGTTAGATAATTTAGTGAATTTATATACCTATATTCCTAAATTTGCACAAACAACGGTTGACGATACTTTATATAAGACCGTTTTAGAAACAAAATTAAATATCTTTAATGCATATGCTAAATTAGATACTGGCGATTGGGACGGAATGAACACAAATATTACAGACGCTATTACCACGTATTCTTCATTGTTAACAAATGCAGAAATCGAAGCGAATAAGCAATCTGGTATTAATAAAGGATATGTCATGTTAAACGAACTAAAGAATGCAGTAACGTCTCAAAATAGTTCGGTATTTTTAATAAAATATAAAAACTTACTAGAAGAAATTAATAATCTATGATATAATAACAAATAGAGTAAATTGAATAGTCGCTGGTAAATCTCCGAAAGGAATTACGAGAGGAAAGTCCGGGCTCCATAAGAGCAATGATGCTAGATAACGTCTAGTGGGGGCGACCC